>JBBFKT010000001.1:300000-375063 GCA_037482015.1 Thermodesulforhabdaceae bacterium
TTGAAATGTGTTCACCATCATTCATGAGAATGGATTTTGTAAGACGACCGGCCGGTTGTTCCTACTTGCTTCGGACTTTTGTCACATAACATTTTAGATAACGCGTTTCGGGCATTGAAAGCAGCACAGGATGATCTTGAGACTGGCTTCGAGCTTCCAGGACTAAAAGCTGTTTGCCGCTTGCTAGGGCGGCTTTACGAAGAATTTCTTCAAAAAGTTCTTCTGATACGTGGTGTGAACACGAGCAGCTTATGAAAGTGCCCCCGTCCTGGAGCATTAAAAGTGCACGACGGTTAATGTCTGTATAGCCACTTATTGCCTGAGGAAGAGATTTTTTGTTTTTTGCAAAAGCTGGAGGATCCACCACAATTACATCGAAGTCTTTTCTGGTGCTGGCTTTTAGAAAGTCAAAAACATCTGCTTCCACAAAGTGGCATCTTGATAAGAATCCATTACGTTCAGCGTTAATTCTGGCTCTGTCTAATGCTGCTTTGGACTGATCGACGAATACTACTTCTCTGGCTCCATATAGGGCTCCGAAGAGTCCCCATGCCCCATCGTAGCAAAAAAGATCTAGTATTAAGGCTTCTGACGAAAATCGCTTTAGGACTTTACGGTTTTCGCGCTGGTCGAGGTAGTGTCCTGTTTTCTGACCATTTAGGGGATCAATGATGAAAAACAGTTCATCTAAATGGATCCATAATTCTTGAGGAAGTTCACCCCATACGACGCTTTTTTCCAGATTTAGTCCCTCGAGTGTTCTTGCTGAGCTGTCATTTCGAGCAACAATAGCGATGGGATGTAAGAGTTCTACGAGTATTTCCCTGATTAGCCCTTCAAGTCGGGATGCTCCAACAGTGGTGATTTGGTAAACTATTACGTCACCGTAGCGATCCACGATAAGTCCCGGCAAGCCATCAGATTCGCTGTAAAAAAGCCGATAGCAGTTGGACCTGGGAAATAGCTTTTGTCGCATTTCCAGAGCTCTTTCCAACAACCGCTTGAAATACATCCGAGAAGGTTTAGTGCCCGGAGGGCAAACAATTCTTACGGCGATAAGTGAATGTGGATTGATATACCCAAGCCCCAAATGATCGCCTTTGTGACTTACTACTCTTACCCAGCTTCCTGGTGTAAGATCGCGAAAGGAATCAAGAATTTCATTACTAAAGACCCATCTGTAACCATAAAGAAGGCGTTTTTCTCGACCTTTCTCAAGTCTTATCGCAGGATATTCTTCCAATCGAGAAGGGAAGGTGGGTATTTCCGAACTGTCGAAATTCATGAAATAACTCCCTCACGCAGATTTGAACGAATAAACCCTCATTCCCATAAAAGGTTTGAGGGTTTACTATAAAAAGCTTTTATAATGAGGGTTATCTTAAAGGAACTCGTTCGTATCTTTCGTTTTGAACTTGCTGTCCGTAACCTGTTCTGACTCTAACATCAGCGTAACCTGGACCATAATTCATGGGATCAGCTTGAACCCATTCACCCGTGCGCTGATTGTAATAGGTAACAGTGTTTCTCCTGTAGGCCGCTTCCTGAGCCGCCCGCTGATTGATTTCTGCAAGACCATAACCGGTTATTGCCCCAAGGCTACCGCCTATGACAGCTCCACGCCACCTGTTTTCCTTATCTACTAGAGCCCCTATACCTGCGCCGACAGCACCTAACCAGGTAGCTGTTTCGTAATGTTGATAAGTAGGCTGCCCGGGAGCATAACAAGATGCAAGTGCAAAACTCATTAACATCAGCGCTATAATTGTTGCTGTCATCTTTTTCATAAGGCTCCCCCATGTTAATTGGTTTTTTCGATTGTCTTTTTCTTCTCGTCCCAAAAGCGTTGCTCCAACTCCTCCAGGAACAACATTTTTTCTTCCCACTGAGTAGTGAACATTTTAACCTTATTTTGAAGAGTTTGATAGGTTATTTTCAATTCTCTTGCTTTTTCGCCGTCTTTGTAAGTGTCTGGGTGAGCGAGCAGAGTCTGAATTTTATCAAGTTCGGCTGTAAGAGATTCAATTTCCTGCTCCAGGGTTTCAATCTCTTCGAGAACGGGTTTTTTGATACGGTAGAGTTCATTTCTCCATTGAGCTTCCAGGCGTTTTTTTTGTGCCTCTTTTTTGGCTCCACTAGATCTGGTGGTATATTGTTTTTCCTGGTGTTGTTCTTTATCGAGTTTTCTTGGCAGGGCATTTTCATCACTTAGCAGCCTTGGAAACCAAATTTTCTCAAGATCGTCATAATTTCCATATAGCAATTCTAACTTGCCATCGTAGAAAAAGAGAACCTTTGTTGCAAGAGCGTTAATGAATCGACGATCGTGGCTTATGAAACATACTGTGCCACTGTATTCTTTTAGAGCCATTTCGAGCACTTCACGAGATGCAATATCTAAATGGTTAGTGGGCTCGTCAAGGAGAAGAAGATTTGGTCTTTCAAGAATTTTTTTGCATAAACTCAATCTAGCCTTTTCGCCTCCGCTAAGACAAGAGACTTTTTTTTCTACATCCTCACCACTGAACCTGAAGGCCCCGAGAATCTGCCTTAGGGTGCTATGAGGGAGATCTCCAGATACGGATCTTGCTTCTTCAAAAACTGTCCGATCCCCGTTAAGCTGTTCCCACTGGTGCTGAGCGTAATAGCTAATCTTAACGTTGGGGCTTACTAACCGCGAACCTGAATCTGGCTCGACCATGCCGGCTATAATTTTAAGTAGGGTTGTCTTTCCCGAACCGTTTGATCCCACAAAGGCGATCCTGTCTCCACGTTCGATGGTAATTGAAAGATTTTCGTATAACACCGTACCGCCAAAACGCTTTGAAATGTTTTGGAGTTCCACAAGTCGTTTGGGGGCTCGCTCTGGTTCGGGAAAAGAAAAGCTGGGAGGACGTTCATCATCCGGGACTTCAATAATTTCCATTTTCTCCAGCATCTTTAGCCGACTCTGCACCTGCTTGGCTCTGTCCTTCCGAACTCTATTTCTAGCAATGAATTCCTCGATTTCTCGAATCCTGTCCCTCTGGTGTTTTGCCATCGCCTTAAGATGTTCTATCCGTTCTGACCGTTGGCGTTCATAGTCATCGTAGTTTCCAGAGTATTCGTAGAATGATCCGTCATCGAGTTCCCATATACGGTGGACAGTTCGGTTGAGAAATTCTCTATCGTGGGAAATTATCACGAAAGCTGCTCTGGATTCCTTGATGAAGGATTCGAGCCATAGAAGAGAGGATAAGTCGAGGTGATTGGTAGGTTCATCTAGAAGAATCAAATCTGGCTCGGAAAGAAGAATTCGAGCAAGTTCCGCTCTCATGATCCATCCACCACTCAGAGTGCTTATCAGATTACGATATGTGGATGAAGAAAAACCAAGTCCCGCAAGTATTTTTTCGGCTCGAGCGTGAAGGTCATAACCTCCAAAGTGTTCAATACGTTCTATCAACTCCGCCTGTTGAAGAGTAAGCTGATCAATTTCTTCTGGAGATGATGCGTTCTGAATAGCAGTTGTAACCTCGTCTAGTTGCTTTCTTGCTATGTCAAGTTCTCCATGAATGTTAGTGATATAATTTATAAGTTGGGCATCCCTTTGAGGACTCCACTCCTGAGGGAGGTAGCCAACTCGTAGATAACGCGGACGACTTATAGTGCCACTTTCGGGTTCGCTCTCACCGGCAATAATCCTTAAAAGAGATGTTTTTCCCGTGCCATTTCTCCCCACAAGCCCAATTCGGTCTTTGGGACGGATGTAAGTGTTAATCCCTTCGAAAAGTTTTTCTTTTCCAACCCATTGAGAAACATTCTGGATCGAGATCACCTACTTCTTAACCTCCTCTTAATTAAAACTAAGCAAAATCCACTCCGGTTTCGCCATAGGATTTTTATGAGTGCAGACGCAGACTTTTGATTTTTTAAAACCCATATACCACACCGAGTTTCTTTTTAAGATACCCTAGAAAATATTCCGGATTTGGCGGCGAACCTGTCACTTCCAAAATAAGTTCTTTGGACGTAAATCGACTCCCCTTTTTATGGATATTTTCTCTAAGCCACCCAAGAATGATTCCAAATAATCCGCTTCCGACAAATTCATCAATACTTCCGCCTAGATTTGCTTCCATTGTAGCAGTAAGTTGGGCTGCGTAAATGTTTCCGAGCAGGTAAGTTGGGAAATACCCTATAAGCCCAGCGCTCCAGTGCACGTCTTGAAGAACCCCTTCTGCGAAGGTTGATGGCTTGCAACCTAGATAATTTTCCATTTTTTCATTCCAGCAGTCAGGAAGATCAGACACTTTAATGCGACCCTTCAAAACATCTCGCTCAATTTCATAACGAATTATAATGTGAAAGGCGTAGGTTAATTCATCTGCCTGGATCCTTATCAGAGAAGGATATACTCGATTTAAAGCTTTCCAGAAAGTCTCCATGGACACATCTGTTAGGATAGGAAAATGTTGTAAAAGAGAAGGGTACCAGAATTTCCAGAAGGAGTAAGACCTTGCTATTATATTTTCCCAAAAGCGAGACTGAGATTCATGAACACCTAGAGATACAGGCATGCCGGCTGGAGTGCCCCAGTGTTCCTTTTCAAGTCCCTGGTCATAGAGGGCGTGACCAACTTCGTGGACGATACCGAAAAAAGCAAGAGAAAAGTCCTGTTCGCTGTATCGAGTGGTTATTCTAACGTCATCTGGACCAGGTGATGTGGTGAAAGGGTGAGCAGTCATATCAAGCCGTCCTGCGTCAAAATCGTAGCCAAGCTTTTTTGCTACAAGACGACCGAACTTTTCTTGAAGGGGCACAGGAAAGTGACGATAAAGGCAGGAAGAATCAATCTTTTCTTGGCTTTTCATGACCATCTCAAGAAGCCTTTTAAGTTCTGGGAGCGTAGAACCCACTATAGCATCGAAGTCTTCTGTTGTGAAAGACGGCTCAAATTCGTCAAATAAAGCATCATAGGGTTCTTTATCGTAACCCAGAGCATCTGCTTCTTTAGTCTTTAACGAAAAAATGCGGTCTAAATAGGGTTCAAAACTTTTCCAATCGTTATTCTTTCTGGCGTTTTCCCATATGGTTTCGGCTTCGGATGTAACTCTGGCAATTTCTTCTGCAAGCTCTGTGGGCACTTTTGTTGCTTTCTCATGCCATCTTTGCCATTCCCTAAGATTTGCCCGTTCTACACTGTGGGGATCTGCATCGTAAAAAGCCTCCTCAGCCTGTTCAATCCATTCTTTGACCTGTTCGTTCATCAAACGTCGGTGTTTTTCGGCTGTAAGAAACTTAATTTGTTCGGCTCGGTGTTTATAAGCTTTTGGTGGCATATAACAACGCTGATCCCACTCAATAAGTTCTATGACATTTTGTATTATGGCAATCTCACGACTCCATTTCAAAAGTTTTTCATATGCTTCTAGGGAGGTTATCATAAGTTTCTTCTCCTTAAGCTTTTTTCTTTATTTTTTAAGCGATAGGGATGTTTCAACCTGTTAATTGAAATTCCTTATTTTTACGGTTAAACTATAAAAAAATTCAGTTGATAAAAGGAGATATTGTTGTGACCGAAGAGCGCAAGGGATTATTGATCGTTTTCACGGGCGAGGGCAAGGGAAAAACGACTGCTGCCCTTGGTATGATTCTTAGAGCGGCTGGTCATGGAATGCGAGTAGGACTTTTTCAGTTTATCAAAGGTAGATGGCATCCTGGTGAGTTGGAAGCATTGTCTCTGCTTCCCACTGTTGAAGTTGTTCGTTTTGGAGACGGATTTACAAGAAGAAAGAAGGATCTATCCAGGGATTCCGAGCTTGTAAAAGAAGGCTGGGGGCGGGCTAAGGATGCAATTTACAACCGTCTCTACGACATGATCATTCTCGATGAAATTAATTATGTTCTTCACCGAGGTTTTCTAGACATAGAAGAAGTCCAAGAAACCTTGAAGGATCGTCCTTCCGAAGTCCACGTGGTGCTTACGGGTCGTTATGCTCCTGAACCAATTGTTCAAGTTGCCGACATGGTAACGGAGATGCGACAAGTAAAGCACCACTTTCGAGATAAAGGTGTAAGGGCTCAAAAGGGGATCGAATTCTAACAAAGGAGGTGTGTTATGCCTACCTACAAGAGAAAAGAAGGATCTGACACATGGCATTGGTGTGCAAATTGTCCTGACTACCCAAAAGGAGATGATGTTGTAACTCGCCAATCTAAACCAGAATACGGGAAACTCTGTTCAGTGTGCGAACTCAAGGAAAAAACGGGTGACTGCAAACAGGATCCATTTTTTGCCGGGCTGAAGTAGTGAAACGTGGTAGCGGGGCATCCTTTATGGGTGCCCCAGTAAATCATGTTACTGCTTATGATTATAATGGGAATATTGCTTTATAGCGATGACAAAATACCTTCCAGGGTATTCAAACAAACTTTAATGCCCATAGGAATGATTGTTTGCGGGATTCCGTGTCCTACCGGAAAGCCTTCAACTATAGGAAAGTGGTAGGGAGCACAGATCCGTAGAATCCGTTCTTTTAGGTCAGTTTTATATTCACCGCATCCGGTAAAGTTCCCGATAAGTAGCCCACAAATGTGATCCATTATTCCAGCGTCTCTTAAATGGACTAACATTCTGTCAATTCGGTAGGGTTTTTCGTTGATGTCTTCAATGAAAAGTATAGTTTGATGAAAAGCCTCAATTGTCAAATAGGGAGTTCCAAGAAGATGGGCAAGGCATGTTAGGTTGCCACCTATTATTTTACCTTGTGTGGCACCATGTCTAAGAACCTGAGATTGGTCAAAAGACCAGGAAAAACTGGTTTCGCCTCGGAGTTGTGAAAAGATTTCACTTTGGTTTTCTTGGCTCATTGTGGCCAATTCAATAAAATTTGGACCATGAAATGTGATGGCTTCGGTGGTTGAATGAATAAAAAAATGCAAAAAAGAAATATCGCTATAACCAATAACGGGTTTTTGATCCCAGGGAAGATTTGGTAACCATCGCAGTATCTGGCTACTTCCGTAACCACCTCTGATGCACCAGATTGCATCGACTGATGGGGATTTCATAAATTCGATAATATCTAAAACCCGTTCCCATTCAATGCCACAAACGTCTTTTCTGCAATTCCATATGCGCTTGGAATACATAGCAGAATAGCCTTGAGCATGGAGTATTTGTAACGATGTTTCAAAGGCGTCTGAATTAAAAATCCCGGCGGGAGCAACAAGAGCTATGGTTGCTCCAGTGGGGATTTTAGGTTCTAAAGAGTGAGCTAATGGTTTTGAATTTTTGGATGCTGCCTTCTTAGTCGGAACGACGTTTGGAACCCAATCAAAGCTGAGAGCCATATAGATATTCTCCTTGTGCCATTTGCCCCAGTTTTTAGAGAAAATTATACTTTCTCAACACATCAGCCAGTTTGGCGTTGTTTGGAGCTATATCTTTCAGCACTTCGATGATGTCTCTCATAAGCCCTTGCCTTTTAATCTCTTCCATTGCCTCTTCTCTGGCTCTACGAATGATGGTTCTTCTATCCCAATAGGCAAAGCCTATAACTGCGGCAACTAAGGCTGTAAAAATACCGGCGAGAATCCATAGAAACGTCATCATCTGATCAAAACGCTTGTTGGTGTCTTGGCGCAGTTCTTCAAATCGCTTGTCCACTTGTTCAAATCGTTTGTCCACTTGCTCAAATCGCTTGTTCATGTCTTCGCGTAGTTCTTCAAATCGCTTGTCTACTTGTTGCATGAAAGTCTGCAGTGTAGCTTCAAGTCGTATCAGTCTATCTCTGTCTTCCTGAGTGAAGCCGGACTCAGCAAGGCAGGGTGAGACTAGAAATATCACAAGAAACAAAGCTAATATCATGTTTCTAAAGTTCATTGGCATGCCCTCCTGAAATCTTGCCGTTTTCTACAACAGATTGTGTCTTCTCAACACATCAGCCAGTTTGGCGTTGTTTGGAGCAATATCTTTCAGCACTTCGATGATGTCTCTCATAAGCCCTTGTCTTTTCATTTCTTCCATTGCTTCTTCTTTGGCTCTTCGAATGATAGTTCTCCTATCCCAATAGGCAAAGCCTATAACTGCGGCAACTAAGGCTGTAAAAATACCGGCGAGAATCCATAAAAACGTCATCATCTGATCAAAACGCTTGTTGGTGTCTTGGCGCAGTTCTTCAAAACGCTTGTCCACTTGTTCAAATCGTTTGTCCACTTGCTCAAATCGCTTGTTCATGTCTTCGCGTAGTTCTTCAAATCGCTTGTCTATCTGTTCGAATCTTTTATCCACCTGTTGCATAAAGGTCTGTAGGGTAGCTTCCAGCCGTATCAGTCTGTCTCTGTCTTCCTGAGTGAAGCCGGACTCAGCAAGGCAGGGTGAACCTGGCAATGTCAAAAGAACTAAAGCCGCTATAATGCCTTTTAAGTTCATGGGCATATCCTCCTGAATCAATTTTGCCAAAGTTATACATTCTTAGCACTTTCGCCAGGTTAACATTCTCTGCACAGTATTCTTTGGCGCTAATATTATATTCCAGGATGTTTTATTTCCTATGGCTAGATAAACTTTAGCAATTCGCACTCCAGGAATAACAATGTTATTTTGTAAGTGAAGAGGTAACCCCCACAAAATAAAACATATGTGAGAAGCTGTTGAAATTTCTTAGTTTCGCAATCTGCGCCCTTGAAACAAAGTTTTTATTGGTTTCGCTCGAATAATATTTTAAGGCCTTTAAGAGTAAGATGAGGATCGACAGTTTGAATAGCCGGACATACAGGCGCAATGATAGTTGCTAATCCTCCTGTTGCTATGGTTTTTAAGGGGCGTCCAGCTTCTTTTTCGAATCTGGCTACGATACCTTCCACAAGACCGGCATACCCAAATATGATGCCTGCGTTCATTGAATCGATAGTGTTTTTACCAATAACAGACTTAGGTCGAACGAAAATTTGTGGCCTTGGCAGTTTAGATGCCTTTTGGAAAAGAGCTTCGCAAGAAATCATTACGCCAGGACAGATAGCCCCTCCAAGGTATTCCCCCTTCTCGGAGATGTAATCGAAAGTGGTGGCTGTCCCAAAATCAATCACAACTGTGGTGTCTTTTGTCATTTCGTAGGCTGCTACCGCGTTAACAATGCGGTCGGCTCCAACCTCTTTCGGATTATCGTAGAGAATGGGCATGCCAGTTTTTATACCTGGACCCACTATTAGAGGTTTTACCTGAAGATATTTTTCGCAAAAACGTTCCATAGAATGTAGGACAGGAGGAACCACACAAGAAATGATACACGCTTTTACAACGTTAAATTCTATTTGTTCCATCTTGAAGAGTTCGTAGATAAAAACTCCCCATTCATCTTCTGTGGCATCGACAGCGGTTCGGAGTCTCCATTCATAAAGAAGGGAATCGTTGTCAAATAATCCTAAGACTGTTTGAGTGTTTCCTATATCGACTGCTAATAGCATAGAGCGTTCCTTTCTGGATTTTTCTCTGGATTTTTTTTCCTGAACAGACATGATGACGACCTCTATATTCTAACTGTTTAGATATTTTTTAATAAAATTTACAGCTTCTTCAATGGTCTCTTCTATGAGATCTTCTCTAGAAGCCTCTACCATAACTCTTACTACCGGCTCTGTGCCTGAAGCTCTAATAAGAAGCCGTCCCTCATTTCCCAGGCGCTTTTCAAGTCTGGCAATATGTTCTTGAATACCCGGGCTATCCAAGAGTTTCTTTCCGTAAGGTATGGGAACATTTACAAGCTTCTGGGGGAACTTTTCCATAATTTGACCGAGTTCAGACAGGGGTTTTTCTCTTTTAAGCATGATGGAAAGAACCTGAAGGGCCGAAAGTATTCCATCTCCAGTTGTGTTGTAATCCAAAAAGACGATGTGCCCTGATTGTTCTCCGCCAAGCTTATAGCCGTGCTTTCTCATTTCCTCTACGACATAGCGATCTCCAACTGGAGTTCGGACAAGTCGAGCTTCCATAGCATTAAGAGCTTTTTCTAATCCGAGGTTGCTCATAACCGTTGCTACTACCGTGCGGTTTGGAAGCTTATCCTCTCGGATCATTTGTTCAGCGCATATAGCCATTAGAAAATCTCCATCGAGAATGTTACCCTTTTCATCCGCCATGATAACTCTGTCCGCATCGCCGTCAAAGGCAATACCTGCATCGGCACCATGTTGTCTGACTAGTTCAGCCATGTGCTCTGGAAATAGTGCTCCACAACGGTCGTTTATGTTTCTTCCATCAGGCTGGACTCCTGTAGCGATGACTGTAGCTCCAAGTTCCTGAAACACAAGCGGAGCTACTCTATAAGAAGCTCCGTGAGCGCAATCTACCACCAGCTTTAAACCTTCAAGGCTCAACTCGGAAGGAAAGGTGTGCTTCAAAAAAACAATATAACGTCCCTGGACATCCTCGATCCGTTTGGCTCTCCCAATATGATCAAAGGAAGCAAAAGCAATGGAACCGAAATTAAGAACTATATTTTCAAGTTTTTCTTCAATCTCATCAGGCAATTTGTAGCCATCGCTTCCAAAGATCTTTATGCCGTTGTATTCGTATGGATTATGGGAAGCGGATATAACTATCCCGGCGTCGGCTCTCATGTCCCTTGTTATGAAAGCAATACCTGGTGTAGGGAGAGGACCCACCAGGAATACATCAACACCCATGGAACATATTCCGGACGTCATGGCATATTCTAACATATAACCAGAAAGCCGAGTGTCCTTACCGATGAGAATTTTGGGGTGATGGGTATTATTTCTTAGCACTGAAGCCACAGCGGATCCCACCTTCATGGCGATTTCTGCAGTGATAGGGTAAGCATTAGCAATGCCTCGAATTCCATCCGTGCCAAACAATTTCCCCATTGTTTATCTCCTTTGGCTCTTTTTGCACTGCGATTTAGCATCCGTTGAATAAGGAAAATGGTTGCTTCCCACTGGGAAATTCAGAATAAACAAGCATAGAGATAAATATAGAATTTCCACTCCCCATAGAAGGCCTTTTTACGTATTCTCCTCGAAAAAACCTGCCCGAATGGCATCAGCCATTCTAATGGCATCTATCTGAAAGGCTACGTCATGGACTCTAACAATGTGAGCCCCGGCTATAATCCCAACAGTGTTGGCTACAGCAGTTCCTAGTTCTCGTTCTTCTACTGAACGGTTCAGAACAGTTCCGATGAATCTTTTTCTTGAAAGTCCTAACAGTATCGGTCTTTCTAATGTGTTAAAAACGGCAAGATCTCTAATAAGTCGTAAATTATGGGTTACCGTTTTGCCGAAACCAATACCAGGGTCAATAATTATTTGTTCTCGCGCTACACTGTTTTTTGCCGCATACTCAATCCGTTCCTGTAAAAATCCCAAAATTTCGCCAAATAGACAGTCGTAATGAGGCTTCTGTTGCATTGTTTTAGGTGTTCCGAGCATATGCATAAGCACTACCGGAACACCGTATTCAGCAACCACTTTAACCATCTCTGGATCAAACCTGAGAGCGCTAACATCGTTTACTATATCGGCTCCTGCCGCAATGGCTCTTTTAACCACTTCTGCTTTGGTGGTGTCAATGGAAATAGGAATATCCGAAAATTCTCTTATAGCTTCAATAACCGGGATAGTTCTGGCGAGTTCTTCTTCAAGCGTTATTGGATCGGAAAAGGGACGGGTAGATTCGCCCCCGATATCGATTATGTCTGCTCCCGCATCGATAATTTCTCGGGCCCTTTCTACGGCTCTATCAATTCCATAAAATTTTCCGCCATCTGAAAAGGAATCGGGAGTAACGTTCAGAACACCCATGACATAAGTTCTATCGCCAAGAGCTAGTTCTCTTCCTCTAGGGAGACTTATCTTGTAAGACTTTCTCTCCGCAATGAACAACTTTTTGTCCCTCCTTGTTTAGATTCATTATCGGCCTTCAGAAATCCAATACCGCGGGAAAGATTCTTGCCTTTGTTCATCCTACGCAGATTGAGAATCTTCCTTGGATGTTGCCGAAATGAGACCTGGTTTTATGCTTTCAATTATTCGATCGATGTCTCTCTTTTGAAGCGTTTCCTTTTCCAGTAGTTCTTGAGCAATAGCATGGAGGATGTTCAAATTTTCAGTAAGAAGATTCTTCGCTTTTTCGTAACAACCTTCCACGATGGATCGCACTTCTCGATCGATTTCTATAGCTGTCTGTTCGCTGTAGTCTTGGTGTCGGGCGATTTCTCTTCCGAGAAAGATGTGCTCTTCACGTTTTCCGAATGTAAGCGGTCCGAGTTTTTCACTCATGCCCCATTCGCACACCATACGTCGAGCTATGGAAGTTGCTCGCTCAATGTCGTTAGCGGCTCCTGTGGTCTGCTTGTTCAGCACAATTTCTTCGGCAACTCGCCCCCCCATAAGAATACAGATGCTGTTAAAAAGGTATTCTTTCGAATAGGTGTGTCGATCATTTTCTGGCAACTGTTGAGTAAGTCCCAAAGCCCGTCCTCTTGGGATAATTGTAACCTTGTGTATTGGGTCTGTTTCGGGAAGGAGTCTTGCCACCAGAGCGTGTCCTGCTTCGTGATAAGCTGTAGTTTTCTTCTCTTCTTCACTCAGCACTATGCTCTTTCGTTCAAGCCCCATTAGCACCTTGTCTTTCGCCTCTTCAAAATCTTCCATTTCAATTACTTCCTTGTTCTTGCGAGCAGCCAAAAGCGCCGCTTCGTTGACGAGGTTTTCCAGGTCGGCGCCGGAAAATCCGGGAGTGCCTTTAGCTATGGTTCGCACATCCACATCTGGTGCAAGCGGTTTATTCTTGAGATGAACCTTAAGAATGCTTTCTCTACCGTTAATATCCGGCACAGGAACAACAACCTGGCGATCGAACCGCCCTGGTCGAAGAAGAGCAGGATCGAGAACGTCAGGTCTATTGGTTGCCGCTATCAAGATTACGCCTTCGCTAGATTCAAACCCGTCCATTTCAACAAGGAGTTGGTTTAGAGTCTGCTCTCGTTCGTCATGACCACCACCAAGTCCTGCTCCACGCTGGCGCCCTACAGCATCGATCTCATCAATAAATATGATGCAAGGAGCATGTTTCTTTCCTTGATAGAAAAGATCCCTTACTCGAGCGGCGCCAACTCCCACAAACATCTCCACAAAGTCCGATCCGCTTATGCTAAGAAATGGCACACCAGCCTCACCAGCAATGGCTTTTGCAAGAAGAGTTTTACCTGTGCCAGGAGAACCCACGAGAAGTACACCTTTGGGAATTCTTCCACCGAGTTTGGTAAATTTCTTGGGATCTTTGAGAAATTCGACAATTTCCTGGAGTTCCTGTTTGGCTTCATCAACTCCCGCCACGTCTGCAAAAGTTACTTTTGTCATTCCTTCGTGGACGAGGCGAGCTCGGCTCCTTCCAAAACTCATTGCCTTACCACCACCTGCTTGCATCTGGCGCATGAAGAAAACCCACACTCCAATAAGCACAATCATAGGGAGCCAGCTCACAAGGATTGTCATATACCATGGAGAATCCTCTTTCGGTTTGGCGGTAATCTCCACGGAATGTTTCCTCAGGATGTTAATTAGCCCAGCATCTTCAGGGGCGTAGGTCTTAAATGGTTTCCCATCAATGAAGGCTCCGGATACGTTATTACCCTGGATCGTCACCTGCACAACTCGACCCTTTTCCACAGCATCAAGAAAAGCGCTATAGGATACTTCAAAGTCGCTATGCTGGGGCTTGTTAAACACATTGAAAAGAAATACCACCATAAGAGTGATGGTTAACCAGAGAGCAAGATTCTTATAGAACGGATTCAAAGCGTAAAACCTCCTTTTCGTTTTTGCTTTTGCTGTGTCCTTTACGGACTCCTTACATATAATATCATAATGCTTTTCCAGCACACGAGCCAAGAGGATGGTGTTTCTGGAAAAACTAATTTTAAGCGCCAAAGATGAAACTCTTCAATGATTTTTTACTGCATAAAAATTGTAACCCAACAATTTTATAGCTTCTTTCTTGACGACCGTTCAGAATCTTTTTACTTTGAGCAAAACGAAGTTTGTCAAGGTCGAATTCGTTTGAAACTAACCTGACAGGATAGGAGAGTGGCTATGAGCGAGTATGAGTATCACAAAAATGTTTCGAAGGATGTTTTGATTCGATGGATCATGGACGGATTGAGACGAACCATTGTTCACTATGGTTGCTGGTTCCGTGAAGTGGATTATCAGGTCGGTATAAAAAAAGCCGTGGAAGTAGAACATGAAGCGGGAGATCTTTCCTGGAGCATTACCGTCCAGAGACTATCGAAAGTGCTTGGTTTTGAAGTGGAAGATGGTGTTCCTGTGGCTCTTAAAAACAAGACAGAAAAAGAACTCTGGGAGATCCTTGATGCTGTCTGTGTCAATTGGCTTGCAAATGACGGGGTCTGGTTTCAAGCTGTAGAAAAGGTTTACGGAATGGATTATGCGAAGCGCTGTAACGATACTTGCTGGACGCGATTTTCGCCCTATGAAGCCTATCGTATCAAAAAACTTATCGGACTTTCTGACTTGCCAGGGCTTGACGGGTTGAAGAAGGCTCTTAGTTTCAGACTCTATGCTCGGATTAATAAACAGTCCATCGAGGATGTGGATGAAAAAAGCTTCATTTTCCGCATGAATGAATGTCGGGTTCAAGTAGCCAGAAAACGTAAAGGACTTCCAGACTATCCCTGCAAATCTGCTGGTCTTGTTGAGTATCCTACCTTTGCTGAGATGATTGATCCACGGATCCGCACAGAGTGTGTTGGTTGCCCACCAGATGAACACCCCGAAGACTGGTGGTGCGCCTGGAAGTTTACGCTCGTGGAATAATCGTTCTACAGTCTTAATAAGCTGTGAGGAAAAAGGGTTTTTATGAGCAAGATTTGTAAAAATAGATGGCATCTCTTGATGACTAAAAAGATGGAGGAGCCACCATGAAAGAATTTCCGCCTTTTACATCTAAAGAGCGTGAACTTTTTAATTCCCTTGGCCCAGAAACAGTTCAGTTTTTAAGACGCCGCTACAATAGGATTACTCGCTGGGTTGTGGCAGATCTTGTTCACAGAAGTGCCTATCGCTATCCAAACAAACCTGCTCTTATCTTCGATGATACAACTTTTACTTATTCTCAACTCGACGAAGCCATAAACCGTGTAGCCAACGCTTTGCTTTCCCTTGGGCTTAAGCGATACGACCGTGTTGCTATCCTGGCTCACAATACCACACACCATGTTCTCACCTGGCTTGGAACCGCAAAAGCTGGCGGTATTTATCTCGCCATCAATTATCTTCTGCGAGGAAAAGATATTGCCTACTGTATAAACCACTCGGAAGCCGAAATTTTTATTGTAGAAGATGCTCTTTACGATCTTGTAGCGGAGGCTCGCGATCAAATGCCCGGTGTGCGCCACTGGATTTGGTCGAATCAGGGTTCGAAAATCCCCGCTCCGGATGGCTGGATAGATTTTGATTCCTGGATGGCGGGAGCGTCTTCCGAAGAGCCGGATGTTGATCTTTACATCGAGGACCCTGTGCAACTGGTTTACACGAGCGGAACGGAAGCTCTTCCAAAGGGAGTGGTGCTCACCAATCAGTCACTCCTTGCAGAATATATGGGTTGTATAGTGGATGGAGAATACTCTACGGATGACATAAATCTCAACGCTCTTCCCATCTTCCATTGCGCTCAAAGGGATGTCTTTCTTACGCCATTTTTCTGGGTTGGAGCAACCAATATTTTGCTTCCCAAGGCTGACATTCCCGTAATTCTGGAATCTATAGAAAAATACCGCGCAACGGTTTTCTTTGCACCACCCACCGTATGGATAGGAATGCTGAGACATCCTGACTTTGATAAACGTGATCTCTCTTCGCTTCAAAAAGGCTATTATGGAGCATCAATTATGCCCGTTGAAGTGCTTAAAGAAATTCAGCGGCGTTTGCCTTCCTGTCAGCGACTTTATAACTACTACGGTCAAACAGAACTATCACCTTATCACACTATCCTCAAACCGGCTGATCAGCTTCGTAAACCCGGTTCTGCGGGAATGGGTGGGCTTAATATGGAAACTGCTCTTCTTGATGATTTTTGCAATCCGATTGAAGGACCGGGCATTCCGGGAGAAATCTGCGGTAGGGGACCCCACGCGATGCTTATGTATTTCAAGGATCCCGATAAGACCGATGAGGCTATGAAAGGCGGCTGGTTCCATTCGGGAGACGTGGGCGTTTATGATGAGGATCGCTACATTACGGTGGTGGATCGCAAAAAAGACATGGTAAAGACGGGCGGCGAAAATGTTTCTACTCGCGAAGTAGAAGAGGTCATATACAAGGATCCCAGAGTCTCCGAGGTTGCGGTTATAGGACTACCTCATCCCAAATGGGTTGAAGCCGTTACAGCCGTTGTTGTCCCAAAACCTGGTCAGACGATTCGTGAGGAAGAAATTTTCGAACTTTGTAAGAAAGAGCTTGCTGGCTTTAAGGTTCCAAAGGCTGTTATTGTTATGGAATCGCTTCCAAAGACTCCAACTGGAAAAATCTTGAAGAGAGACCTTCGCAAAGCCTATCAGGATTTCTTTTCTAAGTAAGGACCTGAAGTTTTTCGCCCCTTGAAATCACTCCCTGGAGGCAATCGCTAGCGGTTGCCTCTAACGTTTTATAAGTAGCATAATTGCAACATAAAGTGATTACTATGTTGTCGTTATGCGACTATCTCTTTCTAAAAAACCTTTAAAATCCTACACTGGCCGTCTTGGCACAAAATATGCCTTCACATGTTTACGCCAGAAGATCAACAAAAAGCGAGGTTATCTTATGGTCGAAACTTTAACTCAAAAGGTGGTAACAAAAGGAGCTTTTACGGTATGGAACGGGATCATCTCTCCGGTTTGTGACGTCGCTAAGATAGCAATCCTCGTGGGATTGTCTTCTGATAGACACATTGTGGAACAGGAAGAAAGAGATCTACCAGAAGAAAGCTTCAGCAAGGTAAAGTCTCTCTTGGAATGGAACGTAAACGAACTTATCTGCGGTGCTATCTCAAAACATCTTTACTGGCTTATTGAATCTCACGGTATTCGGGTTATTCCTTTCATTTCGGGATCCTACGAAGAAGTGGTTGCCGCCTGGGTTGAAGGGAAAATCAGGAGTAACCGTTTTGTTATGCCGGGCTGCTGTAAAAAACGGTGGATGTGGAATGTAGCCTGGGGTGTGAGTGTTCCCGGAAAGGAGAAGACAATGCCTAATGGACAGCAGGGTCAGGGGGGTAGAGGAAGAGGAATGGGTAGAGGACGAGGGCAAGGTGGAGCAGGAAGCGGTCCTCGACGGCAGGGAATGGGAGGTGGACCTGGTGGCTTTTGCATATGCCCTAAGTGTGGCCACAGAGAACCTCACAAACGAGGTGTTCCCTGTGTTGAAGAAAAATGCCCTGTTTGTGGTTCGGAAATGGTTAGAGAAATGTGATCGAAATTGCTCCTGGGAAGAGAGGAGCGCAAATATAAATCGATAGGAGGTGGCAAATTATGCCAGGAGGAGATCGCACGGGTCCATGGGGACTTGGTCCCATGACGGGTAGAGCAGCGGGCTTTTGTGCCGGTTATGGAATGCCCGGTTTTATGAATCCCATACCTGGAAGAGGCTTCTGGGGATGGGGCTGGCGAAGAGGCGGTCGTGGATTAGGCTGGGGAAGAGGTTTTAGACATCGATGGTTCTACCGTGGGTGGTATTCTTCCCCTTTCGCCTGGGGCTGGGGAGAAGTTTCTTCCCCAGAAGATAGGAAGGCGTTCCTGAAGGATCAACTCCAAGCGCTAAATGATGAAATGGAAGCTATTCGCCGGGAACTAGAATTGCTCGAAAAAGGTGCTGAAGAAAAGTAGATAAGCTTTGGGTAGAGGCGATCACCAAAGTCGTCTCTACCCGTTTTGTTTTCGGTGAGACGTAATTATTGGTTAGCGAATTGTAGCATACACCTGGTCAGAAGGAGAAGACCGGCATGAAAATCGCCATTACGACAACAGGAAAAGATCTTAACTCACCCTTGTGTGAACGCTTTGGAAGAACCCCGTTCTTCATGGTTTATGATACGGAATCGGACTCCTTTGAGGTCTTTGATAACTCCGTAAATCTCAATGCACCCCAGGGAGCCGGCTTGCAGACTGCTCAAAACATAGCCCGTCAAGGGGTTTCCTGTGTTATCACGGGGCATTGTGGTCCCAAGGCTTTCTTCGTTCTGCAAAAGGCTGGCATTAAGGTCTTCCTTGCTCAGAATGTAACAGTAAAGGATGCAATTGCCGCCTTAAAGGATGGTAAGCTTCAGGAAGCTAAAGCTCCCGATGTGGAGGGACACTGGTAATGGTTATCGCTGTAGCTTCCGGAAAAGGAGGAACAGGAAAAACAACCCTTGCAGTGAACCTGGCTTTCGTGGCTAATCCCAGACCTGTTCAGGTGCTCGACTGCGATGTGGAAGAACCCAACGTTCACCTCTTTCTGAAAGGACAAACGCTCGAAAGCAAGACCGTTTCCGTTACGATTCCATCAGTAGATGAAGAAAAATGTTCGGGTTGTGAAGAATGCAGTAATTTCTGCCAGTTTAAAGCTCTCGTTGTTATCGGGAAGACAGTCCTTGTCTTTCCAGAGCTATGCCACAGTTGTGGTGGCTGCCGGCTTATCTGTCCCGAAAAGACTATCGACGAAGTGCCTCGCCCTATTGGCAAAGTAGAGACATTACAGGTTCAGAATGACCTGTTACTTATCTATGGAACTCTTTCTATCGGTGTTGCCATGGCTACGCCCCTTATTAGGGAGGTTAAAAACTCAAGAGATCACGGTGCACCTCTTACTGTAATTGATTGTCCACCCGGGACTTCCTGTCCGGTTATAGAGTCCATCAAAGGGGCGGATGTGGTTCTTCTCGTGACCGAACCGACTCCTTTTGGGCTCCACGATCTAACTCTAGCCGTTGATACAGTCCGAGTTTTAGGAATTCCTTTTGGAGTGGTGATCAACAGAGCAGGCCAAAACTATCCTTCTCTTTACGAGTATCTTGAGAAAGAAAAAATTCCTCTTATTGGTGAAATCCCTCTGAATCGTGCTGTAGCTCAGGCTTATGCCAGAGGTGATTTAATAATCAACTCTGTGTCGGGTTACAGGGCTAAGATTGAAGAAATTTTTAGCAGATTAATAGATCTGGCAGAAAAGTCCAAAAGAGTGTGAACTATGGATGAGAAAATTAAAGAAATCGTAATCATCAGTGGAAAAGGCGGGACGGGAAAGACAACCCTTACTGCAGCTTTTGCTCTTCTGGCGGGACAGGTCGTGGTTGCCGATTGTGACGTTGATGCTGCTGACCTGCATCTACTTTTGAACCCTCAGGTGCTTGAGCGGCATGAGTTTTGGAGTGGGCACGAGGCATTTATAAATAAGGATCGATGTTCAGGCTGTGGAGTCTGTCAGGAACTCTGCCGCTTCAGGGCAGTGGTTCAAAAAGATGGCGGGTTTGTTGTTGATCCCTTTTCTTGCGAAGGGTGTGGGCTTTGTGTTCGATTTTGCCCTGAAGGTGCCATCGAATTCCCTGAAAGACTTTGCGGAGAATGGATGGTATCGCAAACTCGGGTGGGTCCTATGGCTCACGCTCGACTTTTCCCCATGGCAGAAAATTCAGGAAAGCTGGTTGCTGTAGTTAGAAAGGCATCTCAGGATCTTGCTAAGACTCACGGAATTTCACTTGTTTTGGTAGATGGGCCTCCCGGGATTGGTTGTCCGGTCATCTCATCTCTGACTGGCGCTCATGCGGTTGTTGTGGTTGCTGAACCTACTCTCTCCGGTGAACATGACGCCGAACGTGCTCTCAGTCTTGCTCGACACTTTAATATTCCCGCTTTCCTTTGTGTAAACAAATGGGACATTAACCCCGATGGGGCTGATCGCCTTGAAAAAATGGCCCTTGACAAAGGTGCAACTCTACTTGGAAGAGTGGCTTACAATGCCGCTGTAGTGACCGCTCTCATTAACGGCCTTACCGTCTTTGAAATAGAAGGGGAAGAATTTCGCCGAGTAGGTGAAGAAATAGAACAACTGTGGGACTCACTTTGTAAATTTATAAGCTAAATGGAGGGGATACACATGAAAATAGCCATTCCTGTTACTGATGGTCGACTTTCTATGCATTTTGGTCATTGTGAAAGATTTGCATTCTTTGATGTAGATCCTCAAACTGGTCAGATATTGAAGAAAGAAGAAGTTTTGGCGCCACCACATCAACCGGGCTTTCTGCCTCAATGGATGGCTCAACAGAAGGTTGATTTAGTGCTTGCTGGAGGCATGGGAGGGCGAGCTCTTGGTTTGTTCGCTCAGTATGGTATTCGGGTAATTACAGGTGCGCCATCTCTCGAACCGGAACAGATAGTCCGTTCCTACATCAACGGCACTTTGCAAACTGGTGCCAATGTGTGTGATCACGGACCAGATCATCGTTGTGGGTAACCCCCACCTCATCCCTCCCCGTCAATGGGGAGGGTGTACTGGCTGGTTAAAGGGACATCTTTTAAAGGATGCCCCTTTAAAGCCTTTCGGAACAAGGTTCGGAAAGTTTTGACTGTTTCTCGCTTTTGTTGTCTTCCCAGTATTTCCATGATGGTTCTATTAATCTAAATTCAAAGCCGCGGGATTTAAAAGCCTCAACACAAGCTGATGTTACGATAGGATCATAGAGTTTTCCTGCGTTACGACAAATTTCCTCAAGGGCCGCTTCCTTTCCAAGAGCAGGTCTATATGGACGATGGGACATCATAGCTTCAACAACATCGGAAACAGCCAGAATTCTGGCTTCTAGCCTGATCTTGTCACCTTTTAGTCCTTCAGGGTAGCCGGATCCGTCAAGACGTTCGTGGTGCTGATAAGCAATTTCGTGGATAGGAAAAGGGAAGGGAATGTTTTCAAGGATCTTGAAAGCTACTCGTGGATGGCGCTTCACAAGTTCGAATTCGATAGCGTCCAATTTGCTTGGTTTTGTTAGAATTTCCGCTGGCACCGCTATTTTACCAATATCGTGTAAAAGAGCGCTTAAATAAACGGCATTTATTGTTTCTTGGGGGAGTCCAAGGACTTGAGCTATACTCATAGCAAGAGATGCCACTCGGCGTTGATGCCCTGCTGTATAAGGATCACGAACTTCTACAACTTCTCCAATCGCTTTAACTATGCCCTCGATAATTTTATGTTGAAGATCTAGGGATGTTCTGAGACCTTCTGTTTTTTCACTGATTGTCTTCTGAAGATTATCTTCGTAATTGTCTCTTAAATCTTCTAATCGCCGTCTTCTGATATTTCCTTCAATGTTTACAAGTAATTCAAGCAAGCTGAAAGGTTTTGATAGATAGCCATAAGCGCCCACATCCAGAGCGAGACGTGCTGTTTTTTCGTCTTCAAAACCTGTAATAACAATGCATGGAAGTTTGGGGTAGCTTTTCCTTAAAATTTGTATAAGATCTATGCCCGACTTTTCGCCCAGAATAACATCCACAATCGCTATATCAATGTGGTTTTGATGGACGATGTTAAGGGCTTCGTCAGGGTTAGATGCTAAAAAACACATGTAGCCTTTGGAAGTTAAGAAGGCGTTGATCATTTTGAGAATGAGGGGGTCATCATCCACAACTAGCACTTTAGCTACAGGGGCTTCCAAAGCTGTTGCTCCTATTTGGGGTTATCAATTGGTCAAAAGATTTTGTGTCTTTTGAAATTTAAGCACTTTTTTTAAAAAAGCAATAGTAGAATGATGGTGTTCTAAAGCTTCTCTTATGATGTGGCAAAGTAGCATAAACTATAGGAAATACCGGGATAGAACTCAACTTGGAGAATCTTTCCAGATGCAAGCAGCTAAGAAACGACTCAATATGTGATTTGCCAGAAAATGTAATGGCGACGCATGCGTCGCCCCTACAAACTGTTAGGCTATTACCAGGATAACCCTGCGTGGGAAAAATTTTCGAGCACTCTTGTAGTAAAGTAGAATGTTCGAATATGGTTCTTCGAAGAAGTAGAATTAAAGGAGGCAATCTCAATGGAATTATCTGGAATTGGAAAAGATGACGCCTTGAAGTTGATAAAAGTATCCGATAACGAACTGGAACTGTTGTTAGAGGAAGCTCGACAGATAAGGTATCGATTCTGTGGAGCCAAAATACACATGTGTGCTATTATAAATGCCCGTTCAGGCAAATGTTCTGAGAACTGCGCCTTTTGCGCTCAATCCTCCTGGTATCGAACTGGTGCTCCAGAATATCCTGTCATTCCCGTTGGTGAGGCTATCGCTAAGGCAAAGATGATGACAAATGCAGGAGTAGAGCGTTTTTCTCTCGTTACCAGCGGAGGAAAGCTAAGTAAAAGAGAGTTTCTACAAATTATCGATATTGTGCGAGCTTTGAGAGAAGAAATTCCATCGCTTGCTATCTGTGCCTCTCTTGGAAGCCTTGATGAAGAAAGAGCCTATGCTCTTAGAGAAGCGGGCGTTACCACTTATCATCATAACATTGAGACATCAGAAAAATTCTATCCCAGCATTTGCACTACTCACACATTCTCTTCCCGACTCGAAACTATTCGTATTGCTCAAGAAGCTGGTCTTAAAGTCTGCTCTGGAGGAATTCTCGGAATGGGCGAAAGCCTGGATGATAGAGTTGATATGATGTTTACTTTGCGAGAACTGGACGTTTCATCTGTTCCTATAAACATTTTGAACCCAATTCCCGGCACTCCTCTGGAAAAACAGCCTCCTCTTCCCAAAAACGAGATTATGAAAACTCTTGCGGTTTTCCGGCTGGTTTTTCCCGACGGGGAACTGAGGCTCTGTGGAGGGCGAGAGCGAGCTCTAGGGACATTACAGAAGCGAGCCCTTGAAACTGCCATAAACTGGCTTATGGTTGGACATTACTTGACCACTAAAGGAAATCCGCTGGAGGATGATCTTACAGTGATTCGAGAAGCGGAAAGCTCGTTTCAAGAGATGAAAGTGACCTTGTAAGGAACGTCTTCTGAAATGCCCAGAAGCTCACTTGATCGGTAAAGAGCGTATTTTTCAGGAAAGGATGCTTCATCGCAAGTTGTAAGAAACCATAGTTCGTCGTTTTGCCCCGAGATAAGTTCAAGGGTAATCCATAAAAGGGTGATACCGTCGCAAAGAGATTGGTGAGATATTTGAACGAACACCTGGGACGACTTCATTGAACTTGAAGTGGAAAACAATTCCCTGTCTTTATAGTGGTTCCGCTTGGGAAAGAATTTTTCGAAAATTCTTAGTCTCATTTTTAGGGGAACAGATGTTATGGTTTCTTCGGGGATGACCCAGGAAACAAGCATGAATGGATCTTGTTGTAGAAGATTCTCAAAAAACTTTGCAAACTCTTCCTGATATGTCCACCAGTCGTTCCTTTCCAGCCTTAAAGTTACTGCCTGTCCCAAAAAAGAGTTTTTCAAAATAATCTGGCTCCAGCTAGATACATCATCTTTTGCAGTAAGCGACCATAAATGAGATAGCTCACCAGGGATGGGGTGGAGGCGAGGGAATTCCGGAGGAAAGTAGTCAATACCTGTTAAATCTTCAGCATAGCGTAAAATCTGTCTCACGGCTTCCTCGTCCATCCACAGAGTTTTCTTTACGTAGTATGGTGGGTAAGGATCATAGAAGATGCCCAGTTCTCCGGATCGCTTTTTCAGTTCTGTGCCGGGGAGAATGCTGAGTGGATAAATGCTGAGTTCGTCCGATAAGTCTTCCGACACACAAAAATTTACGGCTTGAATAAAGCTTTCCGGTGTTTCTTCTGGAAGTCCCACAATAAGATCGACCATAACCTTGATACCGTATTTTCTAAGAGCTTTTACACCTTTTACGAAGGCATCAATCCTTACTGGTCGGTTGATGGCTTTGAGAGCCTTCGAGTTGATGCTCTGTAGCCCCACTTCCACATGATTGAATCCGGCTTTGCTTAGCATCCTCGCAAGAGCATCATCGCAAAGCTCAGCGTTTAGCTCTGCCGAAAAGCTGAAAAATCTGTCGGAATTTATCTCAGAAAGCACATCAAGAAACTTTGAAAGGTTACGCCTTGAAGTAAAGCTGGGATCCACAAAAGTTATTTTTTTTAACCCTTGCTGGCGTGCCCACCGTATTTCTTGAACTGTCCGTTCTATGGGAAATTCAGCCATTCGTGACACATTGTGATGATAGTAGCAGTAAGCACAGTGGTATGGGCAACCACGAGAAGTTTCAATTAGTAAGTTTCCTTCTGGTGATGGAGGTAGAATACCCATTAGGTATGGAGATGGGATTTCCAGTAGAGAGATCGGATCAGCTTTTACGAAGGAACCTTTTTCAAATCCAGATTCACACCCTAGAGCAGAAATAATCCGATATAGGGCTCTTTCGCCTTCCCCTGTAACCAGTATATCAAAGGGACAACTCGGATCGAAAAGTAGGGAATTATCTGGATGGATTTCAGGCCCTCCAGCTATCATCAGAGACTTAAGCCCCTGCTGACGTAAAGTGCGAGCTATAAAAATTGACCTTTCTATGTTCCACAGATAGCACCCAAAAGCGATTATGCTTGGATCAATGCTCAGGATGTGGTTAATCAGGGTAGGAGTGCTTGCACAGGAAGTAAGGAAATTATCCAGGATAATAACTTCCACATCTGGTAAGCGATGTTTAAGAAATGCCGCAAGAACTCCCGACGCTAGAGGAACATGGCCAAGGTTGTAGTAATAATCGTGGGATTGAACAGGAAGCTGGATAAACAGGATTCTTGGTTGAGTCATTTACGGTTTGTTCCAGACCACAATAACTGCTTTGGCGGTGTCTTCGTCAAGAGAGCGAAAGGCATGTCCCTGGGCGGCGTCGAAATAAAGCGAATCGCCCGATTTCAGAATGATTGTAGTGTTAGCTGTTCGAAACTCAATAGTCCCATCAAGTACATATACAAACTCTTCTCCCTCATGGCTTGTAAATACCATTTCTTCCACATCCATAGGGGGAAATTCGACATAGAAGGGTTCCATGTGTTTGTCGTGCTTTTTGGTTTCAAGAGCTTCGTATATGTAGTTGACCTCGCCTTCCTTATGGTGCTGGCGTCTATCTACTCTAAGGCGTTCGTCGGCTCGAGTAACATAAATGGATTGTCCTTTTACTTCATCCTGGAAAAAGTAGCTGAGACTTACTTCCAAAGCTTTAGAAAGCCTAAGAAGGGTGGCAATTGGAGGAATTACACGATTGTTCTCTATTTGGGAAAGAAGAGCTTTAGAAAGACCGGTTTTTGCCGATAATTCTTGAAGAGTATAACGTCTCCTGTCTCTTAGCTCCCTTATCTTGTTGCCCAATTGGAGAGCTCGGACAGCGGATTGAAGATCTTGATCGCTCATTGCATCTCCTATTCCAGTTTGAATGGGTTTTCTCAACTCGCCGTAAATTAGAATATCACAACCAGGTGGGAAGTATAAATGAAATTTATTTAGTTTGTCTAAACAATCTTTTTAGGCTTTTAGGATAGGGGTTAGTGTAACTCACCCCTACCCTAAAAAATTGATGTGAAATAAACGGGATGTCTTATAACCAAATCTTCTTCAGTGGATTTTACATCACTGCAACAACCTGAGAAACCTCAGGAACTTCCTGCTTTATGATTCGTTCAATGCCCGCCTTAAGAGTCATCTGGCTCATGGGACATCCGTGACAGGCTCCCGTGAGTCGAACCTTGACCGTTGTTCCATCTATTTCGACGAGTTCTACGTTACCGCCGTCTCGCTGAAGCATCGGTCTGATTTTTTCCAGAACCTTTTCTACCTTTTCCTTCATTGTTTTGCCTCCATCTTTTTCTGTGTTTTAATCATCCTGTTGGATGGTAAATTCACTTTAAGCATTTTGAGGTGCTGTGACCAGAGCCTTTATCTGGATTCTTTGGCTTTGTTCTTCACTTTTCTATCCACGTTAAGATCGTAGGCAAAGATTACACTTTCGGATTTCCAAACTTGCAGGAGTTCCTTGCCAAGCACCACGCTTACGACAAGTTCTGGTGTTCCGTCGTTGTTGGTGTCGGCAATGCGAAGACTTGTCACCATTCCGCTGAGTTCCCTGGTAGCCCAGTTTTCAATAAGTCCAATTTGATCCCAGGAAAGGGAAACTACCTGTCCTGCTTCGTAGTATTTGAAACCTGCAGGAAGCAAGCGGCTGTATTCAGGGGAACGATTAACAACGATTTCCTTTTGGTTGTCTTTGTTCAGATCTGTTACCAGCATTGGTGGGGGAATATAATAGTAATCTTGTTGATTGTATCTTAGATCTTCGGCTTTTCCCAAAATGTAGTTAGTTGTAGCTCCAAACCGATGACGGCTTTTCCACATAACAGAACCGTTTGCTCGAGTGAGTATCATGCGATTGTCTGGAAGTATAATGACATATTCTGGTTTGCTGTCTCCATCTGCGTCAAACTCAGCGCAGTTAAACACATTGCATTTAGATGGAAGATGAATTTCCTGTAAAGGTTCAAGCTTTTGACCTTGAAGTCGCATTTCATGGATGTTAGGGGCAAATCCCTTTTCTGTTGCTTGTCTCTGACCAATAAGGATTTTTTCTCCAGTGGCGGTGGTGAATGTATTCAAAAAGAAGGGAATTTTTGTTGCTATGGGTTGAAGAGTTGTCCCCTGAAGAGAAAAGATTACGGAGGAAGGAATTTCATGTCCTGTTGCTACCCCCGTCATACTTTCCATGTAACCCCCAGAGGTTACATTCTTTTGTACCATCGCTGTAACGACAATTTCCGCTCGTTTGTCACCATTAAGGTCGATTACCGAACACCACACAAGCCGTTGAAGTTTATCGGCTTCGTAAGTTGCAATGAGTTTAAGAGCCGTTCCAATACGCTTATACACACTTAGTTTTTTGTAACTTAAAGTAACTATTTCTGGAATGCCGTCACCGTCCACATCCCCGACATCCATCCCAACGATACCTTCAGAGATAGTCTGACTTCGCCATACACCTAAATTTTGAAGGGATTCTTCTGGGGTAATCTCAATAAAGTTGGGATTAAGGTAGGAAATTTTTTGTTCTTCTAAAAGGGGATTTGCTAGCACTTCCATGACTCTAGACTGAGCTCCTTGCTGGGGCTGAGCAGTTGCTACGGGAGCTTGAGATAATTGGGTGGGTGTGGTTGTTGCAACAGGGGTTGCCCCTAGGGCACTGCCTATCTCCTTTGCCATCTGGTCAACCTGAGGAATTACCTGGCTAATCGTTCCTCCTTGAACAGAGAACTTTTTTGGAGCTCCGCCCGATAATAGATCATATAACCAGGCATCAATGCTTACCGATTCGCCAATGGCGGTTATAGTCCCAACAATGAGATGGGTTCCTCCAACTGTGCTGGAGATTTTTTTAGTCTCTTCGGGATTAAGAGATGCTCCTGGTGTAAGCCCGGAAGGTGTCGAATTTATCGGGATTGTATCAATCTTTCCAGGCACATTAACTCTAGAAACCAGCAAATTCTGCACTCCTTTTTGAAGATAAGCAAGATCAGGAGGTGCTTGAATTGAGAAGGGAGCTACAGCGATTCGCGAAGAACTCTGCTGAGCAGCAGCCAGGTTATTTTCAGACACCGTCCAAGTTCCCCATCCAAAGAATAGAATTCCTATGATCGCAAAAATAAAGCTAAAGGTGCTCAAAAGTTTGATTGGTTTTCGCATTTGAAAAACCTCCCCTATTAAGGTTAAAGCCGGTTTATGATACCAGAAAAACAGAGGTGCTCAAACAATAATTCTTTTATGTTGGGAAAGGTGAGTTATTATTGAAGATGTAATTTTGTAGGATCCTGTGATTTAATGGGAGCCAGACAGATTTAGTGATGTTATGCTAATTTACTGGTATTATCAGGATGCATGAGAGGGATAAGAAGTGGAAACATCGTCTTCCCAATACAACCACCGTGTTTTTATAGGACCAGCAGGGTGGAGCTACGCTGATTGGCGAAATACGGTTTTTAGTGGAATTGGGGGAAGAGTTGATGCGTTGAAGTTTATAAGTTCCTATTTTGATGCGATAGAAATAAACAGCACTTTCTACCGCATTCCATCCCGTTCCACTGTAGAGTCATGGACAAAACGAGTCCGCCGTGAAGGTTCTTTTCTTTTTTCTGTGAAGCTCTACCGCGGTTTTACTCACGATCCCACAATTACAACTTATAAAGACCATCATTCTATGATGGAAGTGGTGGAAGTGCTTAGAGATAAGGCACTCCTGGGAGCTGTGCTGGCTCAGTTTCCATACCGTTTCCACAATACGCGTGACAACAGAAAATATATTGCTGAACTCCGAGCAAAATTTCCTGATATACCTCTGGTTGTTGAATTTCGTCATAGATCATGGCTACATCGAGCCGTTGAGACTTTTCTCAGGGAACTTAATCTGGGATTCTGCAATATTGACCAACCTCAAGTATCCTTCTCGCTCCCCCTGACCGATATTGTAACTACATCCGTTGGTTATTTAAGATGCCATGGGAGAAATAAAAACACCTGGTTTGGGGAAAAGAGTAATCGAGATTCCCGCTACTTTTACCGTTATCGATATGAAGAACTTCGTGAACTTGTTGATACGGCTCAAAGTATAGCATCCAAGGCTGAGAAAACTTTTGTGATCTTTAACAACCACTTTAAAGGTAACGAAGTTTTCGATGCTATGGAATTTGCCGATATGCTTGGTTTAGGGAATAAGCCCTGGCCTGAATGGTGGCTGTCTGCATCTAAGTTGAGCCGTGAGGATGAAACCCATGTATATGAAAAAAATTTGTGAGGGGAAGTTTTACCACTACATTATCAGAGAATCTTACTGGGATGGAAGGAATTGGACTCATCGTGATCTTTTTGATTTAGGATCGGATCCAGGCTCCTACATTCATTACGTTGGCGGAACCGGGTTTTATTTTGATGAGTTATTAGAAGAAGAACTTGAAAAGGCAGGAGTTAATTTTTCCTCGGAAGATCTTGAAGCTCTCTTTTTTCCCTTTCTAGATCCACACATACGTAGAATTATCATGAGTTTTCAACATGGCTTCAAAATACATCGCATTTCCCCCGATATTCCTCATTCTGATGAAGAACTTTTAGTAAAGCAGCAACAACTTCATTCTTTCGATAAGCGCCGAATGCATTTCCTTAGATGTGGACGAGTAGATATTGGGAAGCTTGATAACCGACCGTGGAAATTTCTCAATATCCTTATAGATAAGTGCCGGGATGAGCGTGAAACGATTATAGATGAAATGGAGCGGCATCTTAAACCGAAAGAAATCAAGTCCTATGTTTACACAGCTTTTAATCTCCAGAATTATTTCGAGGATTCCATTATCAAGAACCATCCCTTTGCTCTAAATCAGGATCGGGTGGATGAAGCTTTCCTCGATGCTATTTGTGCTTTGAATAGAGATTCAGACTTTTTTAGAGGTGTTCCAGATCATGATTCTGCTAACCTTCATCCCTATCTTCGCAAATATCTTGTGATGTATTTTGATTCGATTTTTGAGCCACTTTTTAATTGGGAGGAGTTTATTAGGGGCATTTTTGGCGCCAAAGAGCAAAGTGCCTACAGACGTTGGATGCAACGATCCACTGTATCCGTGTCTGAAGCCTGTTCTCACCTCGGAATTGATTCTGAGCGATGGAAAGAGCTTTCTATAAAGGAAATTACCAGGATTTATCGTCGTAAGGCAAAAGTTCTTCATCCCGATGCAGGGGGTGATCACGATGCATTTATTAAGCTCACCGAAGCTTATCGGGCTCTTGTTGCCACGAAACTTCGGCGAGCCTAGGAATGCAAATACTAGCCTTCCTCGTCCAGTTCTGCTTTGGGTGGGTATGGCACGGCTTCTGGTTTGGGTAGTAGATGACGTGGCGTAAAGGCTACTCCAGCAATCCAGGTTGGAACTACTGCACTGGCAATTACCGCTGCCACGAGGAAAGAATATTGAGACTGAGTTACAATGTTATGGGTAAAGCCATAAAGAGCCGATATCGTTCCAAAAGTAAGACCCGTGGACATAAGGAGAGTATAATACCACCGTTCATTGTGTTCCTTGCGAAAGAGCGAGATAAATGGGTAAAGTCCAAAAATTTTTGAGAACACTTTTCCACCTAATAGAGCAAGAAATACAAGAGGCGCTGAAATAAGTGCCGGAAGAGACACGAATGTTCCCGCTCTCAGAAAGTAGAAAGGTGCTAGGAAACCCACAGTAAGCGTTCTTAATCGTCTTAACCAGAAGGTGTCACTCTGGGAAAACTGAGCAAGCACCATACCTGCCAGGTATGCCGGTAAAACAGGTTCGCTACCTGACCATAAAGCCAGTGCACCAAGGAGAAAAAGAATGAAGACCACCCATTTGGTTCTTATAGCCGCTGTGCGGTAAGCATAAATTTGGGTGATAAATCTGGTGGTGCGTGGGAGCACTATTAGGACAATAATGGTTACAATGACGAAAACAACCGTTTTATAAGTAAACGGTGCGAAAATAAGCCCTAGAGCTATAACTGTTCCAAGATCGTTTATAAAACAGGCGCCCAGGATCCCTTTTCCAAATTCGGTTTCATTGAAACCAGTCTCAATCATGACTGCATAAACTACAGCCATTGATGTTGTGGAGAGAGCTACTCCAGCGAGCAAACTGGCTCGAAAATCCCATCCTAGAATGTAGTAAGCGATGGCGGCACAACCCAGGAATGGAGAAAGAAAGCCTATCAAACCGACGATACTTACTTCTTTTGCCTTCTCCTTCAGTGTTTCCGGTTCAAGTTCGGCTCCAGCAAGGAACGTAAGTAACACCGCGCCTGTTGAAGCAAGGAAGCGAAGCCATTCGGAGTTTGCTCCGAGCAAATCGGCTTTTCCTAAATACCCTGCTATAGCTGCTACAACCACCCCCACGCAAATCTCGATGAGAGCAATTGCAACTCGTAGATGGTAAGCAATAACTGCTGAAATAACTGCTAAAACCAACCAGGCTGTAGCAACAACATACACCTGTTCCATTTTGGAAGACCTCCTGATTTGAAAAAGTTTTTTTATGTGGCAGTATAAAAGACCAGTTCAATGGTAGGAGTCATCAACCTGCGGGAGCAGGTGGTTAAAGGGGGACTCCATCCCCCAAGAATCTTCGGCTACACTCTGATAAATTGAAAGTCAAGGAAAATTAGAGATTGTTCGAAAACTTCCCTTATTGAGTGGCAAAGTCACATAAACCATAGAAACGCAGGAATGAAACTCAATTTGGAAGACCTTGCCACACTCAGTATATGGCTCGTCAGAATTGGATAGGGGCGGTCAGTATGACCGATCCCCTCCCACACCACCCGGCATGCGGGTTCGCACCGGGCGGTTCGATAAGATAAGTGTAGGGGCAATCCCTTGTGGTTACCCCGTAACCAGGATTGTAGGGGAAACCCCCGTGGTTGCCCCGTAATCGGGCAGGCACAAGGCCTGCCCCTACGGGACGGTTATCGTTAGCACCTCCCCGTTGACGGGGAGGGGTCCGGTTCTTGTTCATCGGCTCACAGTTTCGTTCCACGCTTCCTCCCCACACTCGGTCACCCTCGCGCAGTTACGCTTCCCTTCGTTCGCTGTGATCAATCGACGGGAGGACTTTCACCTCCAGGAGCACGCCCATGCCGGGCGCACTAAATCGCATGCGTCGCCCCTACAGATTGTGTGCCTATTGCCGAACATGTCCGATGGTATGTGAGAGTTTTCTAAAAAGATTGTGGAGAATAAACCTTAATAATATTGTAAAGACACATTGCAAAATACCCCTAAATATAAGAACTTACGAAAAAACTTTCTTCTGGATTTTAACTTGCAAGTCCATAACGTTTAAGCTTGCTGTAAAGAGTGCTTCGGCTAATGCGTAGTCTCCTGGCAGCTTCATGTTTATTGCCTTTACATTCTTCTAGTATCTTTTTGATGAGCGTTTTTTCCTGTTCGTAAAGAGAGACTTGATCATCGTTGATTTTCTGAGACCTTAAAAAGCTTGGAAGATGGGAAGCCGTGATAGATGTTTCTTCGGGTTGAGCGAGCACGACTGCGTGACTTATAGCATTTTCTAGCTGCCTTACATTGCCAGGCCAATCATATTCTAGAAGCAGCTTCATGGCATCGGAGGTAATATTTTTCAGCGATTTTTTTTCTCTATCACTGTATTTTTCAAGAAAATACCTAGCAAGGAGAGGGATGTCTTCTTTTCGTTCTCTTAAAGGCGGTAGATGGATAGTTATAACATTAAGTCTATAAAATAGATCGTCTCTAAAACGACCTTTCTGCACTTCTTCGTAAAGATCGCGATTGGTTGCGGCGATAATTCTTACATCGGCTGTGAGAGTCTTTTCACCCCCCACTCGCTCGAAGCGTTTATCCTGTAAAAATCGAAGAAGAAGCACCTGAGTAGCCGGGGCGATGTCTCCAATTTCGTCTAGAAACAGGGTTCCTCCCTGAGCACGTTCTATGCGGCCTTTTTTCTGTTTGATAGCCCCGGTAAAGGCTCCACGTTCGTGTCCGAAAAGTTCGCTCTCAAGCAGAGTAGGGGAATAGGCTGAGCAGTGAGCAACCACAAAAGGACCGCTTGCTCTGGGGCTTCGGCTGTGGATTTCCAGGGCTACAAGTTCTTTTCCTGTCCCGTTTTCACCCGTAATAAGAACGGTTGCTTCAGATGGAGCTACCAGTTCTATGAGTTCGTAAACGGCTTGCATTTTTTCGCTTTTTCCTATGATGCGACCAAATCGTTCAGGAATATCTTGTTCGCTACCTGCTCTTCTAGCCATTTGTTCTCGCAAAACTAGTTGTCGTATGTGTCCTGCCATCTGACTTATGAACCCGTAGAAGAAATACATTCCTTCACGGAATTGGGGCACTAAGTCCGTAAACCCCATGAAGAAATACCCTAGAGCTCGCCTGTGAGTTGTAATAGGAAAACCAAACCACTCTGAATAACTGCTCGCCAAAGGTATCATTAGGCTCGGGAGAGAAGATGGATCGCCTGAATGAGCCAACCGCATTTGTGATTCGGCTCCATAAAGGGATGCGTTGAAGAGAGAGAATTTCTCGTGACCAGAAAGAAGAGACCTGATCTGTTGTTGAAATTTATCCGGCTGCTCTTTATCGTCTATCCATATGAAGTTCTTGTGTTCTTCATTCAATAATATCATGACCATATCAAGAGACACCCGGAATCTCTCCCTAGCAAGCTTATTTACAAAAGCTGCGAACTCTTGAAGAGTTTCTTTGTGGGAAGCTTCCCGGCATATTTCAAAGAAATATTCCATTTCGTAGTGAGGATAGTGAGTTGGAATGCCTGGTTGCCATTTTTTCAGTATAAATCCAACATGACCCGTCACTTTGCCATTGTGTCCAACAGCATAAAATCTAACATTACATTCTTCTTCTGGGTTACGGCTTAGCCTGGCTCTTAGAAGCACTCGCTGTCCTGTTTTAGTCAGTCCGTATGTGTCCTGTTCTCCTAATTTTATGACGTCCCACAGAGAGCGTCCAATGATATGGGAATAGGGAATCTTAACGAACTTTTCAAAAAACCTGTTTATGCCAACAAGGCGGAAATGTTCATCGGTAACGAAAACAGGAATATCAAATAGTTCCAAAAAACCATCAATTATGAGTTTCTTGAGTTCTACTTCTCTCGCAAGAGAATACTCCTTTGAAAGATCTTTCCAAATTTCCACCAAAATGTTTTTCCCATTGATAGGCCACAGTGAGACATGTCTGTTGAATAGTTTACGTTGCCCATCGGGAAGGATCACCTCTCCTTCAATTGAAAAATCCTGGTGATTTCGTTTGACCTTTTCATAAACACAAAGATTGCAGGCTTTCTTGCTGGAATGAGATTCTCCTACTATTTCACAGGCTTTTAGATGACTTATGTCGTTGAATGTTCTGAGAATTTGTGATCTGCCTTTACTGTTTGTTGCTAAAATGTGACAGGCAAGGTCATAACAGATTATAGGATCTGGGACGGATTCAATAAAGACTCGCACCGCATCTGTAATTTGTCCCATTTTCCTTCTCCCCGAAAGAATTGTGTGATGTTTAACGATTTATAAGGTAACTTTCCTTCCACTCCCTCTCAGGAGATCAATCTATTCCAGGAGAAGGAAAAGGAGAACACAAGGAAGGCATTACGAATAGCCAGAGATTCAGGTTGTAGAAAAAATTTCCAAAATTTCAGAAAGTCTAAACTTTTTCGGATTATAAAACTTCATCCTCCTGAGAGGAAAAAACTGTGAAAAAATATCCGAAATCGAAATATATATTTTACTTAAAACCTTTTTTTGTCAAGGAATTCCAAATGGTGTTAGAAGACTATCACTTATTTGTACTGATATGGGTAAGCATACCTTGTTCCTACTATGTTGTTATAATCGCTAGAGTTATCACTATGATCTTTTTCGAACAACCTTAATAGGAATCAGCTCAGAGTATTCTGTCGAATGCACTTGGCTGTGGTTCCATACCGAGTTCAAATATAAGAGTTCAGCCGTTTCTAGAAATTAGCCTGTCTATTGGAAGATATATCGCTTTCATTCTTTCAGCGATTAAGTAGCCATAACCCATAGCCATAGGATTTTGTTCGGTATCTACAAAAATGGCTTGAATACCTCGACGCGCTATCTCGGTAGCAAAATCCAAAGTCTCGTCAATCGGATCTCTACCAAAACAACTTACATTTGGTCTGCCATCAGAAAAAAGCACAATGACAGGGGTGGCTTCAGGATTTTTGTATTTTTCCTGGTCAAGAAGTTTCAGGGCTGTGCTTAATCCCAGAGCTAAAGGAGTTCGTCCCCCTACTGGAATGTCTTCTATTCTGGAACTGGCATCATGCATATTGGTTGTAATCGGTAAGATAACCTCTGTGTTAGTGTGTCTGAAAGTAATGATTCCGATTTTATCGCGTTTCAGATAAAGGTCCCTTAGCAGAGCTTCTATGATGCCCTTAGTTATAGACATACAGTCGTTTGTTCTCATGGAAGCGCTTGAATCGACGATAAGCATAACTGTGAGACCTGTTTTGCGAAAACGCTTCTTCAGGCGGATGTCTTCCGGTTTAATCACTATTTTTCCATTATCAGATCTGACTTTTTGATGGGGTGCTGCCGCCCTAAGAGTCCCAATTATGGAAATATCTTTTAGAGGTTCATGAAGTCTAGGAAGACGAGTTCCCAGAGAAAAGCCATAACGGTCTTGAGAAGGTAAAGGAAATCTTCTTCCAGGGTGAGTGCCTAACATAAGGCGATGAAAGGGAAATACTGGATTAACAAAAGGCGGACGGCCGTTACATCGATGTGTTACGCAGGCTATGGGCGAAGTATAGGAAGTATTATCTTTTTTTTCTTTTAGGTTATGATTTGCGTGGTAAGCTTCCCATTGACCCGATTCTTCTTCAGAACTTTCTTTGTGCTCATCAAGAATTTTTTGAATCTTCTTTTCGTCGAGTTCCTTTTTTTCCAATGGATTTTTCTTCACTCTATGAGCAAGAGCTAATTTTGCAGCAATATGAATATCCTCCGGCAGAATGGAACTTCTTCCTTCAAGAGCGGCATTGGCTCGAGCTGCCTTGATCATCGTGATCTCGGCTCTATGCCCATCCGTTTCCATTGCAACCGATATCTTTGCCGCAAGACTCACAATTTCGTCTGTTATTGTTACCAGGTCTAGAATCTCTCTTGCCTTTAAAATTACTTCTCGCAGTTTTCCTTCTTCCGCATTCCATGCTTTTCTAAAACCTTCAGGATTTGCTTCGAAAGCAAGCCTTCTTTTTACAACTTCCATTCTGTCTTCAGCTGAAGCAAGACCTTTTACAGTAACACAAAGTCCAAATCGGTCGAGTAACTGAGGACGCAAATCGCCCTCTTCTGGATTCATGGTGCCAACAAGCACGAATCTACTTGGGTGGGAAAAACTAATACCTTCCCTTTCAACCACATTTACACCCGAAGCAGCAACATCCAGGAGCAGATCTACGATATGGTCATTTAGAAGATTTACCTCATCAACATAGAGAATACCTCTATGAGCTTCAGCGAGAAGCCCTGGTTCAAAAGCTTTTTTACCTTTCTTGAGAGCCTCTTCAATGTTTATGGTGCCAAGCAAACGATCTTCGGTAATTCCGATAGGCAAGTTTACCAGTCGAATAGGTCTTTCTATTACCGGAAGAGTTTCGCCTCGCTCCATACGCTCCCGACAGAATACGCAGAGGTGAGATGGATCATCGGGATCGCATTGAAAAGGACAATATTCAACGACTCTTATGGGAGGCAAAAGATTGGCGAGAGCTCTAACCCCTGTTGACTTCGCTGTGCCTCGTTCGCCTCTTATGAGCACTCCCCCCACCGATGGATCTACGACATTTAGAAGGAGCGCTCGCTTCATCATTTCTTGCCCTACCAGAGCCGAAAACGGGAAATTGACGCGTTCCACAGTTACTCCAGTTCTCCTTAGCGTTATAAAATTAGAAGTATCACCTTCTTTAAGCAGCGAACCATCATCCATAAGAAAGTGAAAACAAAGTCGCATTTATCTATCACCCAAAATTAACATGGGTCAAGGATAAGAAAAAACGTTCCAAGCGTATGTTCTTTCTCAAATATGCAGATGGATAATTGAAGTTGAATGATTTGAGACGAATGGTTTAGGTGGTATATGATGGTTGATAGTTGATTGTTGATGGACCTATCAACTATCAACCATTAACAATATCGATCCGGAAACACCTTGCTTCAGATGTTATCACAGAGCTTTCCCTTTATTGGGCTATTCCTATGCCTAGCAGTTCTGGTTTTGCCTTTCTCAAAAAAGTTGCCATGGCGGCTGCTACAATGCCTTCAATAATTGCAACGGGAATGTGAGCCAGCAACACGAGTTTGGCAACGTTAAGAAATACCTCGCCTGAAAGAAAAAGTAGTAGAGCGAGAATTGTTCCGGCTAAAATCACGCCCATCACACCGGCAATGCCTGCAATTAAGGCGATGCTAGTAGGAGATGATGTTTTCCTGGCTGTTGAATGAAAGAACCATCCTGAAAGTAGAGCCGGCAATCCCATCATTAGTGTGTTTGCTCCGAGTGCGGTAATGCCCCCGAATTGAAATAGAATACACTGTAGGATAAGCCCTAGAGTTATAGCGATAAAGCTCATTCCTCCTAACACAATAGCCACCACTCCGGGTAACAAAAGATGAACGCTCGTGGGACCGATTGGAATATGAACAAGGGAAGCCACAAAGAAAGCCGAACTCATTAAGGCAATCTTTGGGTAATCTTCGTGAGAAATTTTTCTAAGACTTATGGCGAGAATTCCCCCGCTTAGAACATAACCTGCTACCGCAACCGACGTTGGCAACACTCCATCAGCTATGTGCATTGGATCTATCCTCCCGGGAGTTTCGGGAATTCCTTTTTTTCCTAGCGCTGAAATAAAAGGCAACCCCACATAACCCAAAGATATAGCCAATTCCAGCAAAAACTTCCTTCAGTCCTGGTTTTTCCATTGTATGGCGAAGCAGAGCAATTTCTCTTTTAATTTGTCGCATTTCCTGGCTGAATTCCTGGGACTGTTGAGCGATTTGATCTTTTATTGCGGAAAGATCGCAAATGACTTGGTTCGAAGATAGCTCAGGGGGTGCCTTCTGAATGTCTGAAACAGAGGGATTTTCCTGAGCCTTAAGTATTGATGCTAGCCCGAGCGTAGTAAACATGGCGGTAATAAAAAGCAAAATTCCTGCGATGATCTTCATTTTCCTATGTCTTCCTTCTTGAGAACATATTCAGATTTGTGCCCCATTCCTGCGTCAAGGACGATTTTTGTTCCCACCGGGTCCTTGGGGATGTCAAAGGAAAAAGCGCCTTTATCATCCGTTGTGCCTTCAGTAATTTTAGATCCGTCTTTCCCGTAAACTTCGATTTTTCCGCCTTTTACCGGTGATCCATCTGCAAAGTAACTTTCGGTAAACACCTTGTCTTTTTCAACATAGGCTGCGATTTGAACTTTATGAGCAAAAACAAGGGAAGCAGAAAAAGTAAAGATGCTAACCATAACAGCCAAAAAAGCACATTTACGAGAAAACATTTTCTTTGACCTCCTGGTTTTAGATTGTTGATGTTCATTCAAGAGGCGATCACTTGGCAGTATCTCTACAGCCTGTGTAATTTTATGTTAAGTAATCACCTCTATGATGTTTTTTACTTCATGTCCACCACGTGGACCCAAATTACTCCGCCTATTTCAACATCTTTTTCCTGCCCATCTCGAGCGATTTTTTCAGGAGATTCAGTGAGGGCTGCAAATCCCCACCAGCCCGCTTTGGGCATTGCGTAAGTAAAAACACCATTAGCGTCGGTTTTGATTACTTGAGTTACATAAGGATCAGCCGGGATGGATATTTTCTTTTTGTTTTCTGGAGAAGAGCTTAAATATTCCACTTCGACATCAATGAACGGAGCTGGTTTTCCATTGACTAGCACCTGACCTTGAAAAACATTACCAGTCCACAAACCGTAAGGGCGAGTAAGCGGAACGATTTCTATGGGAAGATTTGCCGGTTTGTCCCAGCCTTCCTCTTTTCCCAGAGCGTTAACTATGACTTTTGTATAGTGAATTATGAACTTATCTTCTGAAGGTTCCCAGTATGGTGCCGGTTCTACCAGGAAGATGTAATCTCCAGCTTTTTTGACCGTGTAAGATGTTTCCCAGTAAGTATAAGATTTGTCCTGGGATTTGCCCTTACCTTTTTTAGCCACAAGGCTTTGAGTCAGGTTTTCCTCCTGTCCGCTATGAAATACAGTCACTTTCTTGGGTTTTTCCATTTCCATGTAAACATCTTCCATGGGGTGGATAAATTTGATGTCAAGGATTATCTTCTTTGAATCTTTGGATATGATGATGTCATCCGATGGAATGATGACCCCAAAGTGAGCTCTGGCAGAGGACGCAATTAACACTCCGAAAATCACAATACCCAAACAAATGAAACAGAATTTTACTTTTTGCATCTTTCTCCTCCTGTCGCTTAAGTGGTTGACAAAAAATAAAGCCAGCTTCCCCTGTATGGAAAAGCTGGCCTTCTGACCAGTATCACTTTAGCTTCAGCTAAAGCAGTAATTGCATACAACTTTACTTTTTATTTTGTCAATAGAATCATCCTAAAGTTAGATTTTATGGATTTTCGCAGGCTTTTACCCACCAATCATCGTTGCCTTTGAACCACCAGTCGGTCCAGTCAGTTGCGAGAATGGATTCGGCTAAAAGTTTTCCTTGATGGGTATAAAGTCTCTTAAGAAGATACTCGATCCATTTAGAAGCGTAGGGATTTCCAAGATCTTTCTGTTCTTTTAGTTCCAGCAAAAGATCAAGCTGATCGGCATCGTGAACGAGTTTGGCTGCTTCTGAACATCCAGTCCTGTATTCATTCCAGTAGGCTCTGTATAATTCCTTCCAGGGAAGGTTTTCTGTGGCGTCAATGAAGGCTTTTTCTTCGTTGACCGAGACGTATCTTTTGTGAACGTAATTGTGGTCACCGGTTCTGGCTTCCTGAATGTCGTGAAGCAAAGCCATTATAACTATTTTGGCTGGATCGGGATGTTCAGCCATAAGAGCGAGAACGTGAGATATAAAGGCTACTCGAAATGAGTGATCTGCAATAGATTCTCCCCCCGAACCAAGAAAAGGATAGCCGAGGCGAGGCATTTTCTTAAGCATGCCCAGTTCAAAAAGAAATTTGGCTATGCCTTCTCTATCAGTTGACGTGGTAGTGGTGCCCATGATGATGCCTCGTTGTAGAAATAACTCTACCTTCCTGGAATTCTCTGAGAGTTGCCCATCTTACCGATTCTATCCGAATCTTAATCCATCGAGGTTCTTCATCGGCTTCGGTAATTTTTTTGCCAATTATGCCATCGGGAAGCACATCATCTACTAAGATCATCTCAGTAGAACCGTTGCCTTGAATAACCGGAACTTTCATTCCTTTTTTAGGCTCAATGCCTTCAGGAAGAGACGAAAAGGGGAAGAACTCAATTGCCTGATCGGGTGGCGATGATGGAGAAAGCTTTATGGGCAGAGTCGTTTCAGCACCTTCCTCCATGCCAATTACGGCAATTTCAATGTTTCTTGGTAGCATATCACGCCCGATAAGAACCTCCATTTTGTGTATCTTGCTAGGTTCTGGTTTACTGTCTTCCTCGGGAGAAGACAAAAAGTAATAAGAAAAGGTCACAACCGTGTTGTCACGAACCCTCATTTTATCCCTGCCAATGATGATATTTTTATTATAAGGTTTTAGAAACCATCCGCTATATAGCAGTTCAGTGTATGACCGTCAACCGCCCGGGTTTACTCTGGAGGAGGCGGTGGATGTGATTCGAGACGGTGTTTTCTGAAACGTTCTCTATCCTTAATAAGTTTATATTTGATTTTGATCCAACGTTCTTTTTGTTCCTCGGTGAGAACCTTCTCAATCTTTTCCAGTCCCTCTCTGAATACAGCATCTTCTTCAGGGAAATGTCTTTTTCTGATCTCTTCTATTTTTTTTAGACTTTCGTAAACAATTTCGTCGACCGCTTTAAACTGATCTGGCGTAAAATTAAGTTCTCGGTCAAGCCTTTCTACTATCAGCATATGCCGATCTTCCGGTTTTCGGCTGAAGATCTTGTGAATTTTATTCTTGGTGTAGTAAGTGCCCCAGGCCCATCCCCAGAAGAAACCGCATATAAATGCTATTAGCGTGAGTATCAGGACTTTACTATAGACGCTTTTTAGGAATTCCTTCATAAGTCTACTCTCTTACAAAATAATGTCCTGTTCTAATTCAAAAGCTAAACCCACTATATCAAGATTTAGCTGCTGCTGGACGATAAGAAGCATGACGAAACCTGAAAATAAGGCTAAGGCAATACCAATACTAAAGCGTTTGCTGATTGGGAATGGAAAGCCCCAGGAATATGGCAGGAAATCAGCAGTATTTGCTATGTCATAAATTTTCCGCATGAGGTTTTCTTGCCATTTATCGCTTAAGTTAACGTTCTGCTGAGCATTATACAGGCGCTTTAAAAGTCTAAAAAGTCTTTCTTCAGACTTTTTGTCCATGACCTCGCTTCCTTAGTTCTTTATCGATCATTGATCTTAGTTTCCTTCTTGCTCGAAAAAGACGAATTTTTACTCCACCCCTTGTTGCTCCTATTAAATCAGCAACTTCACTGTGACTTCGATTTTCAAAATACACGAGTTCAACCACCATTCTATCCACAGGATTAAGCCGCCCCATTGCCCACTGGAGTAATTCTTGGAGTCTTTTGAATTCTTCTTCTGAAATATCCTCGTCATCTGAGTTATTTGCCGCTCCTACTAATTTTCGTTCCAGGAGATCCGCGTGTTCGTCTCCCAATTCTGAAAGTATTTGTTCCTTCTGTTTACTTTTTTGCCGCCAGTAATTCACACATGCCCTTACAGCGATTCGGCTTAGCCAGCTTGAGAAAGCTTGAGGATCTTTTATTTTGGGGATATTGGAAAAGGCGCTGATGAAAACTTCCTGAGCCACGTCTTCTACATCCTGGTAGGGGACGTGGCGCGATAGGATTCGCGCCACATGGTCCCGGTATTTCAATACGAGAATTTCAAAAGCTTGAATGTCTCCCGCAAGAACACTTTCAATTACCAGTTCGTCTGATATGGAAGAAAAATCGTTCATGCACCTTTTTATATTTTTGGTTTATTCATTTAGGAAACGCATTAATTCACCTTCCCATCTTCGATGGAATTTGTCAAATCGCTTCTGGATGCAGCTATCAAACTGGGTTTTTTGAGAGTCGGAAAGCAAATTTTTGATTTCCTTCAGCATGGACAACCTTAGAATTAGCATATTTTCCCTGACCTTGCTGACATCCTGAAAGGCTTTCCTGATAGTCTGTTCGTCTCCACTTTTTACGGCGTTTTGAAGAGCTTCCGATTTGTTGTCTAGCTCAGACCAGAGATTGTTAATTTCTGCTCTGTGAGATTCATAAATCTTTTTCAGTTCAGTTTTTTGCTTTTCGTCAAATTGTAAATTCGCCAGGCAAGATAGTTTGTGGGGCTTTGTCCCGTGAGGAGCTGCCATACCCATCTTTGGGCCCATCATTGAACGATGCGGCTCCACCATTGGATGTTGTTGATCCTGAGCTTGGACCTGTGGTGCCGGTTTTGGTGACTGTTCTTCACTGAATCCATACCTTGCCACCCCTAGAAAAGCAATTACTGATCCGATCACGATCAGTCCTTTCATTAGAGTTTTCATCCTTACATCCTCCTGTTCACTTTTTGATCTGTTCGGTTTTTACCCACCGAATTCGTTTTAATAGTCGGTAAGCCGTGAAAAAGTTACTAAGTTTTTAATCTCTTCTTACTTCACGATTTAATTTGTTTTTTTAAGAAAAAACGCCTTTAGGGGAGATTTACAGCTATCATACCCCTATCTTGCTTCTTAGAAATCCGCTAACTTCTCATTATGTGATACTTTTTCGTTTTTTTGAAAAAATGTGCTGAACCGAAGGGTTACCTTTCTCTCTTTTCTAACTTTCCGACTCGCTAGATGATTTTGAATGGGGATGTCCAAGTTGGAATTATCGAAAAGTTGCCCTCAATCGTTTTTGACCGAGCAGAAGTCTTTGGGGTAGTAATCCTGAGCAACACCGCTGGAATTTAGAATGGTGATAGCTCGTGAAGTAAAACAATAAGGCTAGTGGCGACAGAAGGTTCTTAGCTCGGCAGTCAAAGTTCTCTCTAGAGTGGTTATTAGAAATAATGATCTCTTGCATTGTTAGAAAAGGCGATCACGTGACTTTTGGATACTCAATCAGTTTAGTGTGCTTAGTAACTGTATTTTTGGTTGGCAGGGCACAGCACCTTTGTGCCCTGTAGGCTGGGGCTAGGGTAGGGACTAAGAAAGGAGTGTGTTCGAGTGTCAGGAAGTGTGCTGGACGCCGGTGTATGGCAGGACATCAGAACAAAGCTCGAGCAGACTCTTACGCGAGGGCAATTCGATTTATGGATTGCTCCTCTTGAATACTTTGGAACAGAAGGCGAAGTTCTTTTTCTTGGTTGTCAGAACGAGTTTCATGTTCAGTGGATGAGAGAGCGACTTGAAAGGAAGATTCTTGGTGTCATTCAAACTGTTCTTCCCCAGGTTAGAAAAATCCGATATCAACTTGTAAATGACTATAAAAAAAATGATGTGCTCAATAATAAGGGCGAAAACGAAGAAGAGCTGCCTGCTTCCAAACCAACTTCACCACTCCCACGACAACTGAGCATTGGCGATGTATATCCGGTAAGGGTTTCACCTTTTAATCCTCGTTTTACCTTCGACGATTTTGTTACTGGACAATGTAACCAACTAGCTTATGCTTCCTCTCTTGCTGTGGCAACGGGGAAATACTATAGCCTTCAAGCTCTTTACATAATGGCTGATTCAGGTCTTGGAAAAAGTCATCTTTCTCAGGCTATCGGTAATTACATTTTTAAGAACAATCCCCAGGTTAAGGTTTACTACACAACCGCAGAGCAATTCGCTAATGAGATGATATCGGCTCTTAAACAGGATCGTATGGAGGCTTTTAAGGAGAAGTATCGTTCCAACTGCGACATCTTGCTTTTGGAACGAGTAGAATTTTTCGGTGGCAAGGAAAAGATACAGTCTGAGCTTATCTACACTCTGGATGAACTAATGGATCGCGGCAAAAAGATCATCTGCACTTCATCTAAACTTCCACGTGATATATCCCGCCTACACACTGAACTTAAATCACGTTTTTCTGGAGCTTTTATTACTCCTATTGATTATCCCGATTTTGAAACGAGACTGAACATTCTTAAAAAGAAAGCAACCAAAGAACGAGCTAAAATTCCTATCAAGGTCTTGGAATTTTTGGCAGAATACATTGAAGGCGATGTAAGAAGACTTGAAAGTTCTCTCGTGGGTATAATTGCTAAAAGCAATATTCTTGGTGTCCCCATCACCATGGAACTGGCTAAGGACGTGGTGGCTACGGTCCAGGGCAATCTGCCACTTGTGAGCATTTCTCTAATTCAGGATCTGGTATGCGAAGCGTTCAACATTCGCAAAGAAGATCTTTTATCTGCAAGCAGAAAAAGGGAAATAATGATGGCTCGAAAGGTCGCTCTTTATCTTAGTCGTGAATATACAAGAGAAACTCTTCAGAGCATCGCTCGAGCTTTTAATAGAACTCATAGCACCGTTCTTCACGCTCTTAAGGAAGTTCAAAAAAACATTAATTCTCAGAGTGATCCGTTGCGTAAATATATTGACTATGTTGCAGGCAAACTAAAAGCTCAGTGTGCCTTTGCTCGTTTTAATGTTCAGCTTTAGAACCGTGGCACAACTCTTTAGCAAGTATTTCATAAAGTTCTTTACGAAAGGTTTTGGAAAGCTGCTCGGTGAGTTCTGTTATTTTTTGAGCAAAAGCCTCCGGATTGTTTGTGGATACTGGCTGGCTTTTCATTTCATAGTGCTTCTTAAAAAGAATGGAAGCCTTTGGCTGTTTTTGCCATACTGTAATAGTAACTTCCATTACGGCATAGTATCCTTTTTCGGTGTTTACCCAGCTCCAGCGTTCTACTACTCCGCTTAACTCCATTCCTATCATTTTGCCGCTGGTTTCGATAGTTTCATAAGCCCCGGAAAACATACCGTCTCGGTCGATATCTTTTCGAATCCATTCGGCAAGAAGTGTTCCGGGTCTATCAATCCATTGGTGAGATCTAGAGACTGACACTTGGAAGTTGCCTGATTCTACAACCATTTCTGTGCTGTCAAAAGGGCTGGCGGCGTGAAATGACCATACTTTAAGAACCTTGTCTTGAATTGCTGAACAGGATAGTGGAGTAATCCCGTGGTAGGAATAATTTAATTGATGATATTCTATGGGAGGTGCTTTGGGTATGATCGATCCTCCACATCCCCAGATTATCAAGGCACACAGGATAAAAAGTAACGTTCTTTTCATTTCGCCCTCTCAGATGATTGTGCTTTGATCTTAAAAGCAAACGGATCGTTTTGACCTGGACTAACAATAAGCCTTCCCGGTTCACGCTTTATTTCTTCAACCGTTGCTTGAAGTTCTCTCAGGACTTTTTGGGTTTCTACGAGAGTTATGGTCATATTTTGGTCAAGGTCTAAAATGGTCTTTTGCATTGCTGCTATATTTTCATTCACGGCCGTGAGACTTTTATTTAGGTTTGTCCAATCAATATTTGCCAGCTTTGTATTCAGGCTCATTGCTGTGTTCTTTGCTTCTTTGAAAAATTCATCGGCCGAGCGAAGAAGTTTTTCAGGAGGTTCTTTCTTCAGAGCCTTATTTAGATCTTCTGTAAAGCTCTGAAGATTTCTTGCAGAAATAGATACAGCCTTTATAGAGTTTTCAAGTTCCGGGTTTGAGAGAATTTTTTGAGCTGATGAAGCTGTCTCTGTCCATGTTCTGGCGATGCCCTCGAAGTCTATGGAGACTATTTTTCCGTAGAGTCTCTCGAGAGCATCTTTTATGGCTTGCATTTCCGACGGGTAGGAGCGGATGATGGGGTAGGGTGTAGTGAAAGCAATCTGTGGGGTGAGTTTGTCCGTATCTGGTGGGGCTTTGTCTATTTCGAGAAATCGAAGCCCCGTAATACCTTGTTCCCTTAACCTTACAATAAGAGTGTCATCGACAATAAAGTCTTCTGAAATAGCAAGCACGACTTCAATGAGCCTTCCATCTGGGGCAATACCGATTTTTTTTACTCTTCCGACAGGAACCCCAAGGTAGTTCACCACAGCATCTTTTTGAAGTCCCTTTACTGATTCGGAAAAATAGGAAACATATAGTTTATTTTTTTCAAAAAGCTGTGATAGTCCAACCCAGAATGTAACCGCTAGACCCAGAAAAATCGTAATGATCAGAAAAAGCCCGACGTAAAAGGCTTTAACTTTTCTTGGCACTTTTTGGTTCTCCTTTATGGATTGATCTTGATGATCTCTCAAAAAAGCTTCGGACTAACTCCTGTTCCGATGCTTTCATTTCTTCCAATGTGCCCTGAGCGACGATTCCTTTTACGGATCGATCAAGCATGATACACTGATCGGCGATTCGTTCAATGCTAAGCAGTTCATGAGTTACAACAACAAGTGTAATCCCTAAAAGATCTCTGAGTTTAAGGAAGAGTTCGTCCAGTCCAGTTGCTGTTACGGGATCTAACCCTGCCCCCGGTTCGTCGCAGAAGAGCAGAGGAGGATCCAGCACCATAGCTCTGGCAAGTCCCGCTCGCTTTTTCATACCGCCGCTTAACTCAGATGGCATTTTGTGGGCGTGTTCTGCAAGATCCACCAGAGCTAACTTCAGCATTACAATTTCTTCAATCCACGATTCAGGAAGATTGGTTGATTCTCTGAGCGGGAGAGCCACATTGTCAAACACGGTGAAGGATCCGAGAAGCCCGCTTGATTGGAAGAGCACTCCCATTTTAGATCGTAGTGAAGAAGAATAACCGATTTTTGTTACTTCTTCTCCCAGTATGGTTATTGTTCCGGTCCGGGGAGGAATTAAACCGATTAGAGCTTTAAGAAGCGTGCTTTTACCACAACCGCTTGTTCCTAGAATAACTGCGATCTTGCTTTCTTTTACTGTAAAGGTGACATTTTTAAGTATTAACGTCTCGCCGTAGCCAACGCTTAAATCTTGCACTGAAATGATGTCTTGAAGCTTTCTACCATTTGAAGACATGAGCCAGAACCGTAACAAAAGCATCAGCTATAATGATCAAAAATAGAGCCGCCACCACTGCTGCTGTTGTTTGTCTTCCCACACTTTCAGGGCTATGGCTGGTTTTCAGTCCCATATAGCATCCAACACTGCCAATGATTATCCCAAAGAGAATACTTTTTAGAAATCCGACCCACAGATCAGACATGCTGAGGATTCCGTATGCCTCGCTCACAAACGAAGCTGGGGTAACATCAAGGCTTGCGAAGGCAACAAACATGGCTCCGAGAAGCCCTGTAAAAAAGGACCAAACGGTAAGTAGAGGGGATGCTAAAAGAGCTCCGGCAATGCGAGGGATTATAAGGAAGTGAGACACGTTAACATTCATAACTTTTAGTGCGTCAAGTTCTTCATTGATATTCATTATGCCGATTTCAGCAGCGAAGGCAGAGGTTGTTCTTCCGGCCATGAGCACAGCCGTGATAAGCGGAGAAAGTTCTCTAGAAAGACCAAGAGCTGCCAAATCAGCAACAAAAATGTTTGCTCCAAACTGTCTGAGCTGAACAGCCGCCTGAAAGGCTGTAACTAATCCGATCAGAAAACTCATGATACCAACAATTGGCATCGCTCGAGATCCAGCATGTTCCACGATGAAAGCAAGTTCATGCCAGCGAATAATGCGGGGATGTTGAATAGCTTTCACGAGAGCGGCTAAATGTTCGACCAGAAAATTTCCAACTTCTCTCCATCGTGACAAAGTCTGGATAGCGAAATCGCCAATTTTAACAATAACTTGATCTTTCTCATGAGATGAAGGATAACTTGCGAGCCTTTCTTTTTGGTTAAACCAGTATCTGCCAATAATCTCAGCAAATTGACGGTCTTTTTCTCCTCCAATTATACATTCCACCGATACTTTGTAATGTCGGCATGTTTCTTCAATTTTTCTTATAAAAAGGAGAAATACCGTGTTAAGGTTTATCCCTTCATCAATATGGATACGCACTTTGCTGACAGAACGACTTTTAATTTTATTTTCTAGATTTTTGATAAGATCTACAAAAACTGACTGTGGGGGAATATCTCGAAATCGGTAGGATAAAATTCCCTCTATTTCTAAAATTTCGGGGATAGATGTCTGTGTTTTTGCTAACAATTGGGCTTACCGCCCCCTGTAGTGATTCATCCGTTTTTTCAGAACACCTGAACATCGAAATGTTATCACTTTTCTCGGTGAGAGCATGATGGACTCGCCTGTCTGGGGATTGCGTCCTCTCCGCTCATTTTTAGTTCTTACACAAAACTTCCCAAATCCACTAATCAGAACATCTTCGCCTTTTGCGAGTCCTTCTTTCATGAGCTCAAAAATGGTTTCCACAAAGCGAGCACAATCGCCTTTTGTGATCTTAGGGTATTGTTGAAGCTTAGCGTAAAGCCGCTCTACTATGTGAGCCTTGGTTACTGTCATCGGCGAACCTCCTCCTGTTTCTTCTCCTAATCCCCCCACCTGAAACTATCAGAAAGGAATTTAGTTTGCAAATAAAAACAACGCCTTAAATGAAAAAAGCTTTCCTTTACGGAAAGCTCCCTTCGTGGGATTATTTCCAATTAGCTGGTGGCGGTGCAGGGCTTCGAACCCCGGACACTGCGGATATGAGCCGCATGCTCTGACCAACTGAGCTACACCGCCACCTGGTGCTTATCTGATTAAACAAAATTTAAGTTCATGTCAAGAGAGCAAAGAGAGGGTGTTTTGAAAAGTGTAGGGGCGACCTGCCAGTCGCCCCTACAACTCCGCACCCCCTCCCCGTTGACGGGGAGGGCCGGGGAGGGGTCCGGTTTCTGTCCATCGGCTCGCAGGACGGCGAAGACGCCGTTCCTCCCGAGACTGCAGTAAAATATTTGGGAGGGTCGCCGTCATCGGCGACCGATACATAGAGAATCACCCCCCATCCTCGGTGACCAAAGTAGGAGAAAAAATTTTTCACACTTACCGATCTATTTCTTAGAACAAGCTCAGAGATAGCAATAGGGGTTTGAGAAGGGTAAAAACGCTATGGATGCTTTTCACTCAATCCAAATACTTCCCGGGAACTGATTAAATCGCCTTTTTAGATGTGAAAATTCTGTAAGAAGCTAGAGCGACAGCCACAAGAGATTCGTTAGAGTCGAAAACTTCAATAAAAGAAGTCCCGACGCTTGATCCGCATCGTAAAACTCGCCCATGAGCGCGCAAAGTGTTGCGAGCTGGTTCCAGGAAGTTAATGTTTAAGGAAATGGTGGGAGCGGCATGTTTAGGGGGATGCAAAGTATAAAGAGCTACTCCACCTGCGGCATCGGCAAGAGCCGTTACAAAACCGCCTTGAATATTCCCAAGGGAGTTACAAAATTCGGGTCTAAACGGCAATTCCAAAACGGCTAATCCTTCGGATATTTCTACAAGTTTCATTCCCAAAAAAGCCGCCGCTGGGATTCGAGACATCCTTTCTTCAATGACAGCCTTTGTCATAGCGCATTCCTTCTCGTCAGAAGTTTTGCTGTCAGCTTTGGTTTCTAGAATGAAATCTTCTTACAGTCAAACAAATATGGGCAAGTCAGGGAATTGGATTAAAAATTTTAAGCTAGCCATCCGAGATTTCTTTTTATCGATTGAGATATTTAGCTCCTGGTGGCAAACATAGTAGAGACATGTTGGGAATTATGCTCACAGAACAAAAGTGATTGGCTAGCATGAAAAGGAGATAGCGGATAAGTGAGATTATGGTCTAAATCTCAAGGTATGGGGCTTGCTGCGGTAATTGTCGGCACCAGTGTTCTTATTTCTCGGTTTATGGGTCTTGTTCGGGACAAAGTTATTTCTTACTGGTTTGGGGCTTCAATCGATTCCGATCTTTACTTTGCTGCCTTCGTAATCCCGGATTTCATCAATTACCTGCTTGCTGGAGCCTACTTTTCGATTACTCTGATTCCTATCCTTAGCAGGCTTTTCCAGGAAGACGAAAGGGATGGATGGAATTTTTTTTCGGCTGCCCTTTTCTGGGTTTTTTCCGCCATTACTATTCTCACTATTTTAGGAGAAATTTTTGCTGACCAAATTGTACCTTACGTTGCGCCTGGTTTTGGCTCCAACGATCTTTACAGGCTTACTCGTTTTGTTCGCATCATCCTCCCGGCTCAAATTTGTTTTCTCGTGGGTTCATGTTTCTCTGCTGTTCTTTATCTAAGAAAGCAGTTTGTTGTGCCATCTCTTTCGCCGCTTATTTACAACGGGGGCATTATCATACTGGGAATTTTTCTAAGACACCATGGTATTGAAGGTTTTTGCTGGGGCGTGCTTGTGGGAGCTTTCGGTGGGAATTTTCTCTTGCCTTTTTTGGCTGCAAAATATGGAAAGAATAGCAGCATGAACCTATCCTTTCGCTTGTGGCATCGAGAAATGAAGCGTTTTATCGTAACGGCTGTTCCTCTCATGGTCGGGCAGTCCATAGTGGTTCTCGATGAACAGCTAGTTAGGGTCTTCGGTTCTTTCGCTGGTTCCGGCACTATAAGTCACATAAATTACGCAAGGCGTCTTATGATGGTGCCTGTTGGCATTGTAGGTCAGGCCGTTGCTGTGGCGTCCTATCCCTTTATGGCGGAACTTCTTGCTCAGAAAAAAATGAAGGAATTTTTTCAAACCATAAGAGAAGCCATTAAAAATACCATGCTGATTATTATCCCTCTTGCCTTTGGGATGGCAGCCGTTGCTGAACCAGCCGTGGGATTGATATTCCAGCAGGGCAAGTTTGAACTATCCGACACCGTAAAAACAGCTCGCCTTCTTCAACTTTATCTCACAGCCGTGCCTTTGTGGGCTTTTCAACAAATTCTTGGAAGGGGTTTTTATGTCGCAGGAGATACGTTATCACCCGTTGTTATAGGAACCATTACAACGATTATAGCGTTACCTATGTTTTTTGCTGGGAGTAGATATCTTGGCGGTGAAGGCGTTGTTGGCGCTAGCGTTATCGGTTTTTTGCTTTATTCTGTGGCACTTATCTTCTGGTGGATGCGGCGGTGGAATGGAAAAGAAACCTTTGAAGGACTTGCTAGAGACTTTTTCAAATACATCGTTGCAGGAGGAATAGCGTTTGTATTAAGCTCAAAATTCTCTGATCTTCTAAAGAACTTTTTCTCCTTTGGTTTTTCACTTTTTGACTATTTAATTACTGGTCTGGCTACGGGAATATTTTTTTGTATGGTGTGGTTTGGATGTGCTATGGTGCTTTTCAAAAACGAAATGTTTTGGCTTGTTTCTCGATTAACTAAAGGGCGTATTGGAATTCGGAGATAAAGAGATGAAAAAACTTCCCATTGAAATCGAACAGGAACTGACTCTTCGTCCTCTAGGCGAAAATATGCCCCATAAGGCCAAAAGCCGTATTATAGGAGCAAAACACGGAAGCTACATTATCATCGAGGAACCGGTAATTAAAATCAGTGACAGAATTGTAGCTCTTATTGGACAAGCTGTACTATGCTGGTTTTTCCACGAAGGGGAGGTTTATCGCTTCGAAAGCGTAATTCGAAAATCTCTTGGAGAGGGTCTCTGCCTCTTGGAATATCCTTCGCATTTTCAGGTTGAATCTTTAAGACGTCACGTAAGAATAAAAGTAAATCTAGAAACCAAATTTAAAATTGGCTTTAAGCCAGATGTTTTCAGCGGAACCGTAGTTGATATAAGTGAAGGAGGATGCAGACTTGTAGCTGACTCGATTGTTTTTGCCGGAATAAATGACCGTATTGTGCTTTCCTTTAGTTTACCGGATGATCGATTAATTAAAGAAATCGAAGGTGTTGTTAGAAATATCCTTCACGATAGACTCAAAAAACGTAGTGAGCTGGGAATTCAGTTTAAAGGGCCGGAGTCCGAACTTTCTAAAATCAACTCATTTTGCCAGTTTTGCCAATACTTTAAGGTTTAATTGGGAGTGTTCAAAAATTTTTTCCTTGCAGGGTTGCCCTGGCAATAGAGCGACGCATGCGTCGCCATTACAATTAATCTCGTAAGAGAAGTTTTCGAACGATCTCAGGTTTAACTGGGGTCAGGGTTCTAAAGTAATTAAAAAAACTGGAGTTAGAGGCTCAAAACGAAAGGATTCTGCAAGAGGAACGCTTCGGGCGATCTGAGCTTGAACCAAATTAGTTCTGAACCCATAATTTTGTGCAACTTGAAGAGCTTCACTTACAGAATGCCAGAGCACTGCTGAAATCAGGATGAGTGGCATGCCGTCTTTTCCAAAACGTTTTATGATGGCTTCTAATATAAGCCCCAGATCTTTGCCTGCTCCGCCTATAAAGATGCGATCAGGTGGTGGCAGTTTGTCAACGAATTCAAGGATATTCCCCAGATAAGGTATTATCTCTCCACAGTGAAAATTCCTAATGTTTGCCTTTAGTTGTTCAAACCGATGGGGATTCTTTTCAACAGAGTGAACTGCTCGCAAAGGAACTCTATAGCAGGCTTCGATGGAAACCGATCCGCTTCCAGCCCCTATATCCCACAATACATCTCCGGGGCGAAGCCTTAGAGCAGACACGGCAAGAGCTCGCACTTCCTGCTTTGTTATCATGCCTCGATCATGAAGAAATTCATCTTCTATCAAAAATCCACCGGTTTTTTCCGCTATGCATCTAGGTAGTATCGCCACAATGTTGGGAGATTCCCAGTGTTTTGATGTAGCTTCTGCTGGGATTAATGTAGTGATTTTTTCTTTATGTGTGCCCAAATTTTCTCCAATAACCATCTCCACCATTTCGCCCATCCTGTGATATTCAAGCAGTTCAGCTATGAAAGAAGGGGATCGAGCTGGACTTGTAAGGATAGCGATCTTTCGACCGAGTCTAAGCCAGTAGAAAAAGTCTCGCCGATCTTCTTTATGCAAGCTGAAAGGCAACACATCATCCCAGGGAAGAGCGAGTTTTGAAAACAGGTATTGTAGAGATGTAATGCCAGGGACCACCATGATTTGACTTCTTCCAAGTGTTTCGCCAATCTGGCGTCCTATACCGTAAAAAAGCGGATCGCCGGATGCCATGATAAGCACTTTCTTAATCTGTGATATTTCCTTGATTCGCTCTATAACGGGCTCCAAAGGAGATCGTATAATAATCTTCTCGCAATCAAATCGGCCTACCGCCTTTAAGAAAGATTCTCCACAAACAATCACATCGGCTTGCTTCAGCCAGTTTTCTAATTCTTGTGGGATCTGGAAGATCTCACCGATCATGCCCGTTCCGACAATAACCACTAGCGGAGAAGCCCAATCTTCGGGCGAAACTGTTTTCATGAGAGATGCTCCTTTACAGGTTAATGTAAGGTGTTTCCTACCAGCAGGGGGTTTTCATCAAAAATCAGTATCATTGTGTTGTGTTTTCCTGCAACAGCCTTTTTGATTCAGTTAGATTGAAAGTAGTTTGACATAGTTATAATGGGTGGTATAAAAGTTTTGGTAGCTAATGGGAAAGATATTAAAGGAAGAAGGTTTAAGAAGGAGCCTGAAAATGCGGGATGTTCATGTAGAAAAGATTGTGGATGCTGTCCGGGATCTCGCCATCAGGGCGAATATTGAACTTGGCGATGATGTTATTACAGCTTTTGAGCGAGCGTTAGATCGGGAGGAATCTCCCACCGGTCGAGACATTCTCAAGCGCCTTATAGAAAACGCTCGGATTGCTCGAGAACAAAGGATTCCGATGTGTCAAGACACGGGTTTTGCCGTAGTTTTCGTGGAAATTGGGCAGGATGTTCATATAGTCGGCGGATCTTTAAGGGAAGCGATTGAAGAAGGCGTAAGGCGTGGATATCAGGAAGGTTATCTTAGAAAATCCATCTGCCACTGCATAACCAGAAAAAACACGGGAGATAATACTCCACCTGTCATTCATTTCGATATCGTGCCGGGAGACAGGTTGAAAATCATTTTTGCTCCCAAAGGTGGCGGAAGCGAAAACATGAGTCGTGTAACAATGCTTACGCCGGCTGTGGGTATTGAAGGCGTTAGAGATTTTGTTATTCAGAGAGTTAAAGAATCAGGGCCTAATCCCTGTCCTCCTACCATCGTGGGGGTGGGGATAGGAGGAACTATAGAACAGGCAGCAATTCTCGCCAAGAGAGCTCTTTTAAGGCCTCTTGGATCACAGAATCCAGACGAAGAACTTAGAGCCCTTGAAGAAGATTGGCTTGAACGGATTAACCGCCTGGGCATTGGTCCTCAAGGACTGGGAGGACGCATCACTTCCCTTGCTGTCCACATTAATATGATGCCCTGTCACATTGCTAGCCTTCCTGTGGCGGTTAACATACAGTGTCATGCTGCAAGGCATAAAGAAGTGGAACTTTAATAAGGAGTTTACCATGTCAGAACCGATACGACTGACAACACCTCTTACCGACGATGATGTAAAGCGCCTTAGAATTGGTGATAGAGTGCTTCTTAGTGGCGTGATCTATTCTGCCCGAGATGCTGCTCACAAGAGACTTGTTGCGCTAATTAAGGAAGGAAAGCCCCTTCCTTTTGATCTTCAAGGGCAGGTTATCTACTATATGGGACCATCTCCGGCTCCACCGGGAAGACCTATAGGAGCGGCTGGACCTACAACAAGCTATCGTATGGATCCTTATGCTCCAGAGCTTATTGCAAATGGACTGAAGGGAATGATCGGGAAAGGGGCTCGCAATGCTGAAGTTAAAGAAGCCATGAAAAAATACGGAGCAGTTTATTTTGCAGCCATTGGAGGAGCAGGTGCTTTGATGTCTCAATCTATCCTTTCTGCTGAAGTTATAGCCTATCCTGAACTTGGCCCTGAAGCAATAAGGCGCCTCGAAGTAAAAGATCTTCCCATTGTTGTTGCTAATGATATCTACGGTGGGGATCTTTACGAAGATGGAGTAAAACGATATGCGCTTTCTTAGCGTTTTGTTTGTGCTGTAAGGGATCACAATCCCTTAATGTTTATTTTGCGTTTTAAATATTCTTTGGAAGAAGGAGGGCGTTAATGAAAAAGAAGGTTGTATTTCAACCGAAAGTGCGTTACCGACTTCATCCAGGTTATATAGCCTGGATTCTTCACCGTGTAACGGGAGTGCTTCTTGGTCTTTACCTCTTCCTTCACATCTGGGTGATCCATCATATAGCTAAAGGAGAAGAATCCTTTAATAGTGTGATGGCGGTTGTAAATTCGCCCTTTTTCCACTTGCTCGAGATCGGGCTTGTGGGAACAGTTGTCTATCATGCTGTGAATGGCTTGAGAGTATTTTTCATGGACTATGGGAACCTCGCTCGAAGAGATCTCTTCCGCAAAGCTACCTATGTGACCTTTGCAGTTTCACTCGTGCTTATGGCTATCGGGGCGATTCCTATGGTTAAGGCTGTGCTATTTGGGCATTAGGAAAGGAGGGATTAAGTAATGCTTGGAAAATATCAGGGGTCTGGACGTTCTGGAGCCTTTGACTGGTATTTCCAGAGAATTTCTGGAATTGCCTTGGTAATTGGGCTGTTTGTCCACTTTGTGGTGCTACATTTTCTTACCGAGCCTCCACTTAACTACGCAAAAGTTATGGCCAGGCTTTCTTCACCTATCTGGAAGACTTTCGATATAGCTTTTCTCGTCTTCGCTATTTATCATGCTCTTAACGGTTTCAAGATGATTATAGACGACTACGTTCATGCTCCAACTTTAAGGAGCCTTCTTATAGGAACATTGTGGGTAGTGGCTATTATTTTCTTCGTAATGGGGTTTTTGACCATTATCAGCCTGTGAGGCTAAAGGAGGTTTGAAAAGAACCATGGGAAACAACATGCCCGATGTAATTATTCATAAACACGATGTGGTGATTGTAGGAGCAGGTGGAGCGGGTCTCAGGGCAGCGCTTGAAGCATCCAAGGTGGTAAATACCGCTGTAATCAGCCAAGTTTTTCCTACCCGATCGCATACTGTTTCTGCTCAGGGAGGCATTGCCGCATCTCTTAGTAACATGGAACCTGATGATTGGCGCTGGCATATGTTTGATACCGTAAAGGGAAGTGACTACCTTGGAGACCAGGATGCCATAGAATTCATGTGCCGTATGGCTCCGGAAATCGTTATCGAACTTGAACATATGGGTATGCCCTTTAGCCGAATTGAAAATGGAAAAATTTTCCAGCGACGGTTTGGCGGTCATACCAAGGAATTTGGTAAAGATGCTATACAGAGAACATGCGCTGCGGCAGACCGGACAGGTCATGCCATGCTGCACACGCTTTTTGAACAGTGCGTAAAAAATCAGGTGATTTTTTACAATGAATTTTTTGCCATCGATTTGATCAAGAACGAAGATCACGTGGTAGGCGTTTTGGCGTGGGATATTGTAAACGGTGGTTTCCACATTTTCCATGCCAAAGCAGTAATGCTTGCTACGGGCGGTTATGGGCGGTGCTACAAGACCACATCGAATGCCCACATTTGCACAGGTGATGGCCTTGGCATGACGCTCCGGATTGGCCTTCCCGTGGAAGATCTCGAATTTGTTCAATTTCATCCCACAGGCATTTATGGCGTTGGTAACCTAATAACAGAAGGTGCACGTGGCGAAGGTGGCTATCTTGTAAACAAAGAGGGTGAGCGGTTCATGAAACGCTACGCTCCCAGAGTTATGGATCTTGCTTCTAGAGACGTCGTCTCACGTGCTATCGCTGAAGAGATCAGAAACGGACGAGGTTGTGGACCCAGGGGAGACTATGTCCTTCTCAAGCTCGATCATATCGGCGCTGACGTTATTAATGAAAGGCTTCCGGGCATTTGGGAGCTGACTTATGTCTTTGCCGGTATTGACTGCACAAAGGAGCCTATCCCGGTCGTTCCAACCTGTCATTACTGCATGGGTGGCATTCCTACTAACTATTACGCCGAGGTAGTAATTGAGAACATGGAAACCCCTGAAACCCCTGTTAAGGGATTTTACGCCGCCGGGGAATGTGCCTGTGTTTCTGTGCATGGAGCCAATCGCCTCGGATCCAATTCACTGCTTGATATTATGGTCTTTGGAAAAGTTGGGGGACAAAAAATGGCAGAATTTGCCGAGTCCCTTCCGGAACATGTTCCTCTTCCTGAAAATCCAGGTAAAAACGGTATAGATAGAGTCATCAAGCTGTTCAATTCGGATGGAAAAGAGCGCATGGGACCCATCTGGGAAGAACTTAAAGAATCAATGGATGCAAACTGTGGGGTTTTCCGCACGGAGGAAACTCTTACCAAGCAAAAAGCCATAATTGATACGCTTATTAAGCGCTTCAAAAATGTGGGAATAGATGACAAAAGCAAGGTTTATAACCTGGATCTTGTGGAAACTCTGGAACTGGAAAACATGCTGGAATATTCAAAGGCGATTGTTGAAGGGGCCCTGGCTCGCACAGAAAGTCGAGGCGCTCATTACCGTGATGATTATCCCAAGCGTGACGATGTAAATTGGTTAAAGCATACTCTTGCTTACCTTGAAGAAGATGGTTCTATTCGGCTTGACTACAAACCCGTTCGGCTTAAACCGCTCACTGTTGAAACAATTATGCCTGCAGAACGGGTCTATTGATACTCAAAATGACACAAAGAAGGGGTGTATCGATGGCAAAGAAAGTGACATTTACTATTTTTCGATACGATCCTGAGAAGGATAAAAAGCCTTATTACAGGGACTATGAAGTAGAAATCCGCCGTCCCGGCATGATGGTATTGGATGGCCTGAACCAAATTCGTTGGGAACAGGACGGAACTCTTGCTTATCGGCGTTCTTGTCGTGAGGGAGTCTGTGGATCTGACGGAATTAATATTAACGGTGTTAACATGCTGGGTTGCATAACCCACATTGAGGATCTAAAGCCTCCTATTGTGATCCAGCCACTTCCTTCCCTTCCCGTAATTAAAGATTTGGTGGTCGATTTTACTGATTTCTTTAACAAGTATTACATTGTAAGGCCTTACTTGATCACTAAAACACCTCCTCCCAGCGATCGAGAACGGTTACAAACTCCGGAAGAGCGAAAAAAACTTGACGGGCTTTATGAATGTATCCTTTGCGCTTGCTGTAGCACGTCTTGCCCGAGCTTTTGGGCTGATCCGGATTACCTTGGTCCTGCGGCACTTCTCAAGGCATGGCGGTTCATCGCAGATTCTCGCGACGAAGGAGCCGATGAGCGACTTGAAACTGTGAACGATCGCCACGGCGTTTGGCGTTGTCACACAATTTTGAATTGCATTGAAGCCTGCCCAAAGCAACTCAATCCTACAGAGGCTATAGCTAACTTGAAAAAGACGATAGTCCAGAGAAAGTTCTAACCTTTTAAGCCTTTTCTGCGGATCGCCTGGGAAGTTATTTGCTCCAGGCGATCCGTTTTTTTAACTTTCCCATTGTTGAGCGTGTTCTAAAAAACGTCAATAAGGGTGGAGAGGGTGTTCTAAAAAGTGGGTGATGTGTTCGTAGCACCGGCCATTTTACGATATTGGTTGGGGATATTGTAGGGGCGACCGGCCGGTTGCCCCTACATGTAAAACAACCTCACAGGGGGAGGATGAAGTCTGTAGTCTGTAGGGGCAGGCCTTGTGCCTGCCCTATTATGGGGCAACCACAAGGGGTTGCCCCTACGATGATGCCTTGAATGACAAAATTCAGCTTGGAAAATCTTCCCAGACTCAGGTGGCTAAAAAACAACCTCAATATATGATTCACCACATAACTGTGGGACAACGTATGGGTTGCCCCCACAAATTATTACGGAGTTTTTTAAAACACCCTCATAAGGGTGGAAAACTTTTCTTCTTACTTTGGTCGCCGAGGACGGCGACCCTCCCAATATTTTAACACCGTCTAGGGAGGGAGGGCGTTCTTGCGGTCTTTTTTTGAGTGTTGCGAACCTATAGACAGGAACCGGACCCCACCCCAACCCTCCCCGTCAACGGGGAGGGAGAAGAAGTCCCCCGTTGACGGGAGGATTTAGGGGGGTTAGTACTTCCGTGCCCTATGCGAACACAGGCTGGGTTAAATAGCAAGTTACTCGAGCCGGTAATTATAAAAGTGCGGTGCTCAACGGCCTTATGTTGGCAGGAGCAGCCTCTACCTAGATCATCCCTGTCAACGGGGAGGGAGTTTGGTAAGGGCGACCGGTCGGTTGAACACACTCTCGGTTACGGGAGCTAATTCTAATGTTCTATAGAGCGGTCTTTATAAGGCGAATCAACCGTTTTGAAGTGGAATGTCTTGTGGACGGAAGAATCCTTGAAGCCTATCTTCCAAATCCCGGGAGACTCTGGGAGATTCTTCTTCCTGGTAAAGAACTATACCTGAAAGAGAGCGCTGGAACCGGAAAGCATCAATTCACCGTTTGGGCAGCAAGGCGCTATGGATCCCCTGTTCTCTTGCATACTCATTACACCAACGACGTAGCTGAATTGTTTTTACGTAAAGGTATTATTCCGGGGCTGGAAAAATTTGTTATCAAATCCAGAGAAGTTCCAATAAAGGGTGGAAGGATCGACTTCCTGATGGAAAATCCCGCAGGAGTAAAGCTTTTACTGGAAGTTAAATCATGCACTTTGTTTGGCGACCGTATTGCTATGTTCCCTGATGCGGTAACAGATCGGGGTAAAAAGCATATTGAGAAATTAGCCGGCGTTACGCTGGCGGATTCCAACGTAAAAGCTGGAGTGCTTTTTATGGTTCATGCTCCTCATGTGGATGATTTTTTGCCCGATTTTCACACCGATCCAGCCTTTTCACGAACTCTTTATGAAAATCGTCATACCCTTATGCTAAAGGCGATTTCAATCAGGTGGGATGATGATCTGCAACCCTGGTTTGTTAAAGATCTAAATATCGCCTGGCCGGTTTATGAGAAAGAAGCCCGCGATAGGGGAAGCTACCTGCTTTTGGGATTTCTTCCGGAAAATCTCACACTATCCGTGGGAAGCATTGGAGAACGCTTTTTCAGGAAAGGCTTTTATGTTTATGTTGGTTCTGCCATGAATTCTCTTTCCCAAAGAATAAATCGCCATCTACGTCGGAAAAAATCCCTTCACTGGCATATTGATATGTTGACACCTTTTTTGAAAAAGCTGACACCTCTTCGGATTGAATCTTCCGAACGGCTGGAATGCCTGATAGCCAAAAGGCTTTGTTCTATCGCAGACTCAACCGTTAGCCGTTTTGGCTCATCAGATTGTAACTGCCCGGGGCATCTTTTCTGGATGATATCAAATCCGCTATATCGCGAATCCTTTATCAAGCTTCTTGTTGATTTTCGTATCAATCGGCTTTTTCCGTGGCATCCAGATAACGCGCTAAAGTAAACAGAAAATCGGCAAGCCGGTTAATATAAGATAGAGCTTCCTGCCTGATTTGTTCCCCTTCGTCCTTTATAGCCGCCATTCGTCTTTCGGCGCGCCTTACTATAGTTCTGGCGACATCTGTTACTGCTCCTACCAGTGTGGCTCCTGGGTGAACGAATTCTCTAGGCAAAGGAACTTCCAGTTGAAGATCCCTTATCCATTTTTCGATGCGCTCGATTGCTTCTGCAGAGATTTTGTATGGTGGATCCTGTTGAGTTGATGCCAGCTCTGCTCCCAGTATTACTAGATCGGATTGTATTGTATCTAGCATTTCTTTAACAAAAGAGCTACGAGTCAGGGCTTTAACAACCCCTACCATGGAACTGGCTTCGTCTAGAGTTCCATAAGCTTCCGGGCGAAGATTTGCCTTTGAAATTCTCTCGCCTGAAAGAAGACTCGTTGTTCCACTATCGCCTTTTTTGGAAAAAACGAAAATCTGTTTAACCGGCTCTGTAGCCATTATTAGATTCACCTCCGCTGGAATAATCTAATGTTTTGGGATGTCGTAAAGTTGCTTCATTACACTTTCGTCGTAGAGCTTGCCAACCTCTTCAAGAAGCTGATTTGTTGCTTCTTCTATTCGGCTTATTTCTTTTTCATCTACCATGTCATCTTCAAGAAAAGCGAAGGAATTTCTGAGCTTCTTAAAATGCTCTACAATTTCCGCTCTTATCATTCCTTCTCCTAAACGATCGCTTAAGTCTAAAATCGTTTCAATACAGCTTTGTAGTCGCCAACGAGCATGTTTTCCGCCTTTATAGTTCTTACTTTTCCAAAACATCTTGTTCCACATTGTTAGCTTGCCCTCAATATCTGAAGTTCTTCTAAAAATGGTGCATAAAAACGTTTTTTTTGAGTTAGTGAGTAATGCAAAAGCTCATCTATCACTTCGAAAGAATTTTTGTTCACCACCAAGTCCACTCCAAGTCGAAAGGCTGCCCATTTGTCTCGCGTTTTCATAGAGCTACTTAACAAGCAAATGAAAAAGCGACGTCTTATATTCATGGGGAGTTTTTGCATATAGTAGAGCAGGATATTGTATTCATGTTGTTCTGTTTTTCCTATAGTTTCATCAATAATGATTATTTGGAAAGATCCTCCCTGAAGATATTTGAATGCATCTCTTCCGGTTCGGGCAACTTTTATGTTGTAGTCTTCCTGATTGAGGAATTTAGAAATTTGCTGAATAGACTGTTCATCCGATGAGCACAGGAGTACCCCTTCTCGCCCATCAAGAAAAAGCTCCTCAATCGAAGTTTCTTCTCGTTTCCACCGTTCAATTTCTACTTCGAATCCTTCCAGGATATCTTCATCTCGCACCAGTTCAATCGTGTTTTGACAATTTGGACATCGCACACGCACTTTTTTGCCGGCCGGGATTCGGTCTGATGGAATGTAAAACCTTTTTTCGCACTTTTCGCAGTAAACTGTTAATTTTGACTGTTCCTGAGGTTTCAGGTGACCTTCGTCCTTTAAGCGAGCCGCTTCAAGAATAAGTTGCTGCCATGGCTTGTGGATTGATATCTTTCCTATCATTTCCGGTTCTGTTGGCACTACATTAAATTCCCCGTTCTGCCAGGAAAGAATCTCATAAAAAGCATCTTCGCCTTCTTTTTCTAGGGTCTGAGCATGAAGAATCTGCCCGCTGGATATGCAAATAGCTCCTTCGCTTGTATCGCTTCTTACTTTGATTTTGAGATTTTCTGTAGTAGATGTGCAAATTAGCTGAATTATGTCGTGCAACCCAATTCCTACTATACTTCCTCTGAATCCCTGAGCCTGGGTTTCCATTGTATGTCCCCTTTTTGCAAAGTGAACATGGTGACTTAGCTTTATTAACATGATAATAATAACATCGGTATGTTCAAATCAGCAAGAGTTGGGAATCGCTTTTTTACAGTTTGGTTACGCTAGGAGCAAAAAGCATGGGTGGAGAATATGTAATTTTCGGCAACACAGGATTGAAGGTTTCGCGATTGGTTTTTGGAACTTGGGTGACGGGTGGATGGGCATGGGGCGGTTCGGATGAAAATGAGTCTCTTAAGGCTATAATTACTGCTTTTGAGAATGGCATAAACTTTATCGATACTGCTCCCATCTACGGTTTTGGCAGAGCTGAGGAAATTGTGGGAAAGGCCATAAAAACCTGGGGAAAGCGAGAAGATGTTGTTATTGCTACAAAAGGTGGCCTTGAATGGGACGAAGGCGGAAAACGAATTCGTAGAAACTCTCGCCCCGAAAGGCTGGCTGAAGAAGTTGATCAGAGTCTGAAAAGACTCGGTGTTGATCTAATTGATCTTTACCAGATTCACTGGCCAGACGAACAGACTCCTTTTGAAGATTCTATGGAAATACTTGTAAAAATTCGGGATGCAGGGAAAATCAGGTTTATAGGTTTATCGAACTTTGCCCCCGATCAGATAGATCGCTGTATTAGTGTAGGTCCTGTCCATAGTTTACAGCCTCCCTATAACATGTTTGAACGGGAAGCCGAGAAGGAAATCCTTCCTTACTGTATAAAGCACGGAATTCCAACCCTTGTTTATGGTGGACTTTGTAGAGGACTTCTTACAGGTAAATTCAAGGGCACTGAAACGTTTCCTAAAGGTGATTTAAGGCGACATGACGACAAGTTCAAATCACCGGCTTTTCAACAATATGTGCAGGTTATTGAAACTATTCGCCGGGAGATAGATCCCGAAAGGAAATACGGAAAAACAATGGCGCAGTTTGCTCTCAGGTGGGCTCTCCAACGGCCTGGAGTGACTACAGTCATTGCCGGAGCCAGGAATCCTCAACAGGCTCGAGAAAATTGTGGTGCTATCGGATGGGAAATAGAAGAAAAGGATATGGTTTTCATCGAAAGGGTTCTTTCTTCGTTGTCTTAAGGAGTGCAACTAAAAAATTTTCCTTTGAGTTATAAGCATTCTTAGAACAGACTTTGTCTCCATTTTTTAGATATACATTGTGTAGTGTCTTGGGATTTATAGGTAGTCTCGGTTTGCGTTTACAAAGCATGGTCTCTTTGTTATAGAGAAAACGCAATATTTTTATGGAAAACAAAGCGAATAGGAGTGGTAACTCAAAACTGTTATGAGTCGATGCAAGAAGTGCCACAGTGGGGGAGGGCGGTCAGGTTCGGGGAATCAACCCTATCAGGATCATTATTTTCACAGAGCCAAGAAAGAAGGATATCTCAGTAGAGCTGTTTACAAGCTGATGGAGATTCAGAAATCATACGGTATCTTAGCTAAGGGTATGAAGGTTCTTGATCTTGGATCGGCGCCGGGTTCATGGCTTCAATTTACAGCAAGTGTTGTGGGTGAGACAGGATACGTGGTTGGAGTGGATCTTCAACCCATTGATCATCCGTTCCCTTCTCATGTGCATGTTATTCAGGGAGATATGAGGGATCAGGAGTTTATCGAAGGTCTTGCCAGTCAATTTGATGCTTTCGACGTAATTATGAGCGATATGGCGCCTGAGACTATCGGAAATAAACATGCCGATTCGGCAAGATCTGCCTATCTTGTTGAGCAAGCCTTTGAACTGACCAAGAAAGTGCTTAAGCCGGGGGGACACTTTCTCGCTAAAATTTTTCAGGGAGAGGACACTCCTAGACTCATTCAAACTATTAAGCAATACTTCAAAAAAGTCAAAATAGTGAAGCCTATGGCGTCACGCAAGGAAAGCAAAGAAGTTTACATCCTGGCGATGTGCAGAAAATAATAGAACTTTAACCGATTTCATAACAAGCACAGCATCAAAACATAAAAGGTAAGGAGGCGAAAACTATGGCTGGACATTCCAAGTGGGCAAACATCAAACACAGAAAGGCTGCTCAGGATGCGCGACGAGGCAAAATATTTACCAAACTTATCAGGGAAATAATGGTCGCTGCCCGTTTGGGAGGTGGAAACCCCGAATCGAATCCAAGGCTCAGAGCAGCCATTTCGGCAGCGAGAGCCGAAAATATGCCTAAAGATACAATTGACCGCGCTATCAAGAAAGGCACTGGAGAAATTGAAGGGGAAACTTATGAAGAAATTACCTGTGAAGGTTATGCCGCAGGAGGAGTTGCTGTTCTTGTGGAGGCTATGACCGATAACAGAAACAGAACGATAAGTGAGCTTCGAAATATCTTTACGAGAAATGGAGGTAACCTGGGAGAAGCTGGCTGTGTATCGTGGATGTTTGAAAAGAAAGGTCTTATTGTGTTTCCAAAAGACAAGTATTCTGAAGATCAGATTATGGAAGTGGCTTTAGAAGCAGGGGCTGATGATGTAAAAGATCAAGGTGATCAGATAGAGGTGACAACCACGGTTTCCGATTTTAACGCAGTCAAACAGGTCTTCGACAATCGCTCAATGGCATACCTTTTTGCTCAGATTACTATGATACCTCAAACTACCGTTCGTATCGACGACCCTAAGCAGGCTCAGCAGGTTATTCGCCTTATGGAGATGCTGGAAGATCACGATGATGTCCAGAACGCCTATGCAAACTTCGATATTCCTGATGAAATCTTGAAGTCTCTGGCATGATGTGCTGCGAATGTGTGCTCGGTATAGATCCCGGTTCGCTTTATACAGGCTATGGGCTTGTTAAGTTTAAAGATCAACACTTCAAGGCCATAGATTACGGAACAATAAAGATACCCAGAAGTATGTCGCTTCCTGACCGCCTGGGGTTGATTTATCGAGAACTTGAAGCGATTATAGCCCGCACAAAACCTGAAGGGGTAGCGGTGGAAGATGTCTTTTTTGCTCATAATCCCAGAAGTGCACTCCAGCTAGGTCAAGCTCGGGGAGCGGCTATACTTGCGGCTGTAAACGCCGGCATTCCGGTTTTTGCTTATTCGGCTCTCGAAATTAAACAGGCCGTGGTAGGATATGGAAGAGCTACAAAAGATCAGGTGATTGCCATGGTAAGGCGTCTTTTGGCGGTAAAGGATACCGTGGATTCTCACGCTGCCGATGCCATGGCCGTCGCCATCTGTCATCTCAACATGTTCAGACTAAAAACGCTTGGAATCAAATCATGATAGCTTATGTTAAGGGAACCTTAACCAGCAAAACTCCTTCCTCCGCTGTAGTGGACGTTAGTGGTATTGGTTATGACATAGCAATTTCTCTTCATACCTTTTACAGTCTTCCAGAACTCGGCCAGGAAGTGTTGATTTATACTTATACCCATGTTCGAGAAGATGTTCTGCAACTATACGGGTTTAAGACTCTGGAAGAAAAAAAAGCTTTTCTTGACCTTATCGCAATAAACGGCGTAGGTCCGAAGCTTGCTCTAACTATCCTTTCCGGTATTGCTCCTGATGAGCTTGCGAGAGCCGTTTACGAACACAATGTGGGACGTCTTCAGAAGATACCAGGTGTTGGAAAGAAGACAGCAGAACGTATTCTCCTTGAAATGAAACACAGACTGAAACCGCCGGAAATGCAATCTTTTAGCGATGTTGTGGAAATGGAAGAAACATCTCCTTATGGGATAGCCTTTGCCGCCTTGATTCAGCTTGGATATAAATCTCAAGAAGCAGAAAGAGCTCTTGCAACCGCAAGGAAAAAGGTGGGCGATACGGCTTCGGTTGAAGATCTTCTGAAAGCATCTCTAAGAGTAATGGCAGGTTAAGAGCTTATGGGTGGGGATATAAGAATATGACAAATAGATTAATCACCCCGGAACCGCGTGAAGAAGATCTTGTTGTAGAACAAAACCTTAGACCCAGAAGGTTGTCGGATTACATCGGGCAGGAGGAGATAAAAGAATCTCTTAGAGTATTTATCGAAGCGACAATACAGCGCGGTGAAGCTCTGGATCATGTTCTTCTTCATGGTTACCCCGGGTTAGGCAAAACATCTCTTGCAACAATTATAAGTCATGAATTGGGGGTAAATCTTAGAGCCACTTCAGGTCCTGTTATAGAACGTCCCGGGGATCTTGCCGCTATATTAACTAACCTGGAACCAAGAGATGTTCTCTTTATAGACGAAATTCATAGATTGAATCCCACCGTAGAAGAAATTTTGTATCCAGCAATGGAGGATTTTCAGATCGACATTATTATCGGTCAGGGACCTTCCGCTCGTTCGATAAAGCTGGATCTTCCGCCCTTTACTCTTGTTGGCGCAACTACTCGAGCAGGGCTTTTGTCGCCCCCTCTCAGGGATCGCTTTGGAGTGATACTGAGGCTCGATTTTTATAAGCCTGAAGAGCTTAAGCAGATTGTCCTTAGATCTGCTCGTATTTTAGGAATAGCTATCGAAGAAGCCGGAGCGATGGAGATTGCAAGGCGATCTAGAGGAACTCCCAGAATTGCTAACAGGCTTCTCAGGCGAGTCCGGGACTTTGCCCAGGTGCGAGCCCAGGGAGTTATAACAGAAGATGTTGCTAGAAAAGCCCTCGAACTCCTGGATGTGGACGAAAAGGGATTTGATGCTATGGATCGGCGTATCCTTCAGCTAATTATCGATCATTACGACGGAGGTCCTGTGGGGATAGAAACTCTGGCAGCAGCACTTTCAGAAGAAAAGGGCACTATAGAAGATGTTTACGAACCCTATCTTATCCAGCAGGGATATATTAGAAAGACACCTCGAGGCCGAGTAGCGACCAGAAAAGCTTACGAACATTTTGGAAAACAGAAAATCACAGGAAAGCAATTAACAATATGGTGAGATTTTTACATCAGGCTGGATATTTGTGGATTTCCTGCTCAAGCCTCACTTTGTTCCACCTGACTGTTAGTGACTCCAGCATTTATAACTTGAATATCTGGCAAGCATCGTCCACTCTTGTTTAATATGTTTCTATCCCAGAAAACACCATCCGAATAGCCCTGAATGTCTTTGCACATTTTAGCCATATCGATTCTTTTTTCTGCAATGCAGCAATAGTGTTCATCAATTTCAATGCCGATGTAATGACGTCCCAGTTTTGATGCTACTACACTTGTTGTGCCGGAACCGAGAAAGGGGTCGAGAATAACATCCCCGGGATTTGAACTTGCAAGTATAATTTTGGCGAGCAATTTTTCTGGCTTTTGAGTGGGATGCTCGGTGTTTTCAGGCATTGACCAAAAGGGCACAGTAATATCCGTCCATATGTTGGAAGGATAGGTTAATCGAAATCTTCCAGCTTTAGTCTCGATCCAGTCTTTCGGTTCCCCTTCTTCAGTTGTATAAGGAGCAATGACTCGCCGCACCAGTTTTACACTTTCAACATTGAAAGTGTAGGTATCAGAAACCGTGAAAAACCAGATATCCTCAGAGCAATTCTTCCAGTTGGCTTTTGAACCTCTGCCTTTTTCCCGTTCCCAGGTGATGCGATTGCGAACCTTGAAGTATTTTTCTCCCACCCGGTGGATGGCTGATGATGAACGCCAATCTCCGCAAATATAGACAGAAGCCGTGTCTTTTAAGACTTTAACGAGTTTTGAAAGCCAGGAATCCAGCCATTGTTCATAAAGTTCCAGAGGTTTTTCGGTAAACTTATGTCCGTTGAAGGATTTGTAAAGGTTGTATGGGGGATCAACAAAAAGAAGATCGACCGTGTTGGAAGGCAACCATTCCAAAATTTCAAATAGATCCTGATGAATGGTTTTGTCCAGTATAGTTTCCAGAGTTGCCGGACTGTTGAGTCTTATAAGCCGACGACGATAGTAGTTAAGCTCTTCCTCGGTCAAAGTTATAGTTTTGTTCCGTGATGCCCGTTGTTTGGTTTGATCAGTTTTATTTTGCATTTTCGGATCGAGTATTCCACTTAGGCTTTTTTCAAGAGCTAGACGTCGCCCACGCAAATTTTACTTTGAGCATTATGTATGGTCAATGTTTTCCAGGTGCTCGAAAATTTCCGCGGACAACTAGGAAACGACCCAATATGTTATTCACCAAAATGTAGGGGCGACGCATGCGTCGCCCCTACATGCACTTCTCGAACCGCCCGGTGCGGACCCGCATGCCGGATGGTGTGGGATGGGATCGGTCAAACTGACCGCCCCTATCCCAATTGGACCTATTGCAAAAACTGCTAGAAAAAATTTTTCGAGCAATCTCTTGCTTTTCTTATGTTTGGTGGGACAGGGTGTGGCGTAAAATCTATCATTCTTGATCGGTTTAAGCTATATATGCAAGCTGTTTAGCAAGGCATAAACTCAGAGGGACAGTGATTAATAACATAGAGGAGAACTCTAATGCGATGGCAGTATGCTATTATTTATCCGGATGATTCAGAATACGGCTGGGCGTGGCTCCATCACGAGACTTTTGGAAAATCTGCTTTTGAACGGATGGTAGTAACTTTGCAAAAAGCTGGCATTAGACATCTTAGGTTGTTTCCGGAGCCTGTAATAGAAGATGATCTGGTGCGTCGGCTTCTGAGACGCCTGCCCTGGGATGATGAACCGGATCGATCAGAACCGATCCTTATAATCAAAGGCGGATTTATCTGGAAACCAGAACTTCTTTCCTGGTTTGATAAAATTATGAACTCCCGTGATCAGGGAAGCATTTGTATTGAAAACAATAAGCCCATTATAGCTTCTTGCTCTTACGGCTTATGGGAAAGTCTGTGGGCTACTTCGGCGAATTTTCCCGAGATTGAAGTTATTGAGCATGTTCCGTCTCATTTGATGCCAGTTCCATCATGGGATGAAAAGGGAATTCTGGAATTAGCCGGCAAACCATCTGACCGACCGCATGTCGTCTGGGTAAGACGTAAACTTTTGCCGTTTCTCAGATTTTGTGCTAACAAAGGCATCCATCCTAATACGATAACCTGGCTTGGTTTTGGAGTTAACCTAGCCGGTTGTTTTTTACTTCTCTTTAAGTCTTATCTTCTGGGCATTCTGGCTACTCTCGTCCTGGTCTTTTCCTGGGTGCTGGATTGTGCCGACGGAAGTCTTGCTCGAGTTGCCATGAAGGAATCGCCTCAGGGGAAGAAATTGGACACAGTCCTTGGAAATCTCTCAAATCTTACGGTCTTTACGGCGCTCATTGTAAGAGAATACGGCGATAGACCTTTCTTAGCCTTCTTGCTAGCTTTATTTATCGTCGTGGGAATACTTATAGCTTATACCATTCACGAACGTGCGCCGGAAAAAACTTCTTATGGGAAATCCGCCGTCTCCGAATGGCTCACCAAGATAAATCACAGAGACTATACCATTTTTCTTTTTGTGCTTGCTCTGTTTGATGCACTGAAGGTTTTTATCTGGTTAAGCCTTGTAGGGGTTCATGTTTACTGGATTGTCGAACTGGCATTGAGAAAAGAGGTTTTTAAAAAGGCGTAAGCAGCCTCACTATTTTATTTTTCTCTCCCTGTTCTAGAGGATAGGCTGAGAGTCTTCCAAGGCGGTTTCTCAGTATGAGTTCCTTTTCTGTAACGTCCACGATGGCAGATGGAACCAGGGGCACTTTGCCTCCACCTCCGGGAAGATCCACAACGAAGTGCGGGATCCCTATGCCTGAAAGCCTGTGACGTAGAGCCTGAAGAATCTCAAGCCCACGACTTACCGGAGTTCGAAAATGAGCCGTTCCTTTCATAAGATCCATCTGCAAAAGATAGTAGGGGCGCACTCTGTGTTTCAGTAAAAGCAGGAATAACTCTCTGAGCGTTTCCGGGTCGTCATTTACGCCTTTTAGGAGAACTGTCTGACTGCCAAGAGGGATTCCTGCCGAGGCCATAGCTTCTAATAGCTCTCTTGTGGGTGTTGAGAGTTCCAGAGGATGGTTCACATGTATGTTGACATAAAGAGGCTGGTGTGAGGCTAGTAGAGCAATTTTTGACGGCGTCACTCTTTTGGGATCGGCTACCGGAAGCCTTGTTCCAATTCGTAGAATTGCTACATGATCTATGGAACGTAAGGAGCGAAGAACTCGCTCAAGGGTTTCTTCTTCCAGAAGAAGAGGATCGCCTCCGGAAATAAGCACATCCCTTACTTCGGAGTGTTTTTTTATGTAATCGGTCACAGCCGAAATGATCTTTTCTGAAAGATCGATTTTGTGTTTCCAGAGCCGTTTTCTTGTGCAGAAGCGGCATCGTGCAGCACATTGGGATGTTACAAGAAACAAAACTCTATCAGGATAGCGGTGCACAAGGTTTGGCACCGGCGAGAGATGTTCTTCTCCCAGAGGATCTTCCAGCCCACCGTCTTCTGTTAGTTCCAGTTCGGTTGGGATAAATTGCCTTCCTATAGGGTCTTCAAGCGACTCCATGAGAGATGAAAGATGAGATGTGATTTTAAAAGGGTATTTTTTGTGAACTTCTCTTAGGGCTAGATTGGAACAGACCAGACGCAACAGCTTCTTTACGGTAAAACCTGGTTCAGAAGGTGCCGTAATCATTGATGACTATCAGACCACCGTAAAGACTTCTTCAAAAGTTTTTCTTTCAGGTCTTGGTAGAAGCGTTGCATCCGGTCGTTTTTTGCCTAAAGCGACCATCATAACGGGAAATTCTCCATCCCCAAGTTCTAAAAACTCTTTGACTTTTTCCACATCAAATCCATCCATGGGGTGAGTGTCCCAGCCTTCGGCTTCCGCAGCAAGTATAAATAACATGGCAAAGAGCCCCACATTTCTTGATGCAAAGGCTATCTCTCGTCCTTCGTATAGTCTGCGCACAGCTTCCTTAACTTTGTCCACAGCCTGTTCCGACATGTAGCCCTTTGCAATTCTATCCTGAAGAGTCTTATCAATGTCGGTTTCGTAAGCTTTACCTCGCCCTACAAACACAAGAATTGCTGACGCTTCTGTAACTTTCGGCTGATTCATTGCCATTTCTTTCAGTTGGGCTCTTTTCTCAGGCGTTCTTACCACAATGACCCGCCATGGCTGAAGATTAAAGGAAGAAGGTGCAAGTCGAGCGGTCTCGTAGATTTTTCTTAAATCATCATCGGTTATGGCAACCGAAGAATCGAAAAAGTTAACTGCTCGCCTTTTTTCGGCAATTTCTCTGACGCTCTTCATTTTCTTCCTCGCTTTCCAGGCTGCTTTCGTGATGGTAACGATCTTTATATCTCATTAAGGATAACAATTCTAGCATCAACCACAAGAACCTCATCCTGGGTTGCAACTATGGGATTTAGGTCTATTTCTTTGAAGGATGGTTTTTCGTAAGCCCATTTAGAAAATCGGTTCAGGAACTGAACTACCATCTTTTCTTCTACGGGTGGTAGATGTCTAAAGCCTCGTTTAAGCTTTTCCCAGCCTTTCATTTTTCTGCACATGGAGAGGATATCTCTTTCGGAAGCAGGCAGCAGAAGAAAGTTAACTTCTTCGAATAATTCAACAAAGATGCCCCCAAGTCCGAAGCTGAGCACGGGTCCGAATTGAGCGTCTCTTATAAATCCCGCAAAAAATTCCACTCCTTTAGGTGCCATGGGTTCAATGACAATTTGAGCTTCGGGATCAAGATGTTTGCGGAGATGGTCAAGCTCAGAGAATGCTTCTTTGAGGGTTTCCTCTGAAGATATGCCAACTTTAACTCCTCCAATATCACTTTTGTGAGAATAACGGCGAGATACCAGCTTCAAAACGACCGGGTAGGACAATCTGTCAGCTTCTCCTTTGGTTTCCTCCCAGGTCTTAACGGCACGGGAAGGAACAACCGGAAATCCTTCATCGGCGAGCATTTTTTTTGCTTCCAGCATGTCTAATATTAGAGCCATTTGTTGCCCACCTCGTTTTTTATAGTTCTTGATCAAGCTTAATTATTCCACGCCTGAAAGCCCTTTTCAGAAGGCTGTTCAAAGCTAGAGCTCCATCTTCCGGGGTAAGATATCCGCATAGTCCCAGACGAGCCATTTCTCTTAGAAGCGGAACCCCTTCCTCAGCGTGAGCAATCATAACAAAGATCATGGATTTTTCTGGATAGCGTTCTCTAAAGGCTTTCCATTCCATTATGGGTGGTCGAATGAGCGGGTTTATGCCCCAGATAAAGAGATATGCGTCAAAATCCTCTTGAAGCACCTGTTCCATTACCGATGCGTAGGTGTTTGGGACAAAGCCTGGTCCTGTTAAGTCTAAAGGATTCTGCAAATCAACAGGGGTATTCTCTCCTATGATTTTCCTTACTCGATTCAACAAACCCTGAGAAAGTGGAGCAAGATTCCATCCTGCTCTGACAGTTCTATCCATGGCAACGATGGCGGGACCTGCGGTGAATGTCATAATTGCCAGCTTGTTCCCTTTAGGAAGTGGCACCATACTTAAGGCTTTGGCTGCTACTGCAACATCACGAGCTGATTCTACTTCTACGGCACCGCACTGTTCAAACATGGCTCGGTAGAGCGCATAATTTCCAGCCATAGCGCCGGTGTGAGTCACAGTGGCTTTAGTTACGGCTTCATGTTTTCCCGCTTTGTAAACAACCACATGGTGAGACGAGTTGATTTCTGCGAGGACTTCATAAAGTCCACGGGGATATTCCATGCCTTCTATGAATAAACAAAATGTTGTGAGACGGTTATCTTCCCGAAGAATAGAAATGTAGTCTTCGAAATCCACGACAGAACGGTTGCCTACCCCTATGAAAAAAGCCGGTTCTATACCGAGACTCTTTATATTTGATGCGATGGTAAGCCCAACACCACCGCTCTGAGACAAAATTGCTATGGATGGGGAAATGGGAGGCTTAGGGGAAACATCCAGGTGAGCAAAAATAGCATGAATGCCATCCAGGAAATTGCAAAAGCCCAAAGTATTTGGTCCTATAATGGGAAATTCGTGTTTAACTGCGCTTTCTACCAGGGCTTTTTCTAAACTTTTACCTTCTTCTCCGCTTATCTCCTTAAATCCTCCTGCCACAATGATTCCTGCAGAGCAGCCGTGCCTTGCGGCTGTGGGTATCATTTCGAGAGCAAGACGATGATTCACAAGGAAAACCACCAAATCCGGTGGGGGAACAATTTCTTCAAGGCTTTTATAACACTTTATACCCATTATGGAATCGTATTTCGGATTTATTGGGAAAACCGAGCCCTTGAATGGCCATCTGAGAATATTGTAAAGAGTCCCAAATCCTACGGCGAGTTGATCCGGCGATGCGCCTACCAGGGCTATACTTTTTGCATAAAGAGCCTTTTTTAATTTCTCTTTCATTACGGAAGAAAGCTTGGTCATGGCAATGTTCCTTCTGGGGGGTTGGTTCGTTGACTCTTGTGTTAGATCTAATACGCCTTTTGACCAATCCGGTCAACGGAAATGCTAAAAGGAGTCAAATCGTGAGCATTGTTGCACAGTTGCTCGCAGATTGTTCAGAACTCCTGGAAAGTCTTAAAGCCTGTATTTGTCAAGCCCAGTGTCCTGCCGCCTTTAGGTGAATCGAAAGTCGGTATTGCTTTACTGGCACATTGTCAATAAGTGCTTGACTATTCTTGGGGGCTTCTGGTATGAAATCTATTGTAAATGGTTGGGGGATCGTCTAACGGCAGGACGGCGGACTCTGGATCCGCTAGTCTAGGTTCGAATCCTAGTCCCCCAGCCATTATTTGTCATTGTGGTCCCATCGTCTAGCGGTCTAGGATACTGGCCTCTCACGCCAGAGACACGGGTTCGAGTCCCGTTGGGACTACCACCAGAACAAGATATCAAGCCCTGGCTCGTAAGTCAGGGCTTTTAGTTTTTGTGGTAATGGGGATAGATAGCGTCCTTGCTGAATTTCTATTGATGGGCGTTAGAAGAGCAGGTAAGTAAGTTCTTCAACCACTTTTACTACAGCGATGAATTAAAACCATCATCATTGCCGAATGGATCATAAAATCCACTGTTTATGTAATCAGAGTTGGATTCGGTATCAAATGTGTTGTCATGACTCAAATCAAATCCGTATGGGTTTCCTTCAACGTCAACGCCTCCTGTTCCACTGATCATTGGAAGACCAGTTGCCGGATTTACTATTGGTCCAGTATTTGAGGTCGAGTAATCAGTAGGTAGGGCGTCAGTTCCATTTATTTCACAATCATCAAGATTGTCGGTGAAAAATCTTAAAAGCCATCTAAAGATTCCCATGTTTATCCACCATATATGGTTATAAGAGCCCCACATTTCTTAAAACTTCGGCGACAGTAGGATCCTTCTTAGCAAGTTCTTTGAGGGCTCTTTCAATTTTTTCTTCTCGCTCTTCCAGTTCTTTGTTCTTTCTTATTGCTGGGGCGAGAGCCGTCCGCCTGTCCCATATGACAAAGCCTATTAGAATGAAAATCCCGCTTATAACCACATACATTAGCCCCTGTAGCCCGTCTATTCTCTGATTTACAGCTTTGAACCCTTCTTCTACCTTTGTTTCCAGCTTTATCAGTCTGTCCCTGTCTTCGAGTGTGAATGGAACTTCTCCGGCGAAACAGAAGGAGGAAATGGCAAGCAAAGAAATTGTTACTATTATGCAGATTATTCCTTTCTCAAAAGCCATTTTTCTATTCATAACCAGCTCCTTTGTTTCTACAAAAGTCCCACATTTCTTAAAACTTCGGCGACAGTAGGATCCTTCTTGGCAAGTTCTTTCAAGGCTTTTTCAATTTTTTCTTCCCGTTCTTCCAGTTCTTTGTTCTTTCTTATTGCTGGGGCGAGAGCCGTCCGTCTGTCCCATATGACAAAGCCTATTAGAATGAAAATCCCGCTTATAACCACATACATTAGCCCCTGTAGCCCGTCTATTCTCTTGTCCAGAGCATCTATTCTCTGATTTATGTTCTTAAATCCTTCTTCTACTTTTGTTTCCAGCTTTATCAATCTGTCCCTGTCTTCAAGGGTAAAAGGAACTTCTCCCGCGAAACAGAAGGAGGAAATGGCAAGCAAAGAAATTGTTAGGATTATACAGATTATTCCTTTTTCGAAAGCCGTTTT
>JBBFKT010000001.1:375161-388741 GCA_037482015.1 Thermodesulforhabdaceae bacterium
CCACATTTCTTAAAACTTCGGCAACAGTTGGATCTTTCTTGGCAAGTTCTTTCAAGGCTTTTTCAAGTTTTTCTTCCCGGTCTTCCAGCTCTTTGTTCTTTCTTATCGCTGGAGCTAGAGCCGTCCGCCTGTCCCATATGACAAAGCCTATTAGAATAAAAATCCCGCTTATAACCACATACATTAGCCCCTGTAGCCCGTCTATTCTTTTGTCCAGCCCGTCTATTCTTTTATCCAGAGCGTCTATTCTCTTATCCAGAGCGTCTATCCTTTTTTCCAGAGCATCTATTCTCTGATTTACGGCCTTGAATCCTTCTTCCACCTTTGTTTCCAGCTTTATCAGCCTGTCCCTGTCTTCGAGGGTAAAAGGAACTTCTCCGGCGAAACAGAAGGAGGAAATGGCAAGCAAAGAAATTGTTAGGATTATACAGATTATTCCTTTTTCGAAAGCCGTTTTTCTATTCATAACCAACTCCTTTGTTTCTACAAAAGTCCCACATTTCTTAAAACTTCGGCAACAGTTGGATCTTTCTTGGCAAGTTCTTTCAAGGCTTTTTCAAGTTTTTCTTCCCGGTCTTCCAGTTCTTTGTTCTTTCTTATTGCTGGAGCGAGAGCCGTCCGCCTGTCCCATATGACAAAGCCTATTAGAATGAAAATCCCGCTTATAACCACATACATTAACCCCTGTAGCCCGTCTATTCTCTTGTCCAGAGCATCTATTCTTTTATCTAAAGCGTCTATCCTTTTTTCTAAAGCATCTATTCTCTGATTTACAGCTTTGAATCCTTCTTCCACTTTTGTTTCCAGCTTTATCAGCCTGTCTCTGTCTTCAAGTGTGAATGGAACTTCTCCGGCGAAACAAAAAGGGGAAAAGGCAAGCAAGGAAATTACCACGATTGTTTTAAAAGCCGTTTTTTTACTCATTACTGACTCCCTTGCTTTTACAAAAGTCCCGCATCTCTTAAAACTTCGGCTACAGTTGGATCCTTCTTGGCAATTTCTTTCAAAGCTCTTTCAATTTTTTCTTCCCGCTCTTCCAGTTCTTTGTTCTTTCTTATCGCTGGAGCTAGAGCCGTCCGCCTGTCCCATATAACGAAGCCTATTAAAATGAAAATTCCGCTTATAATCACATACATTAGCCCCTGTAGCCCGTCCATTCTCTTGTCCAGTCCGTCTATTCTTTTGTCCAGTCCGTCTATTCTTTTGTCTAGGGCGTCTATTCTTTTATCCAGATCATCTATCCTTTTTTCCAGAGTGTCCATCCTCTGATTTACAGCTTTGAATCCTTCTTCCACCTTTGTTTCCAGCTTTATCAGTCTGTCTCTGTCTTCAAGTGTAAAAGGAACTTCTTCGGCGAAACAAAAATTAAAAGTGGGAAAGGCGAAAATTAGCAGAATTACCAAAATTATTATCTTAAGGATCACCTTTCTGTTCATCGGTTAACCCCTCTGATTTTACGAAATCTTCGTATTTCCTGGCTATGTGATCCCTTTAGTTTTCAAAAACTTTTTGAGTTTTTCCGGTCTTGCAGCCTTTTCAGACTAATAATAACAGTGAAGTTGCTCGAAAACTATCCTTTATTTAGGATCTTTTCTGTCTCCTACCTGTTGATGACGTTGAAATAAGATTCATGGAATAGGGGCATGGCATGCCATGCCCCTGCAATGTGGTAAATGTGCTTCCCATTCAGAATATTACTTTTCACCTTTCCCAAAAATCTCAGCATACTGGCGAATTTGTTCCTCAAGATTCTGGTCATAACGAATGACAACAACTCTATAGCCCCGTGCGCGGAGTTGACGGCGAACTTCGTTATCATGGGCCTGTTGATGAGGATCATCGTGAACAGATCCGTCACAAAAAACGCAAACATTCGATTCGTAGAAGAAATCCACAATACACCTCGGCTCCTGAATCGATCTCTGAGCTTCGTTAGGAAGACGGTAACCGCCATGATAGAGCGTGTTCAGGAACTCCCTTTCCAGCTCTGACCGACTGTCGATGGATCCCAGAAGTAAACGGTAGTGTTCCTCACGCGTTCTGTCACCGTAGATAAGTTCTACAGAACAACCTGCAAGCCGGAGCAGAAAATCTTTGACCCGGTGGCGATCCAACAGATGAGCTTTAAGCTGATTGTAAAAACTCAGCAAGCACTCGTAGCAGGCACTGTGATCATCCATCGCAAGATCCTCTCCCGTTCCTGGATCAAAGTGAAGTAGCCTGAGCGACTCTCTTGCCACTTCGGAAAGAGCATTAGGCTCTTCCACCAGACGCCGTAAAACCCCGGCTCCACCCTCTGACGCTTCATAGAAAATCAGCGCACGTCCTTCGCCTTCTCCCACCGCATCTGCCACGAGTTCAGAATCCTCAAGCTGAAAAACCTGCTCAATGGCTCGCTCCAGTGCATACATCAAACTTGCCTCAAAAACAGGATCGTTTCTCAGCGAAGTATCAAGAATACGCATGCGCAAAAGATTTTGCGTATCCTGAACACACAGTTTAACACGCTGAATCGAAGAACTATTTCTTGAAAGATTATTCTCCTCAGCATCACCCTCGGAAACCAGTTCTCCTGTCTCAATATCAACAAGAAATCCTTCCGTGCGACGCGCTTTCCACCCTTCATTCACAATAAGAATAGTTGATGAAGGAGCATACTGAAGTTCCAGAAGATCCTGAAGATCCAGAAGAGACCGCGCCCGGGCTGGTACTACTCGAAAACCCTGTTCAGCCGGCGCAAAGCGATAAGCCATCTGAATTCGGTATCCCTGGCGAAGTCACTCCTCTTCGTTGCAGGTGATCCGTTCTCGACGGCGTAGAGCCACATTGGACATTTCCAGCAGAGAAACTACGGAAGAGTTAGAACCGTCGAAGCGGACACCACATACTGAGCATAGATCGTCCTCAACATCGGTAAAAGCCATGCAGTTCAGGCAGAGCTTTTTTTGCATACGCCGCTGTGCCAACCCTCCAGGTGGAGCCTGAAACCGCACCACTTCCCACTTGGACCCTTCATGATAAACGATATTTTGCGGACCGTATTCTCTGATTGCCAGAAAACGCGGACGGGCAATAAACTCACCCTGCTCTCGCCTCGGAACCCATGCTCTGACAGGCAAAGCCGGAAAGTTGTAACCCGCCAGAAACCCTTCACTGGCAAGATAGCGGTAAGGGTAAAAGTCTCCTTCTTCTCGTGCCACTTCCTGCTGCAGGAGCAGGTTGCGCTGCCGGATCGCTTCATCCTGCAGCCGCCGTCCTGATTCCTGAGCATCTTTACTTTTTTCCCGTATCAATTTCTGTGCCCTATCAAGCTGAGCAGTTGCCGCCTGATAGAGTTCACGCCACCTGTCAAAGGCTCGATCGAAAGTCTGAGGTGCTTCCTGCAAAACTCGCTCCAGCCACTGGTCTGAAAACCAGCACAATTGTTTCAGCATATCATAATCACAGGCAAGTATGCGTTTGATTCTAGCCCGTAGCTCTCCAAGCGCTTTGTCGTTCAAGCTGAGTTGCGGCTTTACGGTGTCTCTAAGCGGTAGAGTTTCGATCTGCTCAGTATCTATAACCTCATCCACTGACTGACGAAGCGGCAAATTCACCTGCGCCAGCCACTCAGCCTGCACATGGGCACGAATCAGCGCCTCATTGGTAAGATCGAGCCGGGGCGCCCGCACACTGCCTGCCACCATCTCTTCTCTGTGGCGGAAAAAATACTGATCATGGGGACTGTAGGCGCCGCAGTAGGCTATGATTAAACCGGGTTGCCCCTGTCTTCCTGCTCTACCACTTCGCTGAGCGTAATTGGCTGGCGTTGGCGGGATGTTTCTCAAATGCACGGCGTCCAGATCGGCTATATCAATGCCCAGTTCCATAGTGGGTGAGCAAACCAGATAGGGTAGCGGGGGATTTTCCTCACTCCGAAAGCGGCGCTCCCGTTTTTCTCTTTCGCCCGGCGTTACCACCTGCGCCGTATGTTCTCTTGCTTCCAGCGAAGCCAGTTCACGAGTAGCTTCCTGATAGAAGCGCTGGAAGTAAAGGTTGACCGCTGGATTTTGATCCGTTGAAGAGCGCGTCCAGACAAGATCCGGCGATGGTGGCTTCCCGTCTCCCAGACACCAGACAAGACAGCCAGCGTTCAGTTGAAAACAACGGTGATCTCTGAATGGCTCCAGTTTGTGCAAGAATCCCTGACTGACCAGCACATCAAGCAGTCCATCCAGCAGGGTTTCCACATCCCTGGAATCAATTTTCAGGGCCCGCTGCAGATAGCGCCCCAGAAGGGATCGCGCGGTGAGCTTGAAGGATGCACCACGGGGATAGCGCCTGTCTTTCCCGGGACGAAGCATCACAGCAGCCTGCCGCATAAAGGAATTGTCGGGATCCAGTCCCCAGAATTCGTTAAGGTATTGCTCTGACCGTCGCCGCAATTCTTTCTGGTGGTCGTCCTGGAGCGCCCGCGCTCTGATAGCCAGCCGCTTGCGGAAGTAGTCCAGCACAGCCTGCAGGATCTCGAAACGCTCTTCCTGTGAACGGCTGGACAATCCTGGAAGATATTTAAAAAGATCCTCACGCTCACACAGTTTAGAAAGCCCATCGTATTCGATCTTCAACAGCCCCACATCTTCAAGATTGGGTTGAACTACACGCCAGCCTCGCCTCAGGTCTTCATAAAGGCGGTATTCGGTCAGTTCTTCAAAGGTTTTCCAGATCCTTTCGGCTATTGCACTCTCAGGATCCAGATCAGGATTCTGGGCTATGTCCGAAAGATTAAGCCCCATGTGTCGAACCACTTCTCTGGCAATCGTGTCGAAACGAATCTTTTTATGCTCTTTTAATGCCTGATAGAGAGCCGCTCGCAGTGTGGCAACCTGCACAAAATCATTGAAATGACCTGCCTGAAGGGATGCGTCCTGACGGTTGTCTGTAAATGTGAGCAGTTTCGGACGCAGAGCTTCTGTTTGTCTGGCATATCAAAGAAGAGCCGTAGCCAGAACAGTAGTAGCAGATGATCGTCCTTCTGTAGAAAGGGTAGCCAGTTTTGAATACTCTCCCTCTCGCGCAGTATAGTGTTCGCCACAGCGCAAACAGAGCCAGAACTTTTCTTCCTGCCACCACATAGCCGTTGCCCCGTCAGTCTCTTCGGTGCTGAAGGTGCCATCTGGAAAAACCCAGACCTTCAGGGGCATACGGCTCTTCCAGGTTCCGGCAAGTCGTCCACTTCTGCTGTCATACCACGAATCTGGAATAATATCCTCCAAATCAGGCATATCCGGAAAAGCTGGCATAAGGTAGCCGGGAGTTCCCCCCTCGGGAAGATCCTCTGCATTTGGCAGAAGCGGGATGAAGCGATTTTCCACTCTGACCATGCAATAGTAATCCTGACCGCATATACGGCAAAATCGAAGGGGCGCCCAGAGGCTTTCACCTTCTCTGGATGAACGCTCTTCCAGGCTAAATCGGCGCTTTTCTGAAGGCTCAAGAGAGGCATAGACAGCCCTTCCCTGGCTGACAAACTGATGGAGTTTGAAAGGGAAGATCGGCTGATGTCCATCCTTAGACGAAAGACTTAGAGCCTGCAGTAGCACCTGACGCAGTTTTTCACTGCATTCCTTTTCATCTCGCCCGGTTAGGGAAGAAAGTTCTCGCGAAGCATCAGAAAGCGTGCGTGGCACTCGACGGCGCAACTTCCCGTCCGCATCTGTTTGAACACCCAGAGCATATTCCATCCAGCGCACCAGTGGATGGCGTCGGAACGATTCCAGTTTCTCTGGTAAAGGAATGTCCATACCATTCCGGATTTCATCCACGGAAGGCGGGCCACCTTCCGTGATGGGCTCCAGAGTCTCTTCGATAATCCCGTCCGGTCCTATGGAATGCCCGAAGAAAAGGGATGCAAATTCGGCTACTGCCCGTCGGCGATCGTCGGGCGTGGCATCTCGGTGAGCGACCATGGTGGCGCTAGTGCCGATGTGGATCACGGGCTGGCGGTTCATGCGTGCCTTCAGCCGCCGCACTAACATGGCTACATCTGCTCCCTGACGACCTCGATAGGTGTGAAGTTCATCGAAGACTAAAAAGAGAGGCGATGCACCTTCACGAAGAAGTGCTCGATCTTCGGGCCTGACCATCATCAGTTCAGCCATCATGTAATTGGTCATTAGAATATGGGGAGGATCTTTCTGGATCGCTCGGCGCTCTTCTTCCGGTGTTTCGCCCGTGTAGCGAGCGAAACGAACAGGAAAGTCCTTACCGGTTCGCTGTGTGTAGCCCTGTGCTATCTGATGTAATGTAGCCAGTTGAGAGTTTGCCAGTGCGTTCATGGGATAGACGATAATCGCCACGGGACGCTGTATTTCAGGGGATCGAATAATTCTGTCTATGATGGGGATGATATAGCAGAAACTCTTGCCCGATCCTGTGCCCGATGTGACCACGAAGCTTTCACCACGGGCGGCTTTTTTAATCGCCTCAACCTGATGCTGGTAAAGCTGGATGGGATTGTCATCTTTTGTGCAAAAGATACTGACTGTCTCTGGATGGAGGATTCCTTCTTCAGACAGTTCTTTTACATTTGAAGCTCGTTTGTAAGCTGGAGAAAGTTGCACCAGAGGCTCAGGCCATAGTTGTTCTTCCTCCAGCAGTGCATGTTCAACAAATTCCCGCACTCTGTCGTCGGCAATCTGAATAAACGAATGGACGAAGTCACGATAGTCGTTGATGATGCGGGAGTGAAGTTCAAAAATAGTCTCGCTCATTGCTTTCCCCCCATCAATTGTTCCCATGCTTCCAGTATCAGCCGCCGTGTCCTATATTCGCCGTAGAGACGAATTTCTTTTTCTCTGAGCACCCGGAAGGTTTCACTTTATTATTTTTCTTCTCTTGCCATAGTCTCATTTAACTCCGTAAAGGGAACCCTAAAAAGTTTATCAGTTCTTTTCTAAGCTTTGGACCGATTTTATATGCTTCTTGAATTATGTTCTCTATCTCAATAAATGCTTCTTTGTTCCTTCCTTTCGAGTAAACTAGGCTTTTTGCAAGCGTGTCTAGTTTATCTTTTTCTTCAAGTAAACTTATGGGGATAAAAATACGGTTAAGTACAAACTGGTCTAGATGCATAGTTCGTTGTGCAAATCCAAAGGTAACCCGATGAGCAAACCAATTTACGAGGTTAGAAGATAGGAGACCTACTATAGCTTCAGGAGAGAGTATTCCTGTGGGACATTTTACTATATTCACAGTATCTAAACAAATTACACCATCATAATCCACGGCGCCGATAATTTTTATATGGTGGGTCGGGCGCGAAACATAGGCTACGATGTTTTGAAATACTGCTTTGGGAGCTTTGAATAAAGCTAGGTTATCTATTTGTTGTGATGTTAAAAAGCCAGAGAAAGATTTTATTGCAAAGGGAGAAATATCTTTTCCACCAATAACAGGAAAAACTCCGTCATTATTAATGAATTTCTGGAAATTCCCTCCTCTGTAAGTTACAAGTATTTTGCCAAGGGAAATCCACTCGTTGGGAGATTTTTGAATACTTTGCAAAATTTCCATTAAGCTGGATTCTGGATTTATGAACCAAACGTCAAATGTATCCAATATTTCTTTGCGCACATAAGTGGACTTATGTTGCATAAGGTAAAGCCTTTTAGTCTTTACTTCTTCGGTTGGTGTGTCTTTTTTTACAACAACGAGAACTTGTTCTAACAGAACATTTCTCCACGCCTGTCCACAGTCAGTTAATTCTTCTAAATAGGAGGATAAAACAGATCTAATTTTACTCCATCTGGTAAAGTATGTTATTGACTTTGGGGTAACAAGACCTATTATTCCACCAACTTTTATTAGTTGCTTGGCTCTAAGCCAAAAGAGAATTGCAGTATTTATTGAGCCGGAATCTTCGTAGATGGTTTTCATAAATTTTTGAGAGGCGTGACCTAATTTGGCATTAAATGGTGAATTTCCTATCACTACGTCAAATCCGTTTTGTGCAAATACTTCCGGAAATTCCAGAGGCCAGTGAAAGAATCGGTTTTCGTGAGAAAGTGTCACGGCATGAGCGACCGCCTGAGGATGGGCGGTTCCGGATTCTATGTAACGGCGGAGCGTATCAGTGGTTATGAGTGCATCCCTAGGGATTTTATCATTTTTAGGCTGGAAAAAGGCGGCAGTCCAGAGATCGCAGGCTGTGCGGGCCTGGTCAGACTTCTTCTGAAGTTCATCGTAGAGCTTTTTCTTCCGACGGATGGCTTCGGGCGAGTCATCGGAGATACTGTCGAGAGCCAGAGCATCGGCGACAAGGTTCTGGATTGTGGTGATCGGGTTGCAGGCAGCAAGGATTTTAAGTTGTCCTGTTCGCTCCTCGCGGTTTTCTCGCTTGAGAATAGTTGCGAGCTGTTTGTCGTCACCGGAGACTGCGTTAAAAGCTTCATCCGGGATGCCCTGTTCGAGCACCTTGAGGTCAAAGACTCCCACCAGAGAGTCACCGCAACGGATACGGTGATCAAGGAAGGAGAGGGGTTTTCCCGATGTGTGAGACTCGATCCAGAGGGCAAGGCGGCAGAGTTCAACAGCCAGGGGGTTTTTGTCCACGCCGTAAATGCAGTGAGCCACCACATCGCGGATAGCCTCACGGACTCGTTCAGGCGCAGGTTCGTCTTCCCCGGTGCGGATACGAGCCAGTTCTCTGCCCAGCCGCCGGGCTGCAGCCAGAAGAAAATGACCTGAACCGCAGGCAGGATCTATAACTTTGATGGAAAGTAATGCCTGTTCTGCACACAGAAAATACCGAATATTGAAAGAGGTTTGCTGCCATTCTTTGCTTAAAGCAGATTGCGGTAATCCTTTAGCGATTTCACGGGCAAACGTTTCCTGAATTTTTTCTGGAACTTTTTGCCATTCACGGTTTGCCATTTCCCTGGCTTTTTCCAGCCGTTTTTCGATTACCGGCTCCAGTGCGCTTTTGATAAGTTCTGCCACCAGTTCTGCCGGGGTGTAGTAGGAACCGGTGGATTTGCGCTCAGAGCCGGATGCGAATTCAAACCTGGGAAAGGAACCGGATGTATCAATCAGCGGGTGGTAATCGAGGAGACTTTCGTAAACCGAGCCCAGTTCTTCTACATCAAGGGCTGCATAATTCACCCGTCGGGGTGAGCTGGAATGGTTTTCCCGATAATTCACCAGAGACCGCAGGGATTTGAGAAGATCCCGGTTGGTGATAAGGCAGGAGTCGAGAAAAAGAGGCTCAAACAGCTCGCCGTTCAGAACAGGAAGATCCAGAAGAGTTGCCAGAGGCTTACCGCCGATTTGCTGCACCGGTGTGTCGTCTGAAAGAAGTTTCCAGAGCACCCGCAGAGAATGCCAGATGTCGTCGTGTTCGGTATAGGCTGCTCGAAGATCTACTAAGCGGCGAAGACGGCTGACACTGTAATGTTCCACGTAGATGGGATTCTGGCTTATGAGTCCTCGATCTTCGGAGACCAGCATAAACAGAAAGCGATAGACCAGCCTTAAAAGCTGGCGGTAAAGTTCCTCGGGGGAAAGTCGTTGATTGTCATTTACATCGGCTCGAATTCGGGTTCGCAGTTCGTCGTTTTTCGGGTGAGATAGAAATCCATTAGCCATTCTCTTGATACATTCTTCTACACCGTCTCGCAGCAGGTCTCGCACCCGACCTCCCTGTTCCACCGAGTGGCGGTAGTATTGCTCAAGCAAGCACTGATGGACATCGGTTCCGCTTCTGGGGAGGCGAGAACGATGGAGCAGCCGGTAAAGGACGGCAAAGTCCTGAAAGAGATGTTGCTCGAAAATGGCTTCAAGATCGAATTCCACATAACACTGCCGGCGGATGTAGGTGCTGTCACGCAAAAGTCGAATGATTTTGCCGTTGGTGACAAGACCCCACAGGGCTTCCGTCCGGTTTAGAAATTCCTGAACAAGGGAATGAGGCGACAGACGGGGTCTTCCGCCTGGCGAAAGTCTCCCGAGTTCCTGTTTTATCCCTACGATGTGAACGGGTGGCTCATCTTCCTTTTCGCCTGCTCTGTGGGAAATGGGGAAGGTAAGATTACCGACCGTGTATTGCTGGCGGTTGTAGTGCAGTTCGTAACCGAGAAGACTGAGTAAGGGAATCATCCAGGAGTCACGAGTAACCGTTGTTCCCGTGTCCGACTCGGGAAGTCGGCCAAGACGGCGGTTAAAAACCCGCCACAGTTCCTGAGCATCGGTAAAGGCGGCGGCTATCTCATCGGTAAGACTTCTGCGACCGTCGAGTCCAAAGTCCTGGGGCTTTTGCCCGGGAAGTTATCCAGCCAGAAGCTGGTCCAGCAGGTCGGGGGCAAACAACCCTCCTTCAATACGGACGGCAGGAAAGTTTTTCGTGTTCATGGCTTCACCATCGGTTGCAGTATAAGGATTCCCAGTAAATCCGGCGGGAACTGGGGTTCAACTTTCAATTCTCGCACCCGAAGGGATACCGCCTTTCGGATGCGCTTATGTCTTTCTTCCAGATCCCTCGCTCGTTGTATAATCTTTTGTCTGATTGTTTTCTGAACGGCACTTCCGTTTTCCCATTCGCTGGCCGTGCCGTGCCATACACCGATCTCATCAAGAACGGCTTCGACAAGTTCCCGCTTTTCACCCGGAGGAATGTTCCCTTCAGGTCTGGCTTCTGAAAGAAGGCGGAGCGCTTCTTCGTCGCTGAGCCATTCATAATCGAGCTGTCCCGCTGGGCGGTAGCCAAGAACAAGCACTTCTTCGGAAATAAGCGGTGTCTGATGTGGTATCTCCATAAGGTAGCGCACTCTTAGAAGTAGCAGAGTCGTAAGAATATCAATCTTCCGTGTTCGTAAAACACCGCATCGGGATGCTACAGCATCTTTACCTCTGGAGATGGCTTCCTCCAGGATGTAACGTGCCAGAGCTGAAACAAACCGGTGGTTGCGGCCTATGTATTCCGCACCCTTCGGTGTTGGAGAAGAAAAGCTTATGAACCAATTTCCGCTTTTTACTTGAGGCAGTTCAGCCCGCACGGCGTCAGGCAATGTGGCTGTGGCTTCAGGAGATACATTTACGCAGTATGTTCCGGGATTATGAGCGTCAGGGCGGATCTGCAGGTTAAGCCGCTGAGCCGCATTGAGAACGAACTCCCGCACTGCATCGGGATCGCCGAGAACTGCATCAGTAGCTTCCAGTTCTCGTTTGACTTCTTCAGGCTTGATTGCCCGTTGAGCAAAACGAGTGCGGTTTGTTCGCTCGCGCTCGGCGTCGAGATCCCAGCGGCGATGGAACTCCTGGAGTTCTTTTTCCAGTCTGGGGTTAATATCCAGAATGCTCAACTGCCGAAACTGTTTATTAACCTGTTCCTGGCGCCGCAAAAAAAGCGAATTCAGCACTGCCTGTATGACCGTTTCGCTTTCTTCTGGCACGGGAACATATGTGCCCAGAGCGCGATGTATTTCCCGGGCTTTGTTGAGAAGCACTTCGATTACGGCACCATCTACGGGGTTGTCCTTTCCGTAAAAACGCACTGCCTTTACCTGCGGGGCTATCTGCCCGTAGCGGTCAACACGACCTTCGCGCTGCTCAAGGCGATTGGGATTCCAGGGCAGGTCGTAGTGCAGAACGGCTGTGAACTTCTTCTGCAGGTTGACGCCTTCCGAAAGGCAGTCAGTGGCTACCAGCACTCGCGGACGGTTGGAATCAATTTCTTTGATCTTCATTTGTCTCTCTTCATCGCCGATACGACCGGTGATAGTGGTGACCTGCACACGTTTATCCAGAGCCCGTCGAAGACCTTCTGCCAGATATTCGGCTGTTGCCACATATCGGCACCAGACGATAGGATGGAACCCTTCCTTGAGAAGTTCTTTGATGACCTCCACGCAGCGGACAAGTTTGGTGTCCTGTGAAGAGTGAAGAAGGTCGCTGGCTATACGCAATAGTTCACGTAATTTGCCTCGGTCACTGTTGGAGAGAGTCTCCTCTGTTTTTTCGATGGGCGGGGTAGGGTTTTCATCGTCGGTTAGATCTTCTGATGCCTCGAAGACCAGGGGACTGAAATCGGTTTCATCTTCATCTATGTCGCTCGGTTCAGCAGCTCCTCTCTTTTTCTCCAGTGCAGCTATGGCTGCTGCGGGACTGGACATAACGCAACGCAGCAGAGCCAGAGCTCCCCAGTAACGCACCAGGCGTTTTCGTTCCTCCAGCTTTTCGCCTGTGCGGATGATCTCGGAGCAAAAATCGTATGTTTGGTTGAAGAGCTTTCGGTAGTCCTCTGATAATTTGTATGTCTCGTCCACACTCAGGCGTTCTGGAAAGCAATGTTCTCCTTCCCAATCGCTTATAATGTCTTTGCGAGTCCGCTGAACGAAGTGGCGGGCGAGTTCAATCCGCTGGGATTCGCCAAGTTTTCCTATGTTCCAATCCTGAAACTCAGGATGCAGAATCCCCAGAAGTGATCGAAAGGCTGCTTCGATTCCGCTGTGAGGAGTGGCGGTAAGCAGTATCAGGTGCCGCTTTTGGTCTTTCGCAATTTCCCTTAGTAACTGATGCCGCTGTTGCTGACTTCTGTTTCGTTCACTTGCTTCGGCGGCGGTGTGAGCTTCGTCAACGATTACCAGTTCGGGACAGAACTGAAGAAACTGGTGTTTGTTTCGGTCGCTTTTGACCCAGTCTATGCTTATGACCTGGATGGGGTAGTGCTCATAAATACTTTTTTCTGCCGGCTTATGTCGTTCCAGGTGGCTGATTGTGCTGGAACGGATGACAACAGCTTCCAGATTGAATTTTTCGCGAAGTTCTTTTTCCCACTGGTCACACAGGTAGGGAGGGCAAAGAATTGCCAGTCGGCGCACTTCTCCTCGATCAATGAGTTCTCGAACTACCAGTAATGCTTCGATGGTCTTTCCAACTCCAACATCGTCGGCGATGAAGAGGCGCACCGGGTCGAGGCGCAGAGCCATCAATAGCGGGACGAACTGGTATGTGCGAGGACGTATGGAAATTCTTCCTAAGGAACGAATGGGGGCGGCACCGTCTCGCAGGGTCAACCGGGCAGCCTGCCACAGGAGATAGGCGCTGGCGGCATCTGAAATGTCATCCAACGTGGGCGGAGGAAAATATGAAGGCTGGATGCGCTCCTCGGGCAGGGCATACTGGATGATCGTTGTTAAAAATCTGTGGACGGCGATTACCTCGTCTGTTACGCCTGTGAGGGGTCGCAGGCGGTAAAGGTTTTCGTCTTCACTGGGGAGGAGAATCCAGTCACGACCTCTAAATTTTACGATGTTTCCGGGTTGCATTTAATAACCTCAAAAATGTGAGTTGCTCGACAAAGAAGATTTAAACACCCCTTACTTTTACACTACCTTTCTGATCCGGTAGTGTTTCGACCAGTTTACGATTATTGCTGGTTGCTTGCAAGCTTCTGATGAAGGTGTTCGAAAACTTCCCTTATCGAATGGCAAGGGAACATAAACCGTGTAAAACTAATGCAGGGACTAATGTAGGGGCGCACGGCCGTGCGCCCCTACTGCACAACCGCCGAATTTACGCCACTTCGCCTTGATCACGAGAGCTTC
>JBBFKT010000001.1:388749-401843 GCA_037482015.1 Thermodesulforhabdaceae bacterium
AATGTAGGGGCGCACGGCCGTGCGCCCCTACTGCACAACCGCCGAATTTACGCCACTTCGCCTTGATCACGAGAGCTTCGCAGACTCTAGCCCGCTCGCCCTGCTCCACACCCCCTCCCCGTTGACGGGGAGGGTTGGGGAGGGGTCCGGTTCTTGCCCATCCGGCATGCGGATTTGCACCGGGCGGTTCGAGAGGTGTAGGGGCAACCCCCTGTGGTTGCCCCGTAACCGGGCAGGCACAAGGCCTGCCCCTACGGGACGGTTATCGTTATCTCCGGTTCACCACCGTCGCCCTTTCAGGCGCAAGGTAGGGGCGAAAAATTTTTCGCCCCTACTGCACTCACGGAAGGACTTTCACCTCCAAGAGCACGTCCATACCTTGCGCACCCAAAGAACGGACGGCGAAGACGCCATCCCTCCCAGGACGGCGGAATGTAGGGGCACGGCATGCCGTGCCCCTACAACTCTTCCCGTATCGGTTTTACTTTTTGGGTTTACCTTGCAGGATGAAACAATTCGTAAATGTTTTTCGCCACTTCCTCTGGAATGCCAGGAATAGCAAGAAGATCTTCAAGGCGAGCCCTGCTGATGGCTTCCACATCTCCAAAGCGCTTCAGAAGTAATTGTTTTCTCCTGGGTCCCACGCCTTGAATAGCATCAAGAATGGACGACTTCAGCGACCGCCTGTGTGCTCTCTGGTAAGCGCCCAGGGCGCATCGATGGGCTTCATCGCGAATTCGTTGGAGAAAATTCAATACCTGTGGGTGTTCAGATACAGGGATGGGTTCTGGCTTGTGAGGAAGATAAATCTTTTCGGCAAAAAGCCGCTCCAGTCTTTCTCCAGATCTTTCCTTTGCTATTGCTACAAGAACTGGACGATCACTTTCCTCACTGATTCCTTCGCTTTTAAGGGTTTCAAGGGCTTTCATAGCCCCCTGTAGTTGACCTTTTCCGCCGTCAATCATTAGAAGATCAATTTCTTTGAAGATTTCAGTGTCTTCCTTAGCTAGATGTTTAATGGTGAGCTGGATCATGAGAGGATCATTCTGGTCTATTGCTTCTCCCAGATTGTAGGTTCTATACCATCTGGGCATCGGTCTGCCGTTTTTAAAAACCACAACGGCTCCAACCGTATGTTTCCCCTGAAGATTGGAAATATCCACGCAGGCAATGGTTTGAGGCACTATGTTAATGTCCATTACATCCTTAAGAAGCTGGAGAATTTCCAGGCGAGATACTGATTCCGAAGATGTTGCTCTGGCGTATTCTCTGGCGTTGTTTTGAGCAAGTTCTAAAAGTTCCCGATCTTCTTCACTTTTCCCGCCGTAAATAATCTTGACCGGTGCCCCTCTCAGTTCAGCAAGATACTGTTCTAGATCTTCCCTTTTTTCAACTTCTTCTGGGAGAAGTATTTCTTCCGGGATAAAGGGATAAACATCGTAATACTGGCTGAGAAAGCTCACCATGAGTTGAGAATCGTCATTAGAGGCATTACCTGCATCAAAACATTTATGCCCCGTAACGGCTCCGCTTCTGACATATACGACGGAGAAGAAAGTATGATCTCCATCTGAGAAATATCCAATCACGTCTCTGTGAATGCGCCTGTGGGATACTACAGCCTGCTGCTCCATAATGGTATTTAGTGCAAAGAGACGGTTTCTTAGAGTAGCAGCCTTTTCAAAGTTCAGTTCTTCAGCAGCTTTATACATTTCTTGAGCTAGCTTTTCTCTCAAGCCGGTATCATTTCCATTCAGAAACTTTATCAGATCTCGCACGATGGCGTGATATTCCTTGTGGGAAATTTTTCCGGCGCATGGAGCAAGACAAAGTCCAAGATCATGGTTAAGACACGGACGATGGCGCTTCATAAAGCTTTTTCCCAGGCATTTTCTCAAAGGAAAGGCTTTTCGCAGGACTTTTACTGCCTCATTCATAGCATAGGGAGATGGATAGGGACCGAAATAAAACGCTCCATCCCGTTTTACCTGCCTTACCGTTTCCAGCTTTGGGAAAGGTTCTTTTATGTTGATGCGGATGGATGGATAGTTTTTATCATCTCGAAGAATGACGTTATAGGGCGGACGGAAACGTTTAATAAGCTGAGCTTCCAGAAGAAGAGCTTCTTTCTCGTTTCTGGTGACTATGAACTTGAAGTGTCGGGCTTTTTTAAGCATGGAAGCAGTCTTTAAAGAAAACGGCGGCTGCCCGTAGCTTAGCAACCGCCGCCTTAGATTGATTGCTTTTCCTACGTAGAGCACAACCCCTTTGGGGTCTTCAAACAAATAAACTCCAGGACTTTCAGGAATAACTTCCTTTGCTACCGATGAACTGCCAGAAAGAAGATCTACGGAGAAGTTATTTTCTCCGAGATTTTTTAGATCAACCGAACCCAGATCCATTAGACGTATTCGTGAGTCCCCATCACTACAGGAATTCCAAAGTTTGTTTCGATCATTTTAGCAAGTTCTTCAGGCTTGTAATAAGGGCAACCCGGTTGAGCCTTAACCATGCAGGTGCTCATGTGGATGACATCAGGTTTCATATCGGAGAGCTTCATAGCCATCTTGATGTTGGGTATCACTGTCCTTCCAGGACATTCACATTCGACAAAGAAAACTACCTGACCGGGTTCGCTGAATTTTCCTTCTCCCAGGGTCGCCGCTTTATAGCATCGCCATTCTCCAGGACATCCGTATCCGCTTGCCATGTAAGCTCCACATCCCACAAGTCCTACCTTTTTCATAGTAGTTCCTCCTTGTTCTTTGAAATGTTAAAAAAGGTTAGAGCATTTTCAAACGCTAACGCTTTGAACTGCTCTTCGTTGAAAAGTTCATGCTCGTCCAGCCATTCAATGTAGGGCTGAGACAATTCTTTAGCTCCATCGCTGTTCACTAAAATGGCTTTGAACATCTTAGGATATTTTTCAATGATTTTATAAAGATCTTCCGGAGAACTCTTGCCCTTCTGAAGAGTTACTCCAGCTACATAGCCTTCTCCATAAACCATATCGTATGTTGAAGGAGCAACGTGATCTATGAGGATAAAAGGGTGAAGAGTCCTGTAATCTTCAAGGAGTCTGAGAGTTCGCTCCGTAACCGGTTCTTTGTTCTGCCGCGGTGTATGAATTCCTATGCGCTTCGATTTTGGAAGATACTCTTCTGCCCATTCCAGTTGCCAGCGGAGGATTTTTTCTTCTTCCGGAGAGCCTCTATCAATACCAAGTTCCCCTAGCCCGAGGCAGAGAGGGTTTTCGACATGTTTCATCATGGCTTTTCCAATTTCAGGAGGAAGTTTTTTAGCATCTATTAAGTCGGGAGGTATGGAACGCGGGTGAATCCCGACGAGATAAAAAAAAGGCACACCTTCTCTGGTCCAGAGTTCGCAGAGCCTTTGCAAATGATCCCAGTAGTCGGGATATTGCTTAAAAGATGCTATCTCTTCGTTATAGGACCAGGTGATGCCGGCTATTTGCTTCGATCGGTAGATCTCAATGAAATCGGGGGCAAACCTTGAAAGCATGTCGGCATGGCAATGTGAATCCAGCGCCTGCATACTATTACCTCCGTTGGATAAGTGAAGCGGACCGAAATAATACATATTAACGTATAACCAGGTTGACAGCTCCGGTCAACCTTAATAGAAGTGACAACAATGTTCGGGAATAATAGAGGCATATCGTAAAGGAGGTAAGAAAGATGGCAGCAGATAAAAAGCTTCGTGTCGTGATTATCGGAGGAGTTGCCTGCGGACCCAAAGCCGCCGCTCGCCTTAAGCGACTTCTTCCTGATGCTGACATTACCATCGTTGAAAAAACTTCGTATGTTTCCTACGGTGCCTGCGGGATTCCTTACTACGTGGAAGGGCTTTTCGACGATGTGATGGTTTTGAATGAAACACCGGTAGGAGTTAGAAGGACTCCTCAGTTTTTTGAACAGGCTAAGGGAGTCAAAGTGCTTACTCGGAGGGAGGCTCTTTCTATTGATCGCATTTCAAAAACCGTTCGAGTAAAAAATCTCGATACCGGTGAAGAAGAGGATCTTCCCTACGATAAGTTAGTTTTAGCAACAGGCGCCAGCCCGGTTGTTCCCCCGATTCCAGGTATTGATCTTCAAAACGTCTGGACCGTAAGAACTCTTGAAGATGCCAGTTTAATTCGCCAGGCCGTTGAAGAAAAAGGTTTGAAAAATGCCGTCATCATAGGCGGTGGGTATATTGGGCTTGAGATGGCGGAAGCTCTCACTTTGCGTGGTGTTAAAGTAACCGTTGTGGAAATGCTCGATCACGTGCTTTCTCACATGCTCGATCCTGAACTGGCTCTTCTTCTTGAAAATCATATTCGACAAAAAGGCGTAAATCTTATTCTTGGCGAAAAAGTTCAATCAATAAACGGCGACGGTGTTGTGCGATCGGTAACCACGGACAAGCAGACAATCGATGCGGACATGGTCATAGTATCCGTCGGTGTTAAGCCTAATGACCAGCTTGCCCGTGATGCCGGTCTTGCCTGTGATCCTAAGGGTGGCATAATCATTAACAATTACTGCCAGACCACCGACCCAAACATTTACGCCGGCGGAGATTGTGTTCTCAATCCTTACGTTTATCCCTTTACTGGAAAGCCTATATATGTTCCTCTTGGATCTACAGCCAATAAACACGGTAGAGTAATCGCCAATCACATTGCGGGAATTATTACTCCCTTTCCCGGCATAACCGCTACGGCACTCTGTAAAGTATTCGATTTTACCGCTGGTCGAGCAGGCATAACGCAGGAGCTTGCGAAGGAACTGCGCCTTGATGTGGAAACCGCCATATGGAGCGGTCCCGACAAGCCCCACTATATGGGAGGAAAACTTCTGGTAATCAAACTTATTGCATCAAAACGTTACCGCACTCTTCTTGGTGTAGAAGTTTTGGGTCCTGGTGATGTTGCCAAGCGTCTGGATGTTGCGGCAGCGGCGATTTACTTTGGCGCAACCCTTGATCAGGTGGCATACCTGGATCTTGGCTACGCCCCACCCTTTGCTCCCCCGCTTGATCCTTTGCTAACTGCATCGCATGTCCTTCTGAACAAAATGAACGGACTGGCGAGGGGGCTCAATCCCTTTGAAGCATATCGATGGATGCAGGAAAAAAAGGATCTTATCCTGCTCGATGTCCGAACGCCTCAGGAATTTAATGAACTTCGCCTGAATGATCCAAGAGTAATCCATATTCCTCTGGGAGCGCTACGGCAGAAAGCAAAAGAACTCCCCAGAGACAGAGATATTCTTACCTTCTGCAAGGTGAGCATGCGAGGTTATGAGGCTCAAAGGATTCTTAACGCTGAGGGGTTTGAGCGAGTCTGGTTTATAGAAGGTGGACTGATGGCGTGGCCCTTTGGAAATCTGGTTTCTTCATAATGATTGTTTTGAAGACTCAAAGAGTTCTGTAAAGCTCCTTAACCGCTCTCGTTCTTTTTCGGGAGCGGTTAACATTTTATGAATGCGTCCAAAATAAGGAAGATAGGGCTTGACCGAGGAAAATATCAGCGACGCAAGAATAAAGTTCAAAATAAAAACAAAGGGGAAATGGACCGACGAACCCACAAGAGGGATGTTAAAGGGAAGGGGCAAAGCGATTTCACTGAACCATCTTTGCATCCATCCCAGAGCAAATGGTGCGGGCCAGAGGGATGCGGCTGAGTATGCCACGGAAAAGAAGAAGAGCCGCCCAAAAGCGTCATTTGCCCGTTCATTGGCTGACTTGTAGGCTTCTTTATTCCCTTCTTTTATGGCATCGATTGAAAGATTGTTCCACCTTACAAGATCTCCGTTTAACTTTTCGACGTATTTGCGATTAAAAAGGAAAGCGATCGAAAGAGTCGTCTGACCTATCACCACGCTTATCATGGCAAGGAGAAAGGTTCCTGCAAAGAACCCGGCAACTGGATCAGGGACAAGGCGAAAAAGTCCCATGAAAACAGGATCGATAACTCTATACAGGTCTTCCATTAAAATTCTCCTGAAAAGTTTTTACAGCGGGGCGGGAGCCAGATTCTCCCGCCTCGCTGTTTTCTTGCTACGGCAGAATGGACTTACCGAAGAAGCCTTCGCTAGTGTATTTAACGCCCACATAAAGGGCGAGCAGGACAAAGAGCCTTTTTAGCCAGATGTCGGGTATGTATTTTTGTGTCCTGGGTCCTATAAGGGATCCAACAAAAATACCCACCAATTCGGTTCCTATAAGAGGCCACCAGACTACGACGCCTTTCACCATGTAGTTAAATATACTGGTAACCATGCTAACAAGAACAGCGAAAGCGGAAGTTCCAGCGGCGATGAACATCGGGAGTTTTAGAATATCGGTCATTAACGGAACAAGCAAAAAGCCACCACCGACTCCTATCAGCGCTGAAATTGCCGCGATAACCATACCGCCCAGAGCAGCAAGCAAGAGGTTGAAGCTGAATTCGACTCCGTAAAAACTGATTGTGCATTGAGTTGGGTTAAGGCAAACGAGTCTAACACCTTCTCCAGAAGTAGCTCCCCTGCGAGCCGCTTCTTGGAATCGCTTTGCTGCTTCCTGAGTCTTTTTGCGGGCTTCTTGAGCTCTTGCTGTGGTGCCGTAATACATAAAACCGGCGACTACAAACACGATTAGTCCGAAAAGACCGGTGTAAGCCTTTGCTGTTACTTTTCCGGTTGTAACCCACGGGATTATGGTGGCTCCAATGATGGAACCCACACCTAGAGCGATTCCAAGAGGAAGGCAAAGTTGTCTCGCTCTGGCGTAAGAAATGGATGAAATGATGGCACTTAAGCCCACAAGGAACTGGTTGGAAACTCGAATGGTGTCGGTTATGAACTTATTTAAGGCTTTATTAGTATCCTTGAAGCTTTTGGCATAGTCCCCGAGGCCGAAGACCGTAATGTGACCAACTCCAGCCATTATTCCGCCAAAAGCTCCCACGGTTGAAAAAATCCAGCCCACCCATAAAGCCCACAGGAATGCAAGAAGATATGAAGGCTTAGGAGCTCCGGGAATGTCAAGGTAGCCTCGGGGAGCATCAGGATTGATGCAACCCTTTGTGACTTCAGTCGAGCACTTCGGAGTAGCAGCTATGATGTCGGCGAGCTTTTTGGAAACACCACTGATTGTTCCAGCCTTTTCTTGAGCTAAACTCACGTGAATGAACCCTATCCATCCGGCAAAAAGCAAGACCAGCGAACAGATTAAAATTACCTTGTAACGCTTCCTCATAACATCGATCCTCCATTGTGTTAGATTTCTCTCGTGCAAGGGATCCCTTTGCAGCCGAGATATGCCTGTAAGCAACCACTGTGCCATCTGGTTTTTCGAGATGATTTCTTTACCAACGCCCAGGGAGGGGCGGCTTTTTTGTCGTCCTGTGAGCCAGTGGACAGGAACCGGACCCCACCCCGGCCCTCCCCGTCAACGGGGAGGGGGTGGAGCAGGGCAAGAATCAGCGAATCTCTCGCGATCAAGGCGAAGTGGCGTAAATCAGGCGGTTGTGCGGTTGGTAGGGGCAACACATGCGTCGCCCCTACGTTATCTTGATTGTTTGTCTATCCGTGCAAGAAAAATTTTCTTTCGGTGCAAAAATATCTTGCTATGATCCGTCTCTTTCAGTGTTTTTTGTTTGGGGGTGGATTTTATCGAATCCTTCTTTATCTATCCATTGATGGCTTGAAGTATGCTCTGGCATTACCATTGCATAATAACGATGGGCGTTTTAGTTTTCAGGATTTGTCCTGGTTTAGAAATATTGAAGGAGTAAAGGAGAAACTGAGATGACAAAGACTGTGTTCAGCTTGTGTTTCATGTGCACTGTGCGTTGTCCCATAAAGGTTGAAGTAGAAAACGGGCAGGTTAAATGGATTGAAGGAAATCCTTACGTGCCCGGTATGCAGGGAAGTTTGTGTCCGAAAGGAGCCGCCGCTACGGCTCTGCTAAACGACACCGAACGTATACAGGGACCCATGGTTCGAACAGGACCCAGAGGGTCAGGAGAATGGAAAAGAGTCTCCTGGGATGAGGCGCTCAACATTGTGGCAACCAAACTTCAGGAAATCGCCAAAACCTACGGGGGAAAAAGCATCGTATGGGGGGAACGCACTAACCTCGCTACCCATGTAAATAAAACCTTCATGCGCCTTCTCGGATCCCCCAATCATTTCACTCACGATGCCCTTTGCAAGGGTTCCGTTAACACCGCCTGCCGCTCCCTCTTTGGTTATACCGATCCCGAAATTGGTATCGATTATAAGAACACAAAGCATATTGTGCTTTACGGTAGAAATATCTTTGAAGCTCTTGAAGTTCGACCTGTAAACTTCCTTCTTCAAGCTATAGAAGAGGGCGCCAAACTTACTTACATTGATCCTCGAGTCACCGTTACAGCCACCAAGGCTCATAATTACTTCATGATTCGTCCCGGAACGGATCTTGCCTTCAACTACGCTTTGATGCACGTTATCATTAAAGAAAAGCTTTACGATGTGAAGTTTGTCGAAAGATGGGTTGAAGGTTTTCGAGAACTTGAAGCCTTCATTCAGCCCTACACACCGGAATGGGCAGAAAAGGAAACGGGCATCCCTGCGGCAAGAATTATCTCTCTTGCTCGCGAACTTTCTCAGCAAAAGCCTTCCGTGATATTCCACTTCGGCTATCGAGGAGCAAGTCATCCTAACGAGATATACTTCCGCCGATCTATCCTCATGCTGAATGCTCTTATGGGCAGCATCGAAGCTAAAGGCGGGCTGTTCTTCAAGAAAGGACCCAAGGAAGCCGGTGGGCAACCTGCAAGAAAACTTACCGAACAGGACGGTTTGCCTAAGGTCACCGAGATGCGTTTTGATAAGGTCGGGACAGAAATGTTTCCTCTTCCAGATCCCAATCATGGAGTGCCTCAGATGCTTCCTTTTGCCATCCTTAACGAAGATCCCTATCCGATCAAAGCAGCTATTTTCAACCGCTTTGAACCTCTGCTTTCTATTCCTGATAGAGGCCTTACAGAGCGAGCCTTTGAGAAACTGGATTTCATCGTAACAATCGATATCCAGTGGAGTGATATAGCATGGCATTCAGATGTGGTGCTTCCTGAGTCGGTCTTTCTTGAAAGAACGGACTGTATCCAGCAGGCTAACGGACTAAAACCCCAGATGTTTCTGCGTCGGCAGGCAGTTCTTCCCCGTTACGACACTCTCCCAGCACCAATCATAGTTAAAAGACTTGCAGACAGACTTGGGTTTGGGCGTTTCTTCCCATACGAAACAATGGAAGACCTTGTGAAGTGGCAGCTTGAAGGAACAGGGTTCACTCTGGAAGACTTCGATCGCAAAGGCTTTGTCGCCTACACGGATAAAGAAATATGGTGGGATCGAGAAAACGGACTTAAGCTGAAGACTCCTTCCAAGAAAATCGAATTTGTTTCTTCTCTTCTTGAAAAAGCCGGTTATCCATCTTTCCCGCCCTATGAATCTGTAATGGCTCCTCCCGAAGGACGTTACAGGCTCATGGTAGGTCGTTGCGCTCAGCACACTCACGTATCCACCCAGAATAATCCATACCTTAACGAGCTTGTTCCGGAAAATGTGCTCTGGATTAACCGTCGCGAAGCTGAACGGCTCGGAATCAGTAATGGAGACTTTGTAGAAGTTTCCTCCTCCTGTGGCGATGTGTGCCTTAAGGCTTATGTGACAGATCTTATTCATCCGGAGGCGGTTTTCATGCTTCACGGTTTTGGACATAAAGCCCGCTTTGCTACTCGAAGCTTCGATAAAGGAGCCGCCGATGCTGTGTTGCAGGAGAATAAATCGGACATTGTGGGTGGTAGCCCCGCTCTCGACGACACACTTGTGAGAGTCCGACGAGCTTACAAAAAGTAGAAACAGGGAGGATCTATCAATGAGCCAGTATTATCTCATGCAAGATGCAAAGCGCTGTATAGCCTGTCGAGCCTGCGAAGTTGTGTGCAAAGTGAATAAGGGGCTTCCGAGAGGTCCCAAGCCCTGCGAAGTTGTCGTGGTGGGACCCAAATTTATCGGCGGCCTCCCCAGGGCTTTCTTCAAGTTTATGCCCTGCTTCCATTGTGAAAAGCCCTGGTGCATTGCAGCCTGCCCCACCGGAGCCATGCAAAAACGGGAAGACGGTATTGTTTATGTGGATGAGACTCTCTGTGTCGGCTGTAAAGCCTGTATGTCCGCCTGTCCCTGGGGAGTGCCTCAGTGGGATCCAGAAAAGCGCAAAGTGGTGAAGTGCGACTACTGCATGGATCGACTGGATAAAGGACTTTTGCCTGCCTGTGTTACGATCTGCGTCACCAAGTGCCTTTATTTTGGAAAGGCAAACGAGGTGCCGTCGATAAGGCGTGAGAGAGCAGCCAAGGCTGCGGCTTACTTTGAGTAAACCTGTGAACCAAAGCGGGATACTGGAAGAGGAGGAAAACCTTGAGCGATAAGAAAACGCTCAATATTAAATGTGAAGTGGCACTTACCCGCGTTGAAGTAAAATCTCTTCTGGATAGAATTGCTCATCCTAGGTGCCGTATGTTTGTTGAGGAAATCATTGCTCTGATTGATGATATTTCCTGGGGACGGGCAGAACTCGGGCACATAGAGGCTCTGAAAAAGCTCGCTCGCACAATTGTCGAGGAAGGCGAATGTGATGAATGCATCAGAGCCGGCATGAGAGTGCTCGATGCTCTGGATAAATTCGCCGAAGTGTTCATTAGCCATATTGAGACCAGAAATTGCCCTACAGCAGACTGCACCATACTTGCTCCATCTCCATGTCAGATGGCATGCCCTGCCGGGCTCGATATCCCAAGCTATGTGACTCTTATCGGGATGGGACATGACGAGGAAGCAATTGAAATTATCCGTGAAGATAATCCCTTTCCGTGGGTTTGCGGGCTTGTGTGCACTCATCCCTGTGAATTCGTGTGCGTTCGTGGAAGAATCGATTCCCCAATCGCCATAAGAAATCTTAAAGGCTTTGCCGCAGAACGAGTTATGGCTAAAGGGGGTTACAAAAATCCCCCCAAAGCTCCTCCAAAGGGCAAAAAAGTTGCCATTGTGGGTGCTGGTCCTGCAGGTCTTACCGCCGCTTACTACCTGGCTCTCAAAGGATATGATGTGACGGTTATAGATGCTCTTCCCGTTGCAGGGGGCATGATGATGGTTGGTATCCCTCGATACAGGTTGCCTCGTGAGGTAATCGATCGTGAAGTTGATATGATACGGGAGCTGGGTGTTGAATTTCGGTTAAATACCCGCCTTGGACGGGATATAACCATCGAAGACCTGAAAAATGAGGGATTTGAAGCAATCCTTATCGCTATTGGTGCTCATGGTTCTTACAAGTTGAATATCCCCGGTGAAGATGATTTCCCTCAAGTTCTAAGTGCGGTCGATTTTCTCAGGAAGGTAGCCCTTGGTGAACGTGTTAAGCCGGGCAGGAGAGTTGCCGTTATCGGTGGGGGTAACGTTGCCATTGATGCGGCAAGAACCTGTATAAGGCTCGGGTGCGAAAAGGTCACAATGGTTTACAGACGTTCTCGAGCCGAAATGCCGGCTCACGAGGAAGAAGTTCTTCAAGCCGAAGAAGAAGGCGTGGATTTTCTCTTTTTAACCATCCCCGTTGCAATTCTAGGGCATGATGGGCGAGTCGAAAAACTTCGATGCGTCAGAACTGTTCTGGGGCCGCCGGATGAGAAAGGGAGAAGACAGCCTGTGCCTGTTGAAGGAAGTGAATACGATCTTCCCGTTGACTGCGTTATTACCGCCATTGGACAGGTTGTGAACAAAGAAGGGCTTACGGAACTTCCCGATCTTAAATGGTCTCGCCGCAGCACCATTCAGGTGAACACGGTTACCATGGAAACATCCATCCCTGGGGTCTTCTCAGCGGGTGATGTGGTTACTGGTCCCGCAACGGTTATTGAAGCCATAGGTGCGGGCAAAAGAGCCGCTGAAGCTATCGATCGTTATCTTCAGGGGCTTCCACAACCTAAACGTCCGCCTGTGCCGGTCAGGCGTCGGCGCCTTCCTTTCCTTCGCACAACCGCTACTCAAAAGATGCGCATTCAGCGACCTCAGATGCCTCTCCTTAACTGTGACCGCCGTAAAATTACGTTCCAGCAAGTTGAACTGGGTTATGCCGAGGAGGATGCTCGCCGAGAAGCCTACCGTTGCCTGAGGTGCGATGTCTGCAGACGCTGTGGGAAATGTGTAGAAGTGTGTCGAGACCGCATGAAGGTTGATGCTCTTCCCTTCGGGCACTTTGATTTTGACCATCCTGTAGAGACAGATTTCCGTAAAGTGGCTGAGAAATGCATTCTTTGTGGATCCTGCGCTTACAATTGTCCTAACGATGCGATGCAGGTAGAAGAAGTTGGCGGTGAACGGATCTTGAGCCTTTGCGGCACGGAACTTAACAGGCTCAAGCTGGAATACTGCTCCGAATGCGGTGCTCCTATTGGCCCAGAGCGGTATCATGATTTCGTCTTAAATAGGCTTAAGGATTTTATTGATGTATCGCCCGATGTAAGGCTATGTATAGATTGTGCACGAAAGAGATCAGCTAGGAGCCATGACGAAACCGCACCGCCGGTTATGTGACGGCATTGTAAAACCCTTTTCCCAGAAAGGGGGTGGGGCTATGACTTTTAAGAAAGGCCAGAAAGTAGAAATTTACAGAAGATCCGATGATGAAAGCTGGGAAGACTTCATGGATGAATTCATAGGATTGCACGGTATTGTTACTGATCCTGATACGGTAAAAAATGATCCTGATGCTTTGATAGAGGTTACAATTGACGAAAAAGGAACTTATCGGTTTCCTCAAGATTGCCTTCGAGTAATTGAATAATCCGGGCTTTGCAGGAAAATCCTGAGGGACACTGCTGTGTGTCCCTTAGGTTATGGAAATTTTTTATTGCTCTTTGTTGGATGAAGTGTAGGGGTAATCCATTGTGGTTGCCCCATAATCGGACAGGCACATGGCCCTGGGATTGGGCAGGCACAAGGCCTGCCCCTACGGGACGGTTATCGTTATCTCCGGTTCACCACCGTCACCCTTTCAGGTGC
>JBBFKT010000001.1:401853-654573 GCA_037482015.1 Thermodesulforhabdaceae bacterium
ATTGGGCAGGCACAAGGCCTGCCCCTACGGGACGGTTATCGTTATCTCCGGTTCACCACCGTCACCCTTTCAGGTGCATGTAGGGGCGCACGGCCGTGCGCCCCTACTGCATAACCGCCGAATTTACGCCACTTTGCCTTGATCACGAGAGCTTCGCAGACAATTGCCCGCTCACCCTGCTACAAACTCCCTCCCCGTTGACGGGGAGGGTTGGGGAGGGGTCCGGTTCTTGTCCATCAGCTCGCAGTTTCGTTCCGCGTTTCCTCCTTGTCGGTAAAACTTTTAGAACACCCTCAGTTATTGGAATCGTAAAATTACAGCGGAATAGCTTTTATTGTTTGTTTCCTGTTGTGAATCTTGCAAAATCATGACATAGAAAAATACTGAAATGGTTTAGTTTGCAGGCAAGAAATTTTAGGCAAGAATTACGATAATTTTACCATTGGGGTGGTAACCGATATGAGTGAAGAACTTATTGAATTTGAATCAGGAGAGCAAAGGAAGAGTTTTGCTCCGGGCATAACGGCAGAGGAAGTTTTAAAATCTATTTACTCAAAGATTGATCCCGAATGGGTGGCTGCAAGACTAAATGGGTATCTCGTGGATTTGAATCGTCCTCTTAGGGAAGGAGGCAAAATAGAGCCTGTATCTATGCGATCAGAAGAGGGGTTGGAAATCTTAAGGCATAGTGCTTCTCACGTGATGGCTGAAGCTGTTAAGACCCTTTTCCCGCAAGCCAGAGTTACTATTGGACCGGCCATTGAAAATGGCTTTTACTACGACTTTGATGTGCCTGAGCCTTTTTCTGACGATGATCTGGAAAAGATTGAAGCCAAGATGCGAGAAATAGTGGCTTCCAGACAGCCCTTTGTGCGTCGTGAAATTTCTAAGGATGAGGCAATTTCTTTCTTTGCTCAGGCGGGAGAGACTTATAAAGTTGAGATTATCGAAGAATTGAATGAGCCTGTTGTTTCGCTTTATCAACAGGGTAGTTTTGTGGATCTGTGTCGAGGTCCCCATGTTCCTGACACCGGCTATATAAAAGCTTTCAAGCTTACCAGTGTTGCTGGCGCTTACTGGCGTGGTGATGAAAGAAATCCCATGCTTCAGAGAATATACGGCACAGCTTTTCCGGACGAAGAAGGACTGAAAAAGTATCTTGCCTTTCTTGAAGAAGCCAGGAGACGTGATCATAGGCGCCTTGGTCGGGAACTGGATCTTTTTCAGTTCAGTGATGAAGTTGGCGCCGGGATGGTTATTTATCATCCTAAAGGGGCTATGCTTAGACACATTCTTGAGATTTTTGAAAAGAAGGAACATCTTCGAAGAGGCTATCAACTTGTAATGGGTCCTACTCTTCTCAAGACCGAACTCTGGAAGCGCTCAGGACACTTTGATAATTATCGAGAAAACATGTATTTTACGGAAATTGAAGGGCAGTCATATGGCATAAAGCCCATGAACTGCCTTGCTCACATGTTGATTTACAAGTCCAAGATTCGCAGTTACAGAGATCTTCCGCTAAGATATTTTGAACTGGGCACAGTGCATCGTCATGAAAAATCGGGAGTTTTGCACGGACTGTTGCGAGTCCGTCAATTTACTCAAGATGATGCCCATATTCTTTGCACCCCAGAACAGCTTCACAGTGAAATTGAGGGTGTGATAGATTTTGTTATTGAAGTTATGGACATTTTTGGATTTTCTTACGAGATGGAGATCAGCACCAGACCTGAAAAATCCATCGGTTCCGATGAAGACTGGGAGCGAGCCACTACGGCATTGATGGAAGTGCTTCAATCCAGGGGTATCCCTTATGCTATATGCGAAGGGGAGGGAGCCTTTTACGGTCCAAAGATTGATGTAAAACTGAAAGATGCCCTTGAAAGAAAATGGCAATGTGCCACGATACAGTGTGATTTTACATTGCCCGAACGATTTGATCTCACGTATATTGGACCGGATGGGGCAAAACATCGTCCTGTGATGCTTCACAGAGTAATCCTTGGAGCGATGGAGCGTTTCATAGGTATTTTGATAGAGCACTACGCCGGTGCTTTTCCGGTGTGGATCGCTCCTGTTCAGGCAATTATTTTGACCGTAACAGATAGACATTTGGAGTATGCCCGTCAGGTGTTTGATGTTCTAAGAGAAAAGGGTATGAGAGTCGAGCTGGATGATCGAAATGAAAAGCTCGGTTTCAAAATTAGAGAAGCTCAACTTCAGAAAATTCCTTACATGCTTGTTATTGGAGATCGAGAAATGCAGGCGGGAACTGTTGCCCCTCGCCGTCGTGACGGCGTTCAGCTCGATCCCATGAGCATAGAAGCCTTTTGTGAGCTTGTGGATAAGGAGTGTCTTGCCGCTACCAAGGGGCGGCTTGGTATGAGGGTAATTTAGTAAAAAGGAGGGTAGAGCTCTGGAAAAGGAAGTTCGAGTCAATAATCAAATCAAAGCAAAGGAGGTTAGGCTTATAGGAACGGAAGGTAACCAGCTAGGGATCGTTCCTATAGAAAAAGCACTGGAATTAGCGGCAGCAGAGGGTCTTGATCTAGTAGAAGTAGCGCCTCAGGCAGATCCCCCTGTTTGCAAGATCATGGATTATGGGCGGTATAAATACCAGCTCAGCAAAAAAAGCCAGGAAGCCAAGAAAAAACAAACAATTATACAGGTTAAAGAAATTAAAATACGCCCCAAAACTGATGAACACGATTTTCAGACAAAAATTAGACATATCAAACGCTTCCTTGCCCAGAAGGATAGAGCCAAAGTTACGGTTGTTCTTCGAGGTAGGGAAGTGATGTATAAAGATCAGGCTTATCAAATGCTTCAGAGAATCGAAGAAGCTCTTAAAGATGAAGCTGTAGTGGAAAGCTCTCCCAAAGAGGAAGGGAAGAATGTGGTGATGGTTCTGTCACCCAAGAAAGAATAAAACTTTCTGCTATATGGGCACACCTGCGTGTGTGCCCCGTTGTAGAGTTTTAGATTAGAAAAAGTTTTTTTAGTTTATTCAGCCCAGGGAGAAATAAAAAAGGGCTTTTTTTTGCTTTGTCTTGACATGAAAACTTAAGGCTCATAAATTACCCATCCCGGTTAGATGTAAGAGTTACGGTCTGGCCGAGGGAATAGGGGTAACTAGCACGACATGAGGTGCCCTTGTTTAGAAAAAGAGATTTTGTTTCCCACGGATGCCCTGGGATTATATAGGGAAGGAAAGGAGATTTCTGATGCCGAAAATGAAAACTCATCGGGGAGCTGCCAAAAGATTTAAGTTTACGGGAACCGGTAAAATTAAGAGAGCAAAGGGTTATAAAAGTCACCTTTTGACCGGAAAAAGTCGGAAGCGGAAGAGAAATCTTAGAAAGAAGACCTTGGTGGATTCTGTAAGCGTGAAAGCTATCAAGAGAATTCTTCCATACGGAAGTTAAAAGTATCTAAAAGGTATCTTATAAAGGGGAGTATAGTCGATGACTAGAGTTAGAAAAGCTGTAAAATCGAGAAGGCGAAGAAAAGAAATTCTTAAAATGGCGAAGGGCTACCGGGGAGCTCGAGGTAAGCTCTTGCGACAGGCTTCGGAATCAGTAGATCGAGCTCTTAAGTATGCATACAGAGGAAGGAAACAGAAAAAGCGTGATTTTCGCAAGCTCTGGATCCAGCGCATAAACGCCGCTGCTAGATTGAATGGCTTGACTTATTCCAGGCTTATTGACGGCTTGAAAAAAGCTCAGGTGGATGTAGATAGAAAAGTCCTTGCAGGACTCGCCTACACCGATCCCGAGGCTTTTTCTCGCCTGGCTGAGACGGCAAAGGAAGCTCTTGCACAGGGTTAACAGGACTGTGAAGTTCGTTCTGCCTTAAGGTAGGGGCATTCTTAATCTTGTTTGCCCCTACAAGATGATAGGCGAATACACCTGGTAGGTCGGAGAAGGAAAATGGATCAGGAAGGGGCAGAAAGGCTCATACCGGAAGAGGAAGAAATAAAGCGAGTCCTTAATGAGGCTTTGGATGAGCTTGAAAAAAGTAAAAATGATCTCAGGGCTATTGATGCTTTAAGAGTAAAATATCTGGGGCGTAAAGGGTTTATTACCGGCTTCTTCAAGCGACTGGGTCAGGTAAGCCCTGAGAAGAGACCGGAAGTTGGGCGTATTCTTAACGATGCTCGCGATAAGCTGGAACAAGCTATTACCCTTGCCCTTGAGCAAGCAAAAGAAGCACTTCTTGCTCGGCGCGAAACAATAGATGTGACCATTCCGGGAAGGATCCCGATTATCGGTGGACTCCACCCGGTAACCCAGGTAACGAACGAAATCGTCCAGATTTTTACTCAGATGGGGTTTGAAGTAGTTGAAGGACCAGAAGTAGAGCTTGATTACTACAACTTTGAGGCTCTCAATATTCCAAAGGATCATCCGGCTCGAGACATGCAGGATACCTTCTATATTTCTGAAGATGTAGTGCTTCGAACTCACACATCTCCCATCCAGGCTAGAGTAATGGAAAAGCGCCGTCCACCGATTCAAATTATTGCTCCTGGCAAAACCTACCGTTGCGACTCCGATATGACTCACACCCCTATGTTTCACCAGGTAGAAGGCTTGATGGTAGGAAAAGACATTTCCTTTGCCCACCTGAAGGCAGTGCTTACGCTTTTTGTGCACCGTATGTTTGGTCCTCACGTTGGACTCCGCTTTAGACCAAGCTTTTTTCCATTTACCGAGCCCAGCGCCGAAGTGGATATTCAGTGTGTTATTTGTGGTGGAAGCGGTTGTCGAGTATGTTCTTACACTGGCTGGCTTGAAATCCTGGGTTCCGGCATGGTCGATCCAGCCGTCTTTGAAAAGGTGGGTTACGATCCTGAAGAAGTCACAGGGTTTGCCTTTGGTATGGGCATAGAACGTATCGCGATGCTTAAATGGTCTATCGATGATTTGAGGCTGTTTTTTGAAAACGATGTGAGGTTTCTCAGGCAGTTTGCTTAGTCTGCCCGTGGATACCTCTATTAGGCGATTTACCTGTTAACAAACCTATCTGATAAATCCTTGATTTTATAAAGGCGTATGACTAGGCGCCTTTACTGAGTAGAAAACGGAGAGATCAGGGGATGCGATTCAGTTTTAGATGGCTTAAGTCTTACGTGGATATTGAAGCCGATGCCCGCGAAGTTGCCGAACGGCTTACAATGGCGGGGCTTGAAGTAGAAAGCGTTGAGCCTCGATATCCTCATCTTAAGAAAGTTGTGCCCGTAAGAATTACCGGTGTCCATAAGCATCCCAAGGCAGATCGGCTGTTACTTTGCGATGTGACTGATGGAAATACGGTATTTAGAGTTGTTTGCGGTGCGCCTAACGTGCGGGAAGGTATCGTGGTGCCTCTAGCTCTACCCGGTGCTGAACTTCCCAGCGGGATGAAGGTTGAAGAAGCAGTTATTCGAGGTGAACGCTCACAGGGAATGCTTTGCTCAGGTAAAGAACTGGCTCTTACCGATGATGCATCCGGTCTCTGGGTTCTTCCTGACTCTACACCCCTTGGATTGCCGCTAGATGAAGCGCTCAGTATTGATGATTTTATACTCGATGTATCCATTACCCCTAACCGTGGAGACTGCCTCTCGGTTGTTGGAATCGCCCGTGAAGTGGCGGCTATCTATGGCACATCGGTTAAATATCCAGAGATCAGGTTTTCCGAAGAAGGTCCGCCGGTAGATTCGATTGCACGAGTTGATATTGAAGATCCTGAAAAATGTCCCCGTTACGCCGCAAGAGTCATTTTCGACGTCGAAATAAAAGAATCCCCTGAATGGATGAAAGATAGGCTGGAATCTGCAGGAGTCCGCGCCATAAACAATATAGTTGATGTGACTAACTACGTGATGCTCGAATTGGGACAGCCCCTTCACGCCTTTGATTATGACCGACTTGCAGAACATCGTATTGTTGTGAAATGCGCAAAAGCCGGTGATCGCTTCCTTACTCTTGATGGGCAAGAGCGAGTGCTTTCTGACGATTCTCTCATGATTTGCGATGGAAAAGAACCTGTGGCCGTTGCTGGTATCATGGGTGGGGAACTTTCAGGTATAGACTCCAGCACAACGAGAGTTCTCATTGAGAGTGCGTGGTTCGATCCAATTTCAACGCGCCGGACGAGTAAAAAACTCAAGCTTGCCACAGAATCGAGCTATCGCTTTGAGCGAGGTGTGGATCCGGAAGGAGTAATAAGAGCCCTGGATAGAGCCGCTCAGTTAATGCAAGAACTTGCAGGCGGTAAAATCGCCAGAGGAAGAATTGATGTTTATCCCAGGCCATATCAGAAGAAAACTATACACTTTAGAGTGGCTCGAGCAAATTCATACCTCGGCACAAATATTTCTGCTACTGAAATGGCTTCAATTCTAAGGCGCCTTGAGATGGACGTCCGGGAACGAGAAGACGGCGATCTTGATGTAACTCCTCCCTCTTTCCGACAGGATGTAACCAGGGAAGCCGATCTTGCTGAAGAAATTGCTCGAATCTACGGCTACCAGAATATTCCCGTGGAAAGGCCTCCCGTCCTTATGGTGGATATTGAACCAAACGAGCATTTGCAGGTTAGAGAAGACCTCAAGGAATTCCTCAGAGGGCTTGGCTTGACGGAAATAGTAACTTACTCCTTCATCTCTGCTGCCGATCTGACAAGGCTTGGGCTTCCGGAAAATGACGAACGTCTCGATCCGGTGAAAATTCTTAATCCGCTCAGTGAAGAACAATCCGTTATGAGAACTTCTTTAGTCCCATCAATGCTTAAAACTGTTGCCTTTAACTTGAATCGCCAGAACGATCATCTGAGACTTTTTGAACTGAGCAAGGTTTTCATACGACGTCAGAATGCTTTGCTTCCACATGAAGACTTCCATCTGGTGGTGGCTCTTGTTGGAAGACGCCATCCGAGCTATCTCTACAGTGGTGATGATGAAGTTGAATATGCGGACATTAAAGGTATTGCTGATGCGGTGCTGAGCTTTTTCCGAATAGACAATGCTACTTTCGAGCTTATAGATCGCGCTCGAACACCATACCTGGATGCGGCTTCATCTGCCGACATTATTGTTAATGGCGAGCTGGTTGGAAAAGTTGGTTTGTTAGATCTTCGAGTGGCTGAGCGGTTTGATATAAAGCAACCCGTGTGGCTTCTTGAAATGAACTACGAAAAACTTTTTGCCCTTCGAGGCGCCTTGCCTAGATTTCGTCCTTTGCCAAAATATCCGTCTGTGATTAGAGACATCGCTATCGTGGCTGATGAAAACTTCCCTGTTCAGAGAGGGATCGACTTTATCAAATCCCTTAAAGAACCACTTCTGGAAAGTGTCGAAGTATTCGATATTTTCAAGAGCCCGCAAATTGGTGAGGGCAAAAAGAGTGTTGGATACCGGCTGGTCTATAGATCGTCAGAGAAAAGCCTTACGGATGAAGAGGTTAACCACCTTCACGAAAAAATCGTGAAAAGAGTGGTGGAACGCTTTAAGGTTGAACTGAGGTAGAACCATGTCTCAACCAAAGCCGGTTCAGGTGATAGTGTATCTTGGAGATGAGATTTTTCCGGGAACGTCGACCAATTTTGGTCCTTCGGGTATGCTGGTGCTAATGGATCAACCCCCCATGCTTGGGGAAAAGGTAAAGCTAAAGATACGTTTTCCCGAGACTCAAAATGCGGTAGAAGTAGAAGGTGAAGTCGTATGGACGAATCCCTTCGGTGGGACCGATCCCGCTGTTCCCAAAGGTTGTGGCATTAAGTTCGATAAGCTTTCTCATGATTTGCAGTCTCTATTTTCAACCATGGCTTTTAGATACCATCCTCAGGGAGATCCTTTAAAGTTTTTCTACTCATAAAGGAGAAACAACAAAGAGAGCAATGTTGTTGTGAGGGTGTTCTAAAATTTCCCTTATGTGGTGGCGAAACATAGAAAAGGCAGGGACGAAACCCAGCCTGGAAGACCTTCCCAGACTCAGGTAGCTAAAAACGACCCAACGTATGGTTCAGCAGATAAATGTAGGGGCACGGCATGCCGTGCCCCTACAATCAGTGCGCCCGGCATGGGCATGCTCCTGGAGGTGAAAGTCCTCCCGTGAGTTGATCACAGCGAGCAAAAGGAAGCGCAGCTGCACGAGGGTGACCGAGAGTGGGGAGGAAACGCGGAACGAAACTGCGAACCGATGGATAAGAACTGGACCCCTCCCTGACCCTCCCCGTCAACGGGGAGGGAGTGTGGAGCAGGGCGAACGGGCAATTGTTTGCGAAGCTCTCGTGATCAAGGCGAAGTGGCGTAAATTCGACTCAACTTCTCGAACCGCCCGGTGCGGACCCGCATGCCGGGTGGTGTGGGAGGGGATCGGTCAAATTGACCTCCCCTATCCCAATATGGTTACAGTTATGAGGGGACAGAGAAATTCTTTTTGTCCCCTCATTCTTTTCTAGAAGTCTTTGAAATCATCGTCCAGAGGTATTACTTCCTCCGGGGAAACTTCTCGTTTTGGTTTGGGTGCACCTTCTTTGGGCTGAACCGGCTTTGCCGGAGTTTTAGTGGCTGTTCCCCCAGTCTTCAAAGCTTTAGAAGCGGTTGGAACTTCAGGTCTTTTGAGTGTTCGAACTGGTTTAGCTACTCGTTCAACTCTCACAATGTCCTGTCCTGTTACGAAACGCATTAGTTCTTGAACATTTGCTCGAAGTTGTTGAGCCTGAGCATTCAATTCTTCAGCCGCCGCCGCTGCTTCTTCTGCACTTGCCGCCGTGCTTTGAACCACTTTATCCATGTCAGAAACTGCTTTGTTGATCTGAGAAACTCCCTCAGCCTGTTCGTTTGATGCAGCAGCAATTTCTCCGATGAGTTCCGTAATCTTGGTTGATCTGGTTTCAACACTTCTTAGAGCTTCATCGGTTAGACTTACGTAACTGACTCCTTCCTGAACTCGCTTTCTTGTGTTTTCTATAAGTCCTGCTGTGTTTTTTGCCGCTTCGGCGGCTCTCATAGCAAGGGCTCGCACCTCATCAGCCACAACGGCAAATCCTGCGCCAGCTTCTCCTGCTCGAGCAGCCTCCACCGCCGCATTGAGAGCAAGTAAATTCGTCTGGAAGGCAATCTCATCAATTGTCTTTATGATTTTTTCTGTTTCTTCGCTGGCTTTATCGATGTCTCTTATGGAATTTACCAGTTTGCTCATTGCTTCGATGGCATCTTTTACCGCTTTTGCCGTCTCCTGAACCATGCTGTTTGCTTGTGATGCGTTATGGGAATTTTGAGTTGACATAGAAGACATTTCTTCAAGAGCCGACGCTGTTTCCTCAAGTGATGCCGCCTGTTGGGATGCACCTTCTGCAAGACTCTGGCTTGTGGATGAAACTTCAACGGCCGCAGTAGCTACCTGATCCACCGCTTCGCCCATGCTTTTTGCTATGTCGGTAAGTGACCTGGTAATGTGTCTTACCAGAAGAAGTGCCATAATGACCGCAACGGCAAGTATGACCACAGACACTATGGCGATGAAACCTCTGGTTTTTGCAACCATGTCAGCGAGGACCGTTTCTGATACCACAGTCTTACTTATTACCTTTTCAATCTCTTCCAGAGCATTCCAGCAGTTTTTGTAAGCGGGAAGGAGTTCTTCGTTGAAGATCTTGCTTATAGCCGCATTTGCTTCTCTAATTTCTGTTTCTATTCTAACCACTTCACCAACGAGTTCTTCCATCTTTGCGAGATTGGGGCGGAGAGTGTTTTCAATCTCATGAAGAGCATCGTCTGTGGAAAGCCTGTTTATGGCGTCTTCTATTTTCTTCTTTGCTTCCCGCATGGTGAGGTTGATTTTTTCCATCTCTGGGATGGCTTTAGCCAGAGCAGGTATATCCTGTGCCCAGGCGTTCATTTCAGGTGTCATATAGGCTTTCCACTCTTTGAGCTGTGCTGTGATCGTAAAGGGTTCGCCCTTTTCGAAGGCTTCCGCTCTTTTCATGAGGGCTTCGTTTCTTTCATCCAGGTAAACTCCCGTTCCCAAAACCCATCCCCAGGGTTCGAAAAGCTGCACGTAGGAGATTTTAGGCACCGCGTCCTGTTCGGAATACTTGGGCCAGTAATACATGACGAAGCCAGAACCTTTTTTCTTGCAAACGTTTGCAAATTCCACAAAGAGTTTTTTCCCTTTTTTGTCTGCAAAGTTTGTAAGATCTTTTCCATCGAGTTCAGGCTTGTATGGATGCATGACCATTGTGGGATGAAGATCATTTATCCAGATATAATCTTTTCCTTCAGGACCATATCGGAGACTTTTTATGAGTTTTTTGGCAATTTCCTGCCGCTGAGCGATTGTTCCAAGGGAACTGTCTTCGGCAACGCCTTTGATCATGGTAATAGCAGACTGGACCACGTTTCTTGTAAGCATCTGGTATGTTAAAAGACCGGCTATTTCTCGTTCTGTTTGAAGATTAACTTCTGCGAGGAAATTCTGATGGTCTTTGAGCACAGTTTGCAGAAGATAAGTTCTCACACCGGTATGTTCTACTCTTTGAATGGAGGCTATCTTCTGGACGGCTTCGTAGAGTTTTTTGTGGGATTCTTCAAGTTTTCTCAGAGCTTCTTTTGAGTCAGGGAAGGTTTTTTCGAATTCGGCACGTTCAGATCCTGCAAGGAATTTTCCCACAGCGGATTTAGCCGGGTCGGTGTTTGCAGAGAGTTTTCCTTTCGTGCTGCCAACGTATTCCGAAAGGGCGCTGAGCCACTGCGATTCTGAAAGCTTAATTTCTGTGATGTATTGGGGCCATTTCTTAAGGGCTATGATGTTCTGCGCCTTTGTAAGAATGCTACCAATGCTTAGATACACTCCCACAGAAAGCACAATAAGGCATGCGATAACTGCTAGAAAACCACCTGCGACTTTCTTGCCTATCGTCATAATTTCCTCCTCCTCCTCCTCCTCCTCCCTTCATGGGAAGTATTATTGGTTCAATTAAAGGTGCCATCATCCTTTATAATTAGGCAAAAATCTGGCTTTTAATAAACTTAACAACCTTTATAATAACCTAAGAAGTTTCTTCGTGATTTGTGTCAGTTTCTGATAAAAATTCTACAATGGTCTTGATAAGCTTTGAAACAGTAAAGGGTTTGGGGAGAAATCGTGTTTTTTCATATTCCAGCACCTGGTTTAGCCTCGATTCCCCATAACCCGAGATAAATAATGCCGGAAGAGATGGTCGGTCGGCTTTCATAGACTGGAATAAGCTTATTCCATCCCCTTCTGGAAAAACCACATCTAGGATCACAATATCCACGTGGTTCTTGAGTTCTTGCCATAGAGACCTGGCTTCGCTTTCACTTGAAGCTTCTAGAACCAAAGCGCCATAAAACTTGAGGGACGCCTTGATCATATTTCTCAAAGCCTGGTCGTCTTCTACTATAAAAACCGTTTTTCCTTGAAGAACCTTAATTTCCGGTTTGAGTTCACTTTCTATACCTTCACTTTCCACGGGAAAGTAAAGTTCAACTTCTATTTTGTTTTCTAATTTTTCGAGGTTTACGTATCCCCCTGCTTGTCCCACCATTTGAGATATGAAAGAGAACAAGATCTTTTTGAATTTGCTAAAGGCGATCCCTAAAGATTTAGCGGGTGAATGGGTATAGGACTGCAAGTCGTTTAAATCCATAGGCTCTTCATTGGAAAAGCTTAATGCTTCATCAGCTTCATAGGTTATTGATAGCACGGAATATGTGCCTGGTGGAATGCGGACTTCTGGAGTAGTGAAAGCAGAGCGGAGCCTTTTACGTTTGGTTTTAAGTGATATTTTATTAGGCAACATTAGTTCCTGTCGATCCCCGACAAGCAGGCGAAACACCACAGCTTCGAACTCTGTGCGTCTTACACGAACAGAGCCTACCTGAGGATCAAAGGAACATTCAATTGTAGCGTTGTCACTAAGCAATTGGATAAGGGGGCTGAGAACTTCCTGAACAAGTTCATTAAAGGATCTTTTTTCAACGAAAGATTCGTCTTTTTGTCCCATTTTCTGAAAATAATTCGATATGGTGGCGCCTCTATTTACAGTGTCCTTTATAAGATTAAGGTATGATTCTATCTGGTGAGACTGACCGATATTGATAGAAATCATATCACATAAGCCAAGAATTATTGTGAGAATGTTGTTTAACTCGTGGGTAAAGACTGATGTAAGGTGTGATATAGTTTCGGCTTTTTGAGCTTCTGCAAGAGACTTTTGAAGGTGTATTTCGCCCGTGATGTCTCTTGCGCACTGAAAGTAACCTATAATGTTTCCTTTGTCGTCTCTCAAACGACTTGCCAGGATTTTAACGTATCGCTTCTCTTCCTTTGCCCAGATCCAGCCTGTTGTTTCAACAGCTTCTGGAAATTCAGTGGACATTTTGATTATACCGTTAGAAAGCTCTTCAATCTCGGCAGGTTCAAGATTTATAAGAAGCGAAGCTGGTATGACTGGTTTCTTACCCCCCAAAAAAAGTGGAGAAAGATCAAGGGAACGATGGAGTACATCTTTTCTGGACATACCTGTTAAGCGTTCAGATGCATCATTCCAAACAGTAACCTTTCCTTCTGAATCAATGATAAATAAAGGCAGGGGCATCTTATCGACAATTTGCTGAAGGAAAGACCATCTTCCTTCATGATACCTAATAGCTTCCTTAAGCTTTGTTATGTCTTGAATAAGGATAAGCACATAAACATTTTGAGATACAATGCGGCGTAGAGAAACCTGGGCTATCGCAGGAGAATCTTGTGTAAATTCGATTTCTATCTGTTGATCGTAGCCCTGAAGAACACACTCAAAAGCTTGTTCAAGTTTTTCGGATGACGCTTCAGGAAAAATTTGCCAGACAGGTGAGCCGTTGGATTCCGCTTCTTTAATATCTTTCAGCCATTTTATTGCTTTAGTATTCCAATTTAAAATTTTGCCATCTCCGTCACAAACTACAATTCCTGTTTGAATGTTTTCAATTAGAGACTGACTGAACTGGTTTTGTTCAAAAATAGTTTGACGAAGATGTTCATTTTTCCTGAGTTCGTTGTTAAGATTTTCAATTGTCTTATATAAAGTTTTTGTTTTTTGAGCGATTATTGATCTAAGGGCAACAATAATGACAAGCATTACGGCTGATATAAGCAGGGATCCTATCACCAGCCAGTAAATCCATTTTTTGATTCTCGAAGGCGATTTGAAAATCCAGATCTCAGCAAGTCTATAATAAATAGAATTTGAATCTTTTTTGAGAGTTTCTATTTTTTCGTCCAACCGATTAAGAAAATAGATGTGTTTTCCTTTAGTTGCGGCTATTCTAAGCCCTGTAGGACTAAATGTTATAATAGTTCTTCCTACCTCTGGGTAACGATCTAGGAAAGCAAATCCTGCAAAACGACTTGCAACACCGGCCTCGACCCGGTGATCTGAAATAAGGCGAAAAACTTCTTCGTGATCATTTGCCATGACATAATTTACGTTACTTATGCCAAGATTACTGATCATATTTTGGAATGCCTCAGCGTATATGCCCTTTGGAACTATTGCGATGGTTTTTCCTTCAAGGTCGGTTATGGAATTCAATGTAACATTTTTCCTGCAATAAAGTTCTCCCCAGTTTATGAGAAGATTGGTTTTACCAAAGTCAAAACGTTCTGCTCTTTGGGGCGAAAAGGCTAAGGGAAGAAGGAAATCAATAAAACCTTTTTCAAGATTATCCAGACATTCTGACCAATCACATTTAATAAAAGTTAATTCCCAACCTTCTTCTCGAGCGACGTACTCTAGAAGTTCAACTAGGAACCCCTTCGGTTCGTTGTTTTCGGTGAAAGCTAGAGGTGGATTTTCGTAGATTCCAACAATGTAGGGAGTTGTAGCGTAAGTAGGTGGGCTCAACCCTAGAACGAGAAATAGAACGAATAAAGAAAACTTCCTTAGCTGGATCATAGAACATCCCTGAGATTTGGGTTAAGACGCTGTTTTTTTGGAGGATCATGGGACATGTAGCATAAGTGGAGATTTAATGGAAGAATTTTTATGGCGTCCCCAAGGGGATTTGAACCCCTGTTGCCGGCGTGAAAGGCCGGTGTCCTGGACCTGGCTAGACGATGGGGACGCTTACCTTAAAGGCGAAAAGCTTCTACTATGAATTGAAATACCAAGTCAAGTATTTTTAGTAAAATTTCCTTAAAATTGTGAAAGCATGTTTGTAGTCTTACTTGCTATTGCCAAAAATGGCAAAAATTGAGAAGCTATCTTACGAGGATGCTCTAAAGGCAATGTCACGTAAGAGAGGGGGAAACATGGGAACAGCATCGACAACTCTTCGTTTTGAAGGCACTGATCGGTATTATCTTAACCCGGAACTTCGGGAGATTGTAAACATCGCCATCTCAATGGAAAAGCCGCTTCTTCTAACCGGAGAAGCTGGAACCGGCAAAACAAGACTTGCTTACGAAATCGCTAGAGCTTTGAACCTTAAAATGGAGGAAGCACGGTGTAAATCAACTTTCAAAGGAGAAGAACTCTGTTACGTTTACGATACGGTCTTGCGTCTGAACGACTCCCGCTTTGGCGCGGGAAATTCGGGCAGAAACGTGGACAATATCTGGGATTACATACGTTTTGGTCCTATAGGTAGAGCTTTCATTGCAGAAGATCGCCGAGTTCTTCTCCTTGATGAAATAGATAAAACCGATTCCGACACTCAGGATAACCTTCTTGATGTGCTGGAAGAAGGTTCTTTTATCATTCGAGAAATCAACCATAAGATTCAGGCTAAGGTAAAGCCCATTATAATCATTACGAGCAATGCCAAGCGCGAACTTTCGGATCCTTTTTTGCGTCGATGCTTCTGCCATTACATTCCTTTTCCGTCGCCGGAAGAAATGGCAATAATTGTTAAGCTTCATTACCCCGACATTTCCGATGCCTTTTTGGATGCCTGCCTTACGGTTTTTTATCGTTTGAGAGAGCAGGAATTTGAAAAACCTCCTGCAACGGCTGAACTCTTAGATTGGATCGGCGCCATGAGATCTGCTGGTTTGGGTGGTCCCGGGGCCGGTAGAGATATACCTTTTATTGGGACTTTACTTAAGCGAACAGAAGATATTCTGAAGTTCAAAGGAATTGGGCGGAAGGAAAGGTTTTGACCATGATAGAGTTTTTTTACAAGCTCCGTGACGCCGGCATTCCGGTAACTCTTCACGGCATCATGGATTTTTATAAAGCTGTTAAAAAAGGTCTTGTGCGGGACATAGATTCGCTTTTCCTTGTGACCAGGCTCATATTTGTAAAACGAGTTGAACACTACGATCTGTTTGAACAAACCTTTGCGGCATATTTTTACGGTCGAGATGGGGCAAAGATTCTTCAGGAATGGGAGGATCTCTTTAATTCAAAGCCTTTTAAGCGATGGCTTGATGAGGAAATTAGAGCGGGACGATTAAGCCTTCAGGAAACTGAGTCGCTACCCATGGAAGAACTTATACGCCGTTTCTGGGAAACTGTTATGGCTCAGCGGGAAGCCCACTCAGGGGGATCCCGCTGGGTTGGCACCAGAGGTGGATCGCCTTTTGGGCACAGTGCTTCTTCGCCCCAGGATGGAGGTATTCGAGTTTATGGATCGAGCGTTCATGGCACAGCCAGAAAAGTCATAGGGGAGCGAAGATACATAAACTACGCCGACGATGCTCCTCTCACAAAGGAAAACCTCCGTCAGGTGCTTTCAAGTATGAAAAGTCTTCGTCCTGTAGGTCCTCTCGCTGAACTGGATGTGGATGAAACAATCTATCGCACGGCGAAAAATGGTGGTGAAATCGAGCTTATATTCAGGCGAGAACTCCGTAATAAAGTTGAAATAGTGGTTTTGCTTGATAACGGTGGATATTCCATGACCCCTTACATTCCTCTGGTGAAGACAATATTTCGCAGGATTCGAGATACCTTTGAACATGTTCGCTATTATTACTTTCATAACTGTATCTACGGCGTTGTTTATAAGGATCCTCAACGCACGAAACCTTTGAAGTGGGATGACCTCCTCCAGCTTGGTCCCAAAGCAAGGCTTATTATCATCGGCGACGCAAATATGGCGCCATCGGAACTGATGGCATCCTTTGGATCCATAGATATGTTCAGCGCAGTGAGAAAACCGGGTTATCAATGGCTTCAGGAGCTAAGGAAAGCTTTTCCGGCAAGCGTATGGCTCAACCCGATAAAAAAGGATCTCTGGAGGTATGAAAGCTTAACGATACGCCGCATCGCTTCCATATTCCACATGGAGGATTTAACTCTCGGTGGGCTTAAAAGGGCAGTGGAATATCTTAATGTTCAGGGATCAACAGTTGATGTGCTTTAGTAAACAGATAAAGGGTTGTAAATATCAAATGGGCGCTTATTTGGAAGGAGAAATTAAACATCTTTTTGGTAAAGCTGTTCACGGTTATGGGCTTATAGATGATGGAGATAGAATCGCTGTTGCCTTTTCTGGCGGAAAAGACAGTATGCTGCTTCTTTACATGCTGAAAGAGCGATTAAGCTATATTCCCATCCGTTATGAACTCTTTGCTGTGTATGTGGATTTGGGGTTTGATCCCGAAATGCCGAATATCGTAGAAACTATGTTAAAAGACAGTTCTATACCTTACGAGATTATAAGAACAGATTTTGGGACGAAGGCTCACAGCAAAGAAAATCGAGAAAATCCGTGTTTTCTCTGTTCAAGACTCAGGCGAATGATGCTTTTTAGAGCGGCATGGAATCGCGGATGTAACAAGATAGCCTTTGGACATAATCAGGACGACATCATAGAAACCTTTTTCCTGAATGTTTGTTATTCAGGACAGATTTCCACAATGCTACCACGGCAGGAATTTTTTGGCGGCGAACTGGTGGTCATTCGCCCTCTTGTGCTCATGCCGGCGCAAAAAATTGAAAGATTTGTAAAAGAAAAGGGACTTCCTAGCGTGGCAAATCCTTGTCCCTCAGCATCTAAGGGCAGGCGAGCCTTGATCAAGGAACTTCTCGGGAATCTTTACAGAACCAATAGTAAAATCAGGGGAAATATTTTTCGCGCAATGAGTAATGTAAACTTAGAATATCTTCCCCCACCCCTTAATGGAGGAAGAATGAATGACGGCAAACCAGAACAAGACGATTTATCTGATTGATGGGAGTTCTTATCTTTATCGAGCTTACTACGGTGTTAAGGCGGCTTTAACGAGCCCAAAAGGAGTTCCTACCAGAGCCATCTACGGCTTTGCTCAAATGCTACACAAGGTTCTCAAGGAAAAGAATCCTTCATACATCTGCGTGGTTTTTGATGCTCCGGGGAAAAAATTGCGTCATGATCTTTATGCTGATTACAAGAAACGACGAGAAGTAATGCCAGAAGATCTCATCGTTCAGGTTGGCTATATAAAAAAGCTTATAGATCTTATGGGTATTCCCCGGTGGGAAGAGCCTCAGTATGAAGCCGATGACCTTATTGCTTCGGCAGTCAGGTGGGCAAAAGAAGGAGGTTATAATGTAGTGATAGTTTCCGGAGATAAGGATTTGCACCAGTTGATCGAATCCCCCCGGGTGATTCAGTGGGATCCACAGCGAGATCAATGGTATGACGAAAAAGCTGTGGAAGAGAAGATAGGGGTTCCGCCTTCCAGGGTTACAGACTTCCTTGCTATTGTTGGCGACAAAAGCGATGATGTGCCGGGAGTTGCGGGCATAGGAGAAAAGGGGGCTGTGAAACTTCTAAAACGGTATCCAAGCCTTGAAGAATTGCTCGAAGCGGCACATCGAGGAGAACTCTCGGAGGATGCTCAACTTCAGAAACGTCTCCTGGAACATGAGCAAGAAGCACTTCTTTCAAAAAGCCTTGTTCTTCTTAAGGAAGACTTTGCCGAATCTATAGATCTGGAAAGGTTTACGAAGCGAGAACCTGAGATAGAGGCTTTGAAGGAATTTTATGAAGAACTCGGTTTTAGGAGTTTTCTAAGAGAACTTTCTGCTTTTATGTCAGATTCCTCCCCCCGTGAAAGCGAAGCTGTTGTTCCTCAAATGGCTGATTCTCAACCTGCAAGACAGGTTACAATTGTCAGATCCATGGAAGAACTTGAGCAGGTCGTAGCGGAAATCAGGAAATATCGAGCTGTTTCTATCGATCTGGAAACATCCTCGGAAGACCCTATGCTGGCGGAGATTGTTGGTTGTGCCTTTTCGGTTAAGCCGCAGGAAGCCTTTTATGTGTCTGTTGTCAAAGAAGGAAAAAATAAAGAGGGGTTGAGGGTAGGGGAGTTCATAGACACCGTTAAGCCAGTTCTTGAAGATGATAAAATTTCCAAGTATGGGCAGAATCTCAAGTATGAACTGATGGTTTTGAAAAGGTATGGCATTGAATTGCGGGGAATAAGATTTGACACTATTGTAGCGAGCTACCTTCTCGACCCCGGTCAGCGAACTCATGGACTCAAGTGGATGGCTGAACGTTATCTCGGGGAAATAATGAAAACCTACCGTGAAGTTACCACCCCGGTTTATGATGATGAAGGCAATGACGAAGATGAAACTCCTGCAGAGTCCAGGAGAAGAAAACAGCAACAAATTTCCTTTGAGGATGTGCCCTTAGAATTGGCAGCGGAATATGCCGGAGCGGATGCCGAGGTTGTGCAGCGGCTGATACCTGTTCTTAAAAAACGTCTTGATGAAGAATCTCTGTGGGAGCTTTACACCGATCTTGAACTTCCTCTTATCGAAGTTCTTGCTCGGATGGAACTTAACGGTGTGCTGGTAGATGCAGAAAAACTCCGGGATCTAGCCAAAGAGTTTGAAGTAAGGCTCCAGGAGCAGGAAGAACGCATCTATGGTATGGTGGGAGAGCGCTTTAACATTCAGTCTCCAAAGCAGTTAGCCGTCGTGCTTTTTGACAAGCTCAAGCTTCCGATCGTTAAAAAAACCAAGACAGGATCATCTACCGATATGAGGGTCTTGGAGGAATTAGCTCTTCATCACCCCATAGCTCAGGAGATTCTTGCCTATCGCACGCTTGCAAAGCTTAAAAACACTTATGTGGATAAACTTCCTGAGCTTGTTAATCCTTTTACAGGAAGGATACACACTTCTTACAACCAGACTGTAACCGCTACGGGGCGGCTCAGCAGCTCCAACCCAAACCTTCAGAACATTCCTATAAGAACAGAGGAGGGGCGTCGGATTCGAGAAGCCTTCATACCCCAGAAGGGTTATAGGTTGATCGCTGCAGATTATTCCCAAATAGAACTTCGTATTCTGGCTCACTATAGTGGCGATGATGGACTTGTGGAAGCTTTCAAATTTGGAGAAGACATCCACAATAGAACAGCTTCGGAGATCTTTCATGTGCCGATCGAAGATGTCACTTCGGAGATGAGACGCCAGGCTAAGACGATTAATTTTGGGATTATCTATGGGATGGGACCCTATAAGCTTTCAAAATCACTTGGTATTAGCCAGTCTGAAGCCAAACAGATCATCGATAGATATTTTGAAAGATATAAAGGGGTTAAACAGTTTTTTGAAGAAACAATAGAGTTGGCTCGTGAAAAGGGCTTTGTTCAGACTCTTTTTGGCAGGAAGCGGTGGATTCCAGAGATAAAGAGTCAAAACAAGACGGTTCGTCAGCAAGGCGAAAGACTTGCGTTTAATACCGTTATTCAGGGCACGGCGGCTGATATCATTAAGAAAGCAATGGTTAATATTCATCGGGAGCTTAAGAAAAACTATCCAGCAGCAATGCTTATTCTTCAGGTTCATGATGAGCTGGTTTTTGAAGTTCCAGAAGAAATCTGTAAGGATGTAGGTGAGATAGTTAAAAATCTGATGGAAGGGGTTTGTTCCCTGCGAGTGCCTCTTCAAGTGGATGTTGGGAATGGATTAAACTGGGCAGAAGCACATTCTTAAAAAATCAAAACCGCCCTTGATATTTAGGGCGGTTTACGATGGGATTTGAAATTGTTTTTATAAGGCTCTCGAATTTTTTGAAAATCTTCGATTTTTATTTGCTCTGAAGCTCAGCTTTGAGCTTCTCTACTTCTTCTTTGTATTTTTGAAGTTCTTCTTTGTATTTGCTTATATCTTCGCTTCCTGCGGATGAAGTTGCTTCAGGGGCGTCACCGCTTTTTTTCTTTAAAAATGGTATATTAATTTGATCTTTTACTTCGTCATATCCAAGGTAAGCAGCCATTATACCACCAAGGAGCAATACTAACGGCAAGGCACCAGCAAGAATGTGAAGGAATTCCTTAAAGAACATCAGGATGCCGATTATGCCTAAAAACGCCGAAGCCAATCCTCCAACAAATACTTTCATCGTTTTTCCTCCTCTATGTTTGTGTCATTCGATAACGAAAGTCATCATGACTAAGTCCCTGTCCCACCTTCCTTTATCATGCACGGCTTGAGATTGCAAGCACAAAGAAACGTTAGAAGGATAATTATCTCCCGTGAGAGATTTTTTGTAGATTGATGAAGAGTGTTCGAAAAATTTTTTCCATACAGAGTTGCCTTTGCATAGGTATAGATTTGTAGGAGCGACGAATGCGTCGCCCTTAAATTAGTTTTATGTTTTATGTTTCTTTAATATATGATTCACCACATAACTGTAGGGGCGACGCATGCATCGCCCCCCTACAATTTACTACGAATTTTTTTAGAACACTCTCAGAACAAATCATCTCCGCTTAACCTAATTTTGCCGGATCTATTCGGTCTTGAAAACATGGAATTCTAGACCGGACATCTTCGATTGTTGGCAGGTTAATAGTGGTGATCAGGATTTCCTCATCACTTCCCCCTTCGGCGAGCACTTCACCCCAGGGATCAATGATGGCCGATGCTCCAGGATAAACCATGTTGCCAATTTTCCCGCAACCGTTACATCCCACAACAAATAGCTGGTTTTCGATAGCTCTGGCGCGAAGTAGAATTCGCCAATGGGAAACTCTTGCCTGAGGCCATAGAGCCGGGACGCAAAGGAATTCTGCACCTTTCAAGGCTACCAGGCGGCATATTTCCGGGAACCTGATGTCGTAGCAAATTACTACCCCAATTCGGCATATAGATGTTTGAACAACCGGCAGAAGAGATCCACGAGTAAAATGAAGATGTTCTCCATGAGGCGAGAAAAGGTGAACTTTATCGTAGGTTCCGACTATGCCCGATTGAGGATCAATTATATAAGCTCTGTTGACTATACCGTTTTTTGATTTTTCCGCTGTTGATCCCACTAGAACTGCATTCCATTTGATGGACCATCTAAACATCCACTCCAGAACATAAGATGCTCTAGAAGCTATTTCAGGAAGCCTTTTGTAATCGAAGCCAGATGCCCACATTTCCGGAAGAACAACAATCTTGGGTTCAATAGACTCCAGATGTGCCCCTAAAAGGTCCACTTTCTGAATATTTGCTTCCAGGTTGCCTTCTTCTACCGAGAACTGCAATGCCACGGCTTTAAAGATTTCCATCGCCTAAAACCTCGTTTTTATGTTCGAGTTCTTGCCACAGATAGTCCAATAACTTTTGATGCGCCGGCTTTTTTCAAAATCTTAGCACATTCTAATATTGTTGAGCCAGTTGTAATAACATCGTCAACAAGAAGCACGGTGGTCCCGCTTAATCGCGATGACCATAATTCGTGAACAGCAAAGGCTCCCTTCAGGTTCTTCTTTCTTGCCGTTTTATGGAGTCTAACCTGGGGCGGCGTATTCCTTATTTTTACAAGCACCGAGCGATTCCATGGAATTCCAACTCGCTTTGCAAGATCTTTTGCTAGCAAAACCGATTGATTAAATCCTCGCTCTTTTAATTTGTCTATATGCATGGGAATCGGGACGATAAGATCTATTGTTTCTTCTCTAAGCCATCTAAAGATTGCTTCCCCTAAGAGTTCTCCTAGGCTTGGGACATCGTAAAGCCGCTTTCCGTATTTAAGCCCCGTTATGAGCTTTGCTACGATTCCATCGTAAACACAGGCGGAGCGTATCATGTCGTATGGTGGCGATGTCGTAAGACACTCACCGCATAGAGACAGTTCTTCTGAACGATTTTCTACGGGGAAAATGTAAAAAGGATCTCCACACTTTGAACAAAAAGGCGGTTTAAGCCAGGGCAGATTTTCCCAGCATGAGGAACACCAGAAACAAGGCTTTTTAGACCAGATGATCTCTCCACATAAGGGACACCGCCGAGGAGCCAGGAAATCTTTGGCAAATTCCAGAATACGACCAATACGCTTGCTCATCCAAACCATACCCAATTCCCCGCCTTATCCATTGTAATTGCTTGCTTTTGATTTAGAAACTTTTGCTTAATTCAGTGGTTGTTGCAAGAAGTAATTTGATGGGCTATTGCTTTGTTGAACAGGGTGGTTAGCTTAATTTAATAGTAGAGGATTGATGGCGATGGAGGAACCGAGAATGACTCAAGAAGACCTGGTTCAATATCTACAACCTACATCCATTATTGACAGTGATCATCCTTCCATTAGAGATCTTGCTAAGCAAATTGCTGGGAACATTGAATCTACTGCTGAAAAGGCTATAGGGCTTTACAATTGGGTAAGGGACGAAATCATCTATGATCCTTATAGCCCGTTTCATAAGACGGAACATTACCGAGCAAGCGAAGTATTGAAACGAAGAAGGGGCTTTTGTGTTCCTAAAGCGTCTCTTCTTTGTGCTCTCGCTCGCGCTCAATCTATTCCCTGCCGGCTTGGTTTCGCCGATGTGAGAAATCATCTTGCAACGAAGCGTTTTCTGGAGAGATTGGGTTCGGATCTTTTCGTGTATCACGGTTATGTGGAGTTTTTCCTTAATGGGCGGTGGATTAAAGCTTCTCCCACCTTTCACAGAGAACTCTGCGTCAAATTCGGTGTTCCTCCTCTAGAATTCGACGGAGTCCATGATGCGGTCTTTCAGGCTTATGCACCACCGCTTGACGAAGTGGAAATGGCATCTAAGGGTGGATTGTTGGCTGGTGAAAGCGAGATAACCACCAGAACAAATCGGGAGCCTCGCCGGTTCATGGAATATGTGGCTTTTCATGGCACGAGAGCCGATGTGCCAATAGATGAGATTCTTTCAGCCTGGGAAAAAGCTTACGGCAAGGAACGCGTGAATAAATGGATAGAAGAAACTGAACAGCATTCTAAATGAAGGAGATGAAGTTATGAAATGTTCATTCAAGCCTGATCGATCGATGTTTTGGGTTCCAGTTGTAGAAATTCAGTTAGAAAATGCTGATTTTGCTACAGCATTCAAAGCGGCAGATGAAGCCGCAAAAAGCAAACACGAAGAAGCAATAATGATAGCCTGGTATGACAGCCTAAAAAACGCTTTTTCCCCGGCTGTTGAATGTTGTAGCGAAGAAATGCCGGGATGGCTTGTATATGCAAAATCCCGTGGAGGGAATTTTATAGTTAGCGTTAACCACGAGACGTTTATTTTTGTGTTTTTCGTCCCTAACGTTTCCTAAACGAGCTGGAGAACTGCTGCTCAGAGCTTTATTCAGGGCTTGCTCCATATTACTGCTACAGCCTTGGCTGGTTTGTCACCAATGCACCGAAAGGCGTGGCTTATTGAGGAATCAAGATAGATGCTGTCGCCTGCCTCAAGTATTTCAACCATATCAATGCTTCTGAATTCGACTCTCCCTTCCAGGATGTATAGAAACTCCTCGCCCTCGTGAGAGGTAAAATTCATTTCTTCCACACTAATAGGGGGAAACTCAACGTAGAAGGGCTCCATGTGTTTATCTCTTTTCTTGGTCTCTAGAGATTCGTAAATGTAGGAAACGGTTCCTTCGCGTTCGTGATGAGGACGTCTTTCAACTCTTATGCGTTCACTCTGCCTGGTTATGGACACTTTTTGAGTTGTTGTTTCGTCCTGAAAAAAATAGCTAAGACTTACGTTAAAGGCTCTTGCCAGCTTTAGAAGAGTTGCAATAGGGGGCACAACATGGTCATTTTCTATTTGAGAGAGAAAAGGCTTAGACAGTCCTGTCTTGTTAGCTAGGTCTTGAAGAGTATAGCGATTTTTAGTTCTTAGTTCCCTTACCTTGGCTCCAAGTTTTAGCGCCTTAACTGCCATAGTCAAATCATTATCTGCGCCCATAGATCCTCCCCTTGTTTTATAAATGTTTTACCCAAAGGTTTTTTGAGATTAGCAAACTTTGATGAAATGTGCAAGTGCGGGTTAAGGATGTTCGGAAAAGATCGCGTTGATAACTCTTGCGGTTGCCCTATTGTAGAGGCGACACATGCGTCGCCCCTACATGCGGTGCGCCTGGCATGGACGTGCTCCTGGAGGTGAGAGTCCTCCAGTTGCATCGGTCGCCGAGGGGGGCGACCATCCCAATATTTTACCGCCGTTTTAGGAGGGACGGCGTCCCCGCCGTCCGTTCTCTGCGCCCAGCACGGGCGCACCAAATTATTAAATGGGCCACGCATATGTCGCCCCTACATGCGCCTGAAAGGGTGATGGTGGTGAGCCGGAGCGAGAAGTGAGCAGATGCCGTAGTAGCTGCCCTATGGTGGCGAAGGGCCGATTCAACTTCTCGAACCGTCCGGTGCGGACCCGCATGCCGGGTGGTGTGGGAGGGGATTGGTCAAACTGACCGTGCCCATCCCAATGATCCGTTACTCCAACGATCTTGTTCCAACGTCCTCAAAACGTAGGGGACTAAAAAATCCCAAATAGGGGATAGTTTTAGAATAGTTTCAGTGCGGGATGGGTAGGCTTTATGACACTACATGAATTTTTACTATCAATCCCCCGGGAGGCATATCTGGTGATGGATGATCACCTAATTCTGGATAGTAGATGCTGTATTCGGCAGGACATTCCGCCGGGATAGACACTTCCAAAGTGAAGGGTTCCTCAACAAAGCCTCGACCTACACAGGCTGTGCAGTCTCTGAATACTCCCGGCTTAGCCATACAGGTTTGACAGTAAACAAGTCTTACGTAAGATATCGACTCAAGTCTCGATTCCTTAGTCTGTTCCGGTGTTAAGTAAATATCAAAGCGAAGATCTCGCCACCAGCACCTTTTCGATTTCTCCCATGATATGCCAAAGTATTCCTTCATTCTCTCTTGAATGGATTGCTCGTATTGTTTTGCTATGTCAGATGATGCGCTACGAATTGTCCGTTTTTGCGATGTTCCATTGCCGTTTGAGTTTTTTCCCGGAGGGGGATAGCCCATGGAACGGTTGTAGCTCTCTCTTGTTGATGGTCTGATGAGAGTCTCGTAAGCCTTTCTTAACTTCTGAAAGCGTTCATTAGCTTGCGGATCATTACAATGATCTGGATGCCATTTGAGAGCCAGACGGCGAAAAGATCGCCGAATGTCTTCTTCTGATGCGTCAAAAGATAATCCAAGCAATTTGTAATAGCATTCCATGGCTTAAATTCTCCCATGTAATTGCTTCAGGTGCTTCTGCCTATGGGTGGTTTTCCTCTTTTTCAAGAGGATGAAATGTAGTATTTGACAATAGAAGTTTATCAGAAGGAAAAACAGTTTTTCAACTATTCCGTGGCGACCTGACAACGATTTCTTAAGACACTAACATAGAGAGAAGATGTTATGCTTTCAAAAGTTTTTACATTTACCATTGTAGGCATTGACGCCTATCCTGTTGAAGTAGAAGTAGATCTTTCGCCTGGAATGCCACAGTTTAATATTGTAGGACTTCCCGATAATGTGGTTAAGGAAAGCAAAGAACGGATTCGATCAGCCATAAAGAATAGCGGTTACGATTTTCCCGTAGAGCGTATCACTGTAAACCTTGCCCCTGCTCAACTTAAAAAAGAAGGCGCTAGCTTTGATCTTCCCATTGCTGTAGGGATTCTAACAGCAGCCGGATGCATACCACCGTCTTCAATAAATTCTATCACTATGGCTGGAGAACTCTCTCTGGATGGATATGTAAAGCCCATACATGGGGCTCTTTCTATGGCGGTTAGAGCTGGTCAGGATAGGATTAAAGCCTTGATGGTTCCAGAAGGAAACGCATCAGAATCGGCTCTTGTGGGCGATCATCTAACAGTCTATCCTGTAAAGCATCTTAGAGAAGCTGTGATGTTTCTTAGTGGCAAGAAGGCGATAGGTCCTCATAGAGTAGATAGAGCTAGGATTTTTGAACAAACCTTTAATGCATATCTCGACTTTTCTGATGTAAGAGGGCAACACCATGCTAAGCGTGGGCTTGAGGTGGCGGCAGCAGGAGGACACAATGTTCTTCTTATTGGACCACCCGGGGCAGGAAAAACTATGCTCGCTCAACGACTTCCAGGCATCCTTCCACCGTTAACTTTTGAAGAATCTCTTGAAACGACTCGTATTTACAGTGTTGCAGGACTCTTGAGCGATGCTCCTATGATAACCACCAGACCCTTTCGGTCGCCTCACCACAGCATTTCCTATGCGGGACTCATTGGTGGCGGTTCTGTGCCGAAACCTGGCGAAGTAAGCCTGGCCCATAATGGAGTTCTGTTTCTGGATGAGTTTCCCGAATTTAGTCGTAATGTTCTGGAATTGCTTCGCCAGCCCATGGAAGATGGAAAGGTTACCATTGCTAGAGCCACAACCACGATCACTTATCCTGCTCGGTTTATGCTGGTTGCTGCCATGAATCCTTGTCCCTGCGGCTATTTTGGTTATTCCCAGAAAACCTGCACCTGTTCTGCTACTCAGGTTGCAAAATATAGAAGTCGCATTTCTGGTCCCATCATAGATAGAATCGACATTCACATAGATGTGCCCGCTGTGGAGTATGACGATCTTGTGGAAGGAAAGGGGAGTGAAGAATCTTCAGAATTCATAAGGGAGAGAGTGATTCGAGCAAGAGAAGTTCAGCTTAGGCGGCTAAAAGACGTAGGAATCTTCTGCAATGCGGCTCTAACCGCTTCCCATATTGACACCTTTTGCAGTCTCACGCCGTCTTCAAAAAAGCTTATAAAAGAAGCATTGAAGCAGCTTAAACTCAGTGCTCGAGCTTATCATCGTATTCTAAAAGTTGCCAGAACAATTGCTGATTTGGAAGGAAAGAACGAAATTCATGATTATCATCTCTTCGAGGCTATTCAGTATCGATCAATTGATAGAAGTATTCCTGCGGTTTAATTCTGCCTCGATGATTTCTCTGGTTCTTTCCGCACCTCTTAAATTTATGGGTTGACTTTCCTGTTTAACTTTTTCGGATTGCTCCTGCGACAGGGCTTTTTCTATCTCTTGCCGCAATAGTTTTGGATCCGGTTCTTCAATAATGGCAAAGTTTCCGAATTGAGAAAGCCGTTCGGCTCTAAGCCTCTGCTCACGATTTTGTCTAAAAGGATAAAGAATCCCATAGATGCCTGTGTTCAAAAGATCCATTACCGTATTGTATCCAGCCATGCTGATAGAAACATCAGCTTGAAGCAATACTTCCAGGAAATCGACGGCAAAAGGTTTAAGTTGAATGCGGCTGTCATGACCAGCCATTGCTTCCAACTTTTGCTTTTTCTGTGTATCCAGAAAAGGACCTAAATAAACATCCATTGTGATAGAAGAGTCTTTAATCTCTCCCAGGGCTATAATTGCCGCTTCTATAAGTTCGCTACCTACCTTGCCTCCACCCGTGCTGACAACAATTTTTCTGGCTTTTTTATGGTTATTTACGGTTATTGGTCTTGTCGGCTGTCTAGCTACAAAGCCTGTATAAAAAATGGGGACAGAAATTTTGTCTATTCTTGAGAAGCTCTCATCAAGCCTCATAATTCGTTCATCAGCGTGGATTAGAAGCAGGTCAAAGAAATCATTGATGTATCTGAGAACCCAGCTCTCATAGCTGTCGCGATTTTTCTTTTCAACAAGAATATCTCTCAGACTGCATGCAACAAGCGGTTTTTTGGAGTTTAGCTTTGTTTGCTGAAGAAACGGTATAAGTTCGAAGGAAAACTTTTTCCGCCCGAAAGGAAAAAGTTCTATGATTACGGCATCTGGAGAAAATTCGATGTAGGCTCTAAGTAGCTTTTCCTTACGTTCATTTTGAACTCTCGCTAGTTCTTCTCCTTCCAGATTAAATTTTTCAAATTCTTCGTCCATCATAAGTGGTGGAAGGAAAATTCTTTTAATATGAGGCGGTGAAGTGATGTCCCGAAAGGGGTGTCCTCCCTCTACAAAGAGTACATTGTGTGGAGCAAGAGCCTTGGCAATTTCAAAGCTTCTGAAAAAATGCCCAATGCCCAGAACGTGCTGGCAGTAGAATAATATTTTCAACGTTATTCCTTTCTATAAAGAGCTATCAAGCCCTGACCTCCGACATTAGGGCTTACAAGTGTTAAGCCTTCATATCTTGGTAGAATGGCATTGAAGCCATACACCATGTAAAATGCTGTCGGCTTGGCTTCCTTAGCAATAAATTCGGCAAAAACGTCATGAAGAGTAATGTAAGTGTAAAAGATATCGATGTCTTTCAGGCTAGTTGATGTATATTTAAATAATCTATCATAGGTTTCACGGTTTAGAGAATCGCCGTTTAGGATGAAAATGTTTGGCGGAAGAGGCAGGCAGTTGCGATCCTTTAGGTAATGTTCGAGCTCTTTTTTCCTTAGTGGGTATTCATCGTAAATGAAATCTTCAAGTTCAATTCCGATGGACCATCTGGTTAAATAGCTCATAAAGAGATTTACTCGCCCGTCACCACATCCAAGGTCAAGAAACACGGTTTTCTGTGGAGTAAGGATGCCTTGTTTTATTAGATCTTGACAGGCATTAAGAAGGACGTAGAGATCAGTAGTTTTCCTGTAGCCGCTGTGTCCTGTATAGCCAATCTTGATGTTGTTGAAGAATTCGGCAACGGCTCGAAGAGTTCTTTCTGTGTTCTGGTTAATCATGGCTTTTTACTGGTCTGCATAATTTTGTATATAGCTTCGCAAAGCTTAAAGGTAAGATCTATTTCGTCACCTATGGTCATCTGGAGCAGGACTATTTGCTCTGCTCCCAGCAAATCATAAAGTTTTTTACAAAAGAAATTTACACAAAGAGTGTGTCTAAAAAGAAGCATACATCCTTTAGGACCGAGAAAATAGCAGCTTTTTTCATCGAAACGGGAAATAGGCAAATTGACACCGGCGAGCATGTTTGCGATCAATAGAGGAACTGTGTAGTTATATTCTATTCCGGCACCACAACAGCTTCCTCCTTCTTCTTTATCACATTGGCGGCATATTTCGCTTACACCCAAACGCTGGAAAACGACCCGGGACTTTTCTACAGCCTTGAGAGTTTCTTCCATGAATTCTTTAACTGCGTGTTTTAACAGGGGCTCGTAGGCTATGTAAGCCTCCCGAGCCTGCTCGATTAGGTCTTCAATTCTTGAGGGATTCATTTCACGTAAGTGTCAAGTTCTGGGGTTTTTATTGTGTAAGGATTAGAGTCTGTAGATATAGAGCAGGGAGTTTGGAGTATTTTTTTTGCATAGCCCGGAAGCTGGAAAAGTGCTAGATGACGCTCAGGAGAATACCAGAGAAGTTCTCCAATCCCTCGTTCTTCAAACCGGTTACTCAGGTCTTTAAGAGTCAAATTTGGAAAGGGAGTTGGTGAACAAATGGAGAATGCGAAATCGAGAAGATAACCGGGAATGAACGTAATGAACTGGAGTTGATGGGGAAACACGGAGTTTACAGTTTTGGTTATGACGTTAAAGGCCTCAGGATAAAAGAAAGGCGAATCGTTATGTAATGAAAGTATGCCTCCTGGGTTTAATCGATCCCGGCATAGTTCGTAAAATTCTTTGGTGTAAACGTATTTGGATGGTTCCATAGGGTCGGTAAGATCCAGTATGATTACATCATATCGTTCATTTGTGCCTTCGAGGAAAGCTCGCCCATCGCCTATAACAAGATTTACTCGATGATCGCTAAAAGCCTTACCGCATACCGATGTAAGATAACGGCGGGATACGTCCACCACTTCGCCATCTAGTTCCACCATCGTTGCTTTAGTTAGACTTGGGTATTTTAGCACTTCTTCCAGGGCACCACCGTCTCCTCCACCTATTATTAGAACGGACTGGGGCTGTTGGTGAGACATCATAGCGGGATGGACAAGACTTTCGTGGTAGAAAAACTCCTCTCTTTCTGAAGTTTGAAAACGCCTGTCCAGAAATAAAACTCTGCCGTAATCATCGGTTTCTACGACTTCTATGAGTTGATATGGCGATTGTCGGGCATGAAGAATAGCGTTGACTTTTACTCCACGGCGCATTGTCAGGGTAAGGGGTTCGTAAAAATAGAGTTCCTTTTCCATTTTTTTGATTGCACCTCCGTAACGAGTTTTAGAGAGAAAGAATTTTTGAACCATTAATGGGGAATTGGTCAATAAAAAACAAGAGAGTGTTCAGAAATTATCCTTTATCTGTAATCTTTTTAAACTCTTACGTCTTGATGACGCTGGAACAAGATCGTTGGTTGAAATAGCATCATGTGTAGGGGCACGGCATGCCGTGCCCCTACGATAGGGCAACCGCAGTTTATCGCCGAAATCTTTTTCGAACAGCCTCATAAAAAACAGATCTTATTAAGGAAAATTTTTGGTTGGTCTGGGTGTTGGAAGCTTTGGTAGGAAGGGACAGAGGGCACATTGCAACGTGCCCTCTTCTTATTGATTAATACATTTCAGGCATGCCGCCCATACCGGGCTGTTTTTCTTCTTTCTTTGGGATTTCCGCTACCATACATTCGGTTGTAAGCATCAGGCCAGCGACACTCGCGGCATTCTGGAGAGCTGAGCGAGTTACCTTAGTGGGATCGATAATCCCAGCCTGGATCATATCGCAGAATTCGCCTGTTTCGGCATTATATCCGAAAGCTCCATTGCCGGCTTTGATCTTTTGAACGATTACCGATCCTTCTTCGCCAGCGTTGTTAGCAATCTGGCGAGCTGGCTCTTCCAAGGCGCGTTTGATAATGTTAAGACCCATCTGTTCGTCACCTTCAAAGGTGACTTTTTCAAGAGCCGGTATGCAGCGGATGTATGCAACTCCACCGCCTGGGACAATACCTTCTTCGACGGCAGCTCGAGTAGCATTCAACGCATCTTCAACTCGGGCTTTCTTTTCCTTCATTTCGGTTTCTGTTGCGGCTCCAACACTGATAACCGCCACGCCGCCGACAAGCTTAGCAAGGCGTTCTTGAAGTTTTTCGCGGTCGTAATCACTCGTGGTTTCTTCAATTTGCGCTCGAATCTGTTTCACTCGACCTTCTATAGACTTACGGTCACCTGCTCCATCTATTATAGTGGTGTTGTCCTTATCAATTCTAACGGTTTTGGCTCGCCCGAGGTCGGTCAACTTGGCACCTTCGAGCTTGATGCCCTTTTCTTCACTGATAACCTGTCCACCCGTAAGTATTGCAATATCTTCCAACATGGCTTTGCGACGATCGCCAAAGCCCGGAGCTTTAACGGCACAAACCTGTAAGGTGCCTCGAAGTTTATTAACGACGAGAGTTGCGAGCGCTTCGCCTTCCACATCCTCGGCTATAATGAGAAGAGCGCGCCCCATTTTGGCAACCTGTTCCAAAATAGGCAAAAGATCTTTCATGCTACTGATCTTTTTGTCATGAATAAGGATGAGAGGATCGTTCAGGACGACCTCCATTTTTTCCGGATCGGTAATGAAATAGGGCGAGATATAGCCTCTATCGAACTGCATTCCTTCGACTATATCAAGAGTTGTTTCCATTCCCTTGGCTTCTTCGACGGTGATAACCCCCTCTTTACCAACCTTGCTCATAGCCTCGGCTATGATGTTGCCAATGGTGGGGTCGTTATTGGCGGATATGGTGCCAACCTGGGCTATTTCTTTTTCGTCTTTGACGGGGCTACTTAGTTTTTTGAGTTCATCAACGACGATTTTTACAGCTTTATCTATTCCTCTTTTGAGGGACATGGGGTTAGCACCGGCTGCTACGAGCTTGGATCCTTCGTAGTAGATACATTGAGCCAATATGGTAGCCGTGGTAGTGCCGTCTCCAGCGACATCGCTTGTTTTGCTTGCCACTTCACGCACCATCTGGGCGCCCATGTTTTCGAACTTATTTTCTAGCTCTATTTCTTTAGCAACGGTTACGCCGTCTTTGGTGACAAGCGGGCTTCCGAAAGTTTTTTCGATAATTACGTTACGTCCCTTGGGACCCAGGGTCACTTTGACGGCTTCAGCAAGAGCGTTAACTCCTCGAAGCAGGGCATCTCGAGCCTTAACATCGTAGATAATTTGTTTTGCCGGCATTTAAATTGTCCTCCTTTCCAGATGAGATGTTTATTGTTCGATGATAGCGAGGACGTCATCTTCGCGCATGATGAGCAATTCCTCTGTTCCAACTTTAACCTCTGTTCCAGCGTATTTGCTGAAAAGGACTCGGTCACCAACCTTAACATCAAGAGGTTTTCTTGATCCGTCTTCCAGCAATTTCCCGCCGCCGACCGCTATAACTTCTCCCCGTATGGGTTTTTCTTTAGCGGTGTCTGGGATTATGATTCCACCAGCAGTTTTCTGTTCTTCTTCAATCCGCTTAACCACAATTCGATCGTTGAGCGGTCTCAGCTTCATACTCTCCTCTCCCTCCTTTTGGCAGTATAATTTTGGTCTTGATTAGCACTCGATTTAACCGAGTGCTAATATAATCACTGCACCCCTGGTGTGCAAGAGGATAAGAGAGGTTGTTCGGAAATTCTCCCGTGTGCTATGCCCCTATCTATCCAAGTAGTAAAGGAGAGTTTTCCACCACCATCAAAGGACTAATAAAGCTTCTAAAATTCTCCCTGTGAGTTAACCACTGAGCGTTTTGAGAATAATCTTATTGATAATCCTGTAAAGCGGTGACTTCGCATATTTCTCAGTTCTCCCCTTTTTCTAGAGGAAAACTGACAGAAAATATTGATCCTTCGCCTTGTTTAGATGTCCACTGTATAAATCCTCTATACTTTTTCACAATTTGGTTCACAATACTAAGACCTAATCCGGTTCCTTTCGCTTTTGTGGTGAAAAATGGCTGGAAGATTTTTTCTTCGATTTCGGGTGGTATCCCGGTTCCGTGATCTTTAATGGAAATTTCTACATACCCAGTAGGTGATTGACTTGACAGAGAAATATTTATTTCTATATCTCCCCCGTTTGGCATGGCATCCGCTGCGTTCAGTAAGAGATTCCATATCACAACTTCAAAATCTGATGAATTAACGGCAATTAGAGCATCATCTGGTAGTTCCGTTTTGATACTTATGTGATAATGATCTGATTGATTAAAATATTCGTAGAATTTTTGTCTTAACTTTTCAATCTCATAAGACACATTGATAGGCTCTTTAGATGACCTTGGAAAGCTTGCAAGGCTAAGTCTCAGGAAGTCTTGCATAATGGTGTCTATCTTGCGAGCTTCTCGGATTATAATATCTCCAGCCTTAACCAGCACAGGTGGTAGAAGGTTTTGTTCTTCTTTTATAAGCTGAGCAGCACCATGAATGGCGCCAAGTGGATTTTTTATATTATGAGCTATGTTAGCCGCGATTCTTCCAACGAAACTCATTCTTTCGGCTTCTTCCATGTCCTTTTGAAGACGTTTTACTTCAGTCAGATCCTGAAATAGAAGAATCCATATTCGTGCCTTTTCCGTCAGGTTAAGTGCATGAATAGTATAGCCAATAATTTTTAATTCTCCCGTTGATGGATCGTTATAGTTTAATTCTCTTCTGGCAAGGAATGTTACTTCTTCTAATCTGAAAGGGAAGGCAATGATGTTGTTTATGGAGCTTTTTAGCAATTTATTACCAGGTAAACCTAGGATGAGTTCAGCCATTCGGTTGGCGTAAATAATATTTTTATTTAGATCTATAACTATTACTCCTGAAGGGATATTTTCCAGTATGTTTTCATGTAAAGATCTAAGAAATTTGAGTTGAGCAAAACTCGATTTGAAACGTTCTTCGGCAATGTGCCATTTTTCTACAAAAATGCCGGATAGAATGGCAATTATAGCAAAACTTACAATATTAACCATGAGATTGGGAAGAAAAAGGTTTGTTATCAACGATCTTTCAACGATGCTCAGGTGATAATGATAAACTTCGAAAATTCCGTAAAACTGGCATAAAAGAATAGAACCATATGATATAAAGCATATTGCCCCTGTTAATATTCCTCCTCTTAGTCCAAATAACATAGCTCCCATGATAATGAGGGGAATGTAAAAAGCTGCGAAAGGACTAATTACGCCTCCTGAAAGATAAACAAAAAGGGATACCGAAAATATATCGAAGGCAAGTTGTATGTAACCATATGGCTTAGGTTTTTTGGTAGTTTCTGGTTGTTTCTTGAAATATAGAAATAGAATCCCTCCAATGATGGTAAAAGATAGGAGAGCAATAGCATAGGCGTAGAATGGTAATAATATCGTAGAAGAAAAATCGTATTTCCCCCGGGTTATGAATATGAACACGACAATAAGAAAAACAATGCCAAGGAGAAACCGGATGGTAATAAGAATAGCTAACCGGCGTATAAAATCGCCATAGGTGATATTCATAAGATGAACGGTTTTTTGTGTTTATTAACCCCCCTGTGCTCCAATAACCTGTCCGATCTGGAATATTGGAAGATACATGGCCACTAGGAGACCGCCTATGATAACACCAAGCACTATGATAAACAATGGCTCAAGAAGAGATGTGAGAGCTTCCACAGCTCTATCAACCTCATCTTCAAAAAAGTCCGCTATTTTCCCGAGCATGCTGTCAAGAGCCCCTGTTGTCTCGCCCACAGCTATCATTCTTGGAACTATAAGGGGAAATACCCGAGTTTCTTCAACGGGATCTGCCAGTCCACGCCCTCTTGCTACTTCTTCTCGAGCGTAAAGAATAGCTCGTTCTATAACTCTATTTCCTGAAACTCTTGCAACAATTTGGAGGCTATCTAATATAGGAACGCCGTTACCTACAAGTGTTGCCAAAGTTCTACACATGCGGGCAATAGATGCTTTTCTTATTAACTCTCCTATAACGGGAATCCTTAGAATTAATCTATCCGTTAAAAGCCGTCCTCGCTCTGTTTTCCTTATTCTAACGATAATAAAGATTAAAAGCACAATTCCTATAATGATCCAGTGGATATAACTCCTTAACGCTGTGCTGATATTAATAACCACGAGAGTAGGAACAGGTAGCGCAAGGCCAGCATCTTTGAACATATTAGCAAATATCGGTATAACATACACAAGCATGACCATCAGCACGATAATTGCGAAAGAGATCACGGCGATGGGATATACCATTGCTCCTTTGATTTTACGCTTAAGAGCCATTACTTTTTCTAAATAGTCGGCTAGTCGATTCATTATGATGTCCAGAGCACCACTTGTTTCTCCGGCACGAGTAAGGTGCACCATGAGTTCGTCGAAGATTTTAGGATGTTTTGATAGAGATTCTGATAATGTCTGTCCACCTTTTACGTTTTCCCTTATATCTCTTAGCGTCTTTTTGAATGTTATATTGCCTGTCTGATCTCTCAATATGTCCAAACATTGAACTATGGGAACACCAGCGTTTATCATTGTTGCAAGCTGTCGAGTAAATATTACGATTTCGGGCAGTTTTACTCTTGGGCTAAGAAAGGGAAGATATTCTGAAATATGTTTGGGGCGAGGTCTAACCTTTAATATTTTTATTCCCTGACGGGTTAGAATCTGCTCTATTGCTGCTTCACTAACGCCTTCAAGAAGCCCACTTACCTTATCACCTCTTCGATTAATACCAACCCATACGTATTCAGGCAAGATCCCCTCCTTAGATGTCTTTTATCAATCTTTAGCCGTTGCCCGCATAACCTCATCGATAGACGTAATACCTTCTCTAACCTTATTAAGCCCGCTCATCCTTAGAGTCTTCATTCCAAGCCTTATGGCTTCTTTTTTTATTTCTGCGGCTGGAGCGTTTGCCAGTATTAGTTCCTGCAATTCATCGTGGATAGGCATTACTTCATAAAGAGCAACTCTTCCTCTGTAACCAGTGTTGTTGCAGGCAACACAGCCTCTAGCGCTAAAACATGTAAACCCAGATTCTATCCAGTGTTCTGGCACACCTATGTCAAGTAGTATATCTGGTGTAATCGCATCATTCACTACTTTGCACTGGTTGCAGAGTTTCCTTACGAGCCTTTGAGCTAAAGCTAGATTTAGGGCCGAAGCAACCAGAAAGGGTTCTACTCCCATGTTTATGAGTCGAGTTATTGTGCTGGGAGCATCGTTTGTGTGTAATGTGCTCAATACAAGATGTCCCGTAAGAGCTGCCTTGACTGCAATTTCTGCTGTTTCGTAGTCTCGAATCTCGCCCACCATGATAATATCAGGATCCTGTCGTAAGAAGGCTCTTAAAGCTGCAGCAAAGGTTAGTCCTATAGCTTCGTGGACCTGAACCTGGTTTATACCTGGAAGATTGTATTCCACAGGATCTTCCACTGTGGAAATATTTCTTTCCGTTTTGTTTAATTCCATTAAAGCGCTGTAAAGTGTAGTAGTTTTTCCACTTCCTGTAGGACCGGTGACTAACACCATGCCGTAAGGCTGATAGATTGCTCTCTTAAAGGCATCGAGTTGATCAGGTTCAAATCCCAGTTCAGTCATGTCAAGTTGAAGGCTCGATTTATCAAGAATTCGAAGCACTACTTTTTCACCAAATATAGTGGGAAGGCAGGAAACTCGAAAATCTATTTCTTTACCCAGAATTTTAGCTTTAATTCTTCCATCCTGCGGAAGCCTGCGTTCTGCTATGTCTAGATTGCTCATGATCTTTATACGAGACGAAATGGCATTTTTATATTTCACAGGAGGACGCATGATTTCATAAAGAATACCATCAATACGGTATCTAATGCGCAGTGTCTTTTCGTAAGGCTCAATATGAATATCACTGGCTTTTTTACGAATGGCATCTGTGAGTAGGGAGTTAACCAGCTTAACAACAGGAGCATCGCCGGCTTCTCCTTGGATTTCCGCTAGATCTAAATCTTCTGGTCCTTCCGTTGTTAGTTCAATGTCATCACTAAGTAGTCTTAGCGCTTCATCCAGCGAATCGTTCGACGAAGCCTTTCTGTGTTCTAGAATTTGTTTTATGGCATTTTCCGGGGCTACGTGAATTTTAATGGCTTTTTGAGTAAGAAAACGCAGGTCATCAGCCATAAGACGATTTGTAGGATCTGATGTTGCCACATGAAGCACATTCCCAGTCAGTCCGAAAGGAACAGCCTGATATTTTTCAGCCGTTTCTTGCAAAATCAAATTTTGGATTTCATCGGGAATGTTGATTTTAAGAGGGTTTACAAGGGGAAGTTTAAGCTGTTTTGCCAGAGCTACAGCAAGATCTGTCGCGTTTATAAAACCTTTTTTTATAAGAATTGCTCCTAGGCGTTCACGAGATCGCATCTGCTCGTTAAGAGCTTCCTGGAGTTGCTCTTTTGATATCAGGCTTTCTTCAATCAAAAGCTGGCCCAGCCTTTTCGATGCGCCTACTTGGCTCATATCTTATTCCTCATCAATACAATTTCGTTTTGATCGAGAATCATTATTTGACTGATTACCCTATTTTAAATTATCATTCAATAGAAAAAACTTGACATCTCTTTTACCATTCTTATTATTCGGCTGACTTCGGTAAGAAGAAAAGTGAAAATTAGGAGGTGTTATCAAAATGATTTGCCAGACAGTTAGAGCCGGTTCAGAATGCGCTTTTATGACTCCGACTGGATGTGGATACAACGGCGGAACCTGTTATCCTATTGTAGAGCAATGTGAAGGATGCCAGAGAATTACCGAGGTGGAAGGAGGAAAGTTTTGCACTATTTATCCCAATCCATCGATTAAGTGGAAAACTGGTCCCTGCAACATGGCTACTCATGTAAAGATTGAAACTTCCAAGCAACAGCAAGAAAAAATCAATCCTCTTAAGGCATCCAAGCGCGCAGCAAAAGGTAAGAAGTAAGTTTCTTTCGTAACTTAAATTAGTTCAGACAGGGCACCCGGAAAGAGATTTTAAGGGTGCCTTTTTTATCTCGAACGCTCTTTTTGAACTTCTTTAGTGACTTACATTTCCTTTGATCTCGTTTTCCACGTGTTAGAGCGGACGATAAAAACGGTTCCGATTTTTTCTTATTAAAGCTTCAAAAAGATAATGTTGTTTGAAAAGGACTGTGGGGAGTAACTCTTATGTGGTTGCCTAAGGGATGTCCCAGAGGGTCCCTAATATATACCGGGAATTTACAAGCTCCGCAAGTGCTCAGAGTGTTCGAAAATCTTGTCTATTTAAACAGGTGGGGCGCGGCATTCTATGCTCCTGCGATATAGTAATTGCGATGCTTATCACCACAATCTTTTTCTAACAGCCTTTCCAAAAAGATTGTAAAGAATTTTGTCTTGAGTTATAAGGATAAACCCTGGCGATGAAAGGTTATTTTTTAAGAGCGAGAGGGGAGAAAGTGGAACAATATCAGATTATTACGGGCAACCAAGCTGCAGCCCTTGGAGCAAAGCTTTGCCGAGTCCAGGTGGTGGCTGCTTATCCTATTACCCCACAGTCAAAGATACCGGAGGTACTGGCAGAATATGTTGAGCGGGGGGAGCTTAAAGCAGAGTTTGTAAGAGTTGAAAGCGAACACTCAGCTTTGACGGTTTGTATTTCGGCTTCCATTGTAGGAGCGAGGGCTTTCACGGCCACGGCAGCTAATGGACTTGCTTACATGCATGAACAACTTCACTGGGCAGCCGGCGCCAGGGTTCCCATTGTGATGCCGGTTACCAATCGAGGGCTTGGCGCTCCCTGGACAATCCTTAACGACATGCAAGATTCTTTGAGCCAGCGAGATACGGGCTGGATCCAGTTTTATTGCATAAACAATCAGGAAGTTCTGGATCATGTAATTATGGGCTACCGAGTCGCCGAAACAGTGCATCTTCCTGTTATGGTATGTTACGATGGATTTAGGCTTTCTCATACAGTAATGCCTGTAAATGTTCCGTCCCAAGAACTCGTAGATCAGTATTTACCACCCAAAAAACCCCCTTATTCACTCGATCCGGAAAACCCTATAAACATTAACCCAGTCGTTATGGGTGAGTTAATACCTGGTGTTGATGGTAAACTTTGGCCTGACTACATGAGCATCCGTCGTAGAATGCAGAAGGCTCATGAGGGCGCCCTTGAGATTATCCTTCAGGCTGGAAAATATTTTGGAGAACTTTTTGGCAGAACCTATGATACTCCTTTTACAAAATATAAAACCGAAGATGCTTCAGCAGTTTTTCTTACCATGGGTTCACTTACCAGTGAAGCAATGGAAGCTGTAGATGCATTACGTAAGGAAGGTATTAGGATTGGAGTTATTGGACTTAGAGTTTTTAGACCTTTTCCGGCTAAAGAACTTGCAGAAGTGCTTTCGGGCTTAGAAAAGGTGATTGTTGTGGAGAAGGCCATAAGTTACGGTTATGAGACTCCACTCGCTACCGAAACCAAAGCGGCTATCTACAGTTTTGGAACTTCGCCTTATTCACTAATATGGTCTTGGGTTGTTGGACTTGGAGGAAAGGATGTAAAACCCAGAGATCTTGTTGGCATTTGTAATGCCGTATTCCATAATGCCCCTCGAGAACGTCCTCTGTGGTGGCATGAAGAGGAGTATACCTATGAGCGTGCCGTTTGTTGAGATTCCCGATCGAGAATATGTCCTTCCTGGCACAAGAACCTGTGCAGGATGTGGGCTTACTCTAGCTTACCGTTATATATTAAAAGCCCTTGGTCCTAAAGTTATAATAACTCTTCCGGCCTGCTGTCTTACAATACTTCACGGTATCTATCCCAAAACTCCTGTGGCAGTTAATGCTTTAAATACAACCTTTGCAAGCACAGCAGCTTCGGCATCGGGACTTGTTGCGGGACTTAAAGCAACAGGGCAAAATGATTATGTTGTTGTTGGTATGGCTGGCGACGGTGGCACCTTCGATATGGGAATTCAAGCTTTGAGTGGAGCTGCGGAACGCCAGACCGATTTTATTTACATTTGCTATGACAATGAAGCTTACATGAATACTGGTGTTCAGAGATCTAGCGCAACACCTGAGGGAGCCATCACCACGACAACCCCTGTAGAACCTAAGCAACAACCTAAAAAAGATTTTCTCGCTATTATGGAAGCTCACAAGCTGCCCTATATGGCTACCTGTTGCTCCGCTTATCCTCGGGACATTTATGAGAAGCTTTCCAAAGCAAAAAATATTCGAGGCACACGGTTTATACATCTCTATGTTCCTTGTCCACCTGGTTGGGGATTTCCGACTAATAAAACCGTAGAAATAGGCCGTATTGCAGTGGAAACTGGTGTGGTCGTTTTGTTTGAAATAGAAGACGGCAAATTACGTCTTACGGGACGAAGTCTTACAATGGCTCGTTCTGGACGCAAGAGGCCAGTGGATGAATACCTGAAACTTCAGGGACGATTCAAAAAAATGACCCCGGAACAAATCGCATCCTTCCAGAAGGATGTAGATGAAAGATGGGAACAATACCTTAGGCGAGCCGAGATTTAGTGGTAGAGGGGGATAGAGAGTGATAGGAGATCTTAGCGTTGAGAAAGCAAAAGAATTCGTTGTTGAGCTGCTCCATGAAGCTGGAAATATCGCTCTTGAAGGTTACGGCAAAGGACGAATAGAAAAAAAGTTCGATGAAGAAATGGTGACTTTCTTTGAAATGAAACTCGAAAACTTCGTCCGTGCCAAGATAGAAAAGGCTTTTCCTGGACATTTCCTTTTTGGTGATGGTGTAACTAGCAGTGGTTATCGTCATGATACAGGAAAATATCTGTGGGTTTTCGACGCACTGGATGGAGTAGCGAACTATCAGGCGGGTATCCCTATGTGGGGTATGTCCTTTGCTCTATTGGAAAATTTCTGGCCCATTGTGGGTGCCTATTTTATGCCATCTACCGGTGATATGTGGCTTGCTGTTGGTGGCGGTGCTATGTATTTTAATGGCAAAGAAAAAAAGATTGTGGACACAGAACCTACCAATAATGAAAGTCTTCTTTTTACTTACTCGCGTTTTCATGACCATTTCAAGACCACATTTCCTGGAAAAATCCGAAATCTTGGTTGCACTGGGGCTCATATTTGTTATGTGGCTCAGGGGAGAGCCGATGGAGCTGTAATCCATAATGTGGCTTTCAGAGATATGGTGGCTCCATTGCTTATCCTCGAATCAGCGGGCGGGTCTGTGGAATTTTTCGAAGGTGGAAAATTCTACATAAACGAATATTCAGATGGGCGACGCGTGCGGGATTTCTTGCTTGTAGCACCTAAGGGATTTCATGATCAATTGCGAGGGTACCTTAGAAGAACAGATGTCATTGAGTAGTTTTGTAAATTAAAAATTTCGGGAGGATGGCAAAATGACTAACTGGAAATGCAACAAGTGTGGACATGTTCTTCAGGCGGCTACACCGCCTGATGTATGCCCTTCCTGTAATGAGAAGTGTGAATTTATCGATGTTACTTGCTACATACCAGAATGCGGAGGACCTGACTCCGGTAACATAAATCCTCAGGTTTTTGTAACCAGCGGAGAAAAAGACAAAAAGTAGATCGGTGATGAGTTGCTTTTGTGGATTTTGTTAAGCAGGAATGCGCAAGAATAAGTAAGGTAAGGGGTGTTGAAGATCATCGAACTGTGAAATAAAGCGGGGAGTGCAATGAAGGAAGATCTGACAAAAGTGAGAAACTTTGCACTTGGAGCTCATACAGGAGCAGGAAAGACATCGCTCGGCGAAGCTATGCTATTCATGTCCGGAGCAACTACAAGACTGAACAAGGTCGATCAAGGTAATTCCGTTTTGGATTTTGAGCCCGAAGAAGTAAAACGAAAAATTACCATCAGTTCTGCTTTTTACACCTTTGAATGGAATAAATACACTTTCCACCTTATAGATACACCAGGCGATTTTAACTTTATCGCTGAGACTCAGACGGCTCTTCAAGGAGCCGATGGAGTTGTGGTCGTTGTGGACGCCGTCGATGGTGTTAAGGTCCAAACTGAGCGAGTCTGGGAAATTGCAGATACTTTGGGACATCCAAGAGTAATTTTTGTAAGCAAGGTGGACAAAGATCGAGCGGATTTCAAGCGTGTAGTGGAAGATATTCGTAGCAACTTCGGTGATATATGCGTTCCGGTTACCGTTCCTATTGGATTAGGGGAGCAGTTCAAAGGTGTAGTGGATGTTTTGCACGGAAAGGCCTTTGTTTATCCTGGACCTGAATCAAAACAGTTTAATATTCAAGATGTCCCCGGTGACCTCGCCGGAGATGTGGAAGCTTACAGAGATCAAGTTATAGAACGAGTAGCCGAAGCTGATGATACACTACTGGAAAAATATCTGGAACAGGGCGCGCTTGATCCAGAAGAGATTGAAAAAGGGCTTATAGCAGCTATTACACATCGTAAACTTGTCCCCATACTTTGCGGATCTGGGGTAACCGGTATAGGTGTCGTTCAGTTCATGGATTTTATGGCTCGATACTTCCCAAGCCCGATGGATAGAGGTGAAAGGGCAGGGGAAACATCTGACGGACAGCCGATTTCGAGAAAACCTTTACCAGAAGAACCTTTCAGTGCTCTTGTTATTAAAACCTTAAACGATCCTTATGCGGGACGTCTTACCATAATGAGAGTCTTTTCAGGGACGGTAAGTTCCGATTCCACAGTTTACAACGCCACCAAGAAATCAAAAGAACGTTTTGGAAGTCTTTTGCTCCTTCAGGGGAAGTCTCAAAAACAGATTTCCGAAGCCGGCCCCGGTTCAATTGTTGCTGTGGCAAAGCTTAAGGATACCATGACAGGTGATACACTTTGTGATGAAAAACAACCCATTCTGTATGGTCTGCTTCCACTTCCCCCTGTGGTTTACTCGCTTGCCGTTGAACCAAAGAGCCGTGGTGATGAAGAAAAAATATTCTCGTCTCTTGCTCGCCTTATGGAAGAAGATGTGAGACTTAAACTTGAACGTAATGATGAAACAAAGGAGATGATCCTTTCCGGCATGGGGGAAATCCATATCGAGGCCACCGTTGACAAGCTCCAACGCAAATATGGCGTCGAAGTTAACCTGCGGCTTCCCAGAGTGCCTTACAAAGAGACAATAAGGGGTAAGGCTAGAGTGCAGGGGAAGTATAAAAAGCAGACGGGAGGTCGAGGTCAATACGGCGATTGCTGGATTGAGATTGAACCTCTTCCAAGAGGTGAGGGATTCAAGTTTGTAGATAAGATCGTTGGAGGCGTAATTCCCAAACAGTTTATTCCAGCTGTGGAAAAGGGTATTGTTGAGGCTGCTCAGGAGGGTGTGCTTGCCGGTTATCCAACTATCGATTTCAAAGTGGATCTTGTTGATGGATCATTCCATCCTGTGGATTCGTCGGAACTTGCCTTTAAGATAGCCGGCTCAATGGCTTTCAAAAAGGCTGCAATGGATGCCAAGCCTGTGCTTCTAGAGCCGATCATGTATATGGAAATTACTGTGCCGGACGATTGTATGGGCGACGTTATTGGCGATCTGAACGGGCGAAGAGGAAAAGTATTGGGCATGGAGTCCAAGGGTAAGAAGCAGATCATTAAGGCGCTTGTGCCCATGGTTGAAGTGCTAAGATATGCGCCAGACCTTCGCTCTATGACCGCCGGGCGGGGCGTTTTTATCATGAGATTCGACCACTACGAGGAAGTACCTGCTCAACTTCAAGACAAGATTATAGAGCAGGCCAGGGTGGAGAAAGAAAAGGAGAGTAAATAAATAAAAAGAAGCAAAATATATTGTAACAAGAGTCAAGACCTCTTGATGGGGTTGTAAAACTTCCTCTTTTATGGGGTGGTAAAAGAAACGGAAAACCCAGGGATGGAACTCAACTCGGAAGACCTTTCCGGACGTAGGTAGCCAGGAAACAGCTCAATATTGGGTTTACCAGATAAATGTAGGGACACGGCATGCCGTGCCCCTACAATAATTCCTACAACGCGACTTTGTTACGACGTCCTCAAAATATGGGGAGATTAAGAGGATTCCAAATAAGGGATGGTTTTCGAACACCCTCCGTGACCCTATTGCCAAAACAACCCTGCAGGGAAAAAATTTTTGAACGCCCTCATATTGGTTAAAATGGCCATAATACAGTTAACTTATGATCTTTGAGAAACTTGTTTAGAATTGAATCTACCTAAAAGTTTATTTCGTAAATAGGCTCAGGTCCTGGCTTAGCAAATAGAAACCCCTGCATGATGTTGACCCCGATCTCGCTTAGAGTTTCCGCTTCTTCCTTTCTTTCCACTCCTTCAGCTATTACTTCGATTCCGTTTTTCTCTGCCACATCGACCATAGCTCTGACGACATCTCTTTTGAGAGATTTCCTGTCAAGGTCCTCAATGAGATCTCTACCTATTTTTATGAAATTAGGATAAAGTTTTATGAAAACATCAAGAGAACTATACCCTGTCCCGATGTCGTCTAAAGCCACTCTGAAGCCGTGTTGCATATAAAAGTCTAAAATTCGTTTTAAGTGCTTTATGTCTTTAACCTTCTCCGTTTCAACTATCTCAAAGATTAGGTTCTGAGGATCCATATTTAGCTGATTAGCCAATTTAACTGTAGTTTGTAGGCAAAACACAGGATCATAAATTACTGTAGGTAGGAAATTTACAAAGATATTGAATCCCTTCGTTATTTTGGTTCTGGCAGCTTTAATAGCGTTTTCTCTGCAAGTTCTATCCAGGTAAAATAAAGTGTCTGTTTGGCGGGCGGCCTCAAATAAAAAAGCAGGACTTACAATTTCACCGTTTTCATTAACACCTCTGATCAAGCACTCAAAGCCGAACACTTCTCTTTCTTTGAAGTTAACAATAGGATGAAAGTAAACCTTAAACCGGTTGTCTTTTAGCATGGATAAATATTCGGAATGGGTAAGCGTAGAAACGAAGTATTTCAAAGGCTTAAGACAAGATATTAAGGAGCTAATAGATAGTTCACCGCTCGAATAACAAACTTTTATTCCTTCCTGTTCAACCTCTGACAAATCTGTTAGTAGGTTGACTAATTCAGTAAAGTTCCGGTTTGGAACGGTAAAAAGGGTTTCTTCCACCTGAAGGTTTATTTTGGCTTTTCTTAGTTTGTCTAATAACTTTTGAGCTAGAAAGTCGATTTCTGTGAAGAGATATATAGTGACGGGCATTTCTGGAAGCTCGGGTAACATCCCACACTTTGGACAATTCCTGTTCTCCATGATTACCTCCCATGTTGGGGTTTTTTTCTGATTTTTTCGCATTCAGGCTTGCCCCCTTTTTACTATGATCCCCTTATGCATCCAAAGTCAAAATTTTAATCTTTTTTATCATGTTAGCAAAACTTCCGGTACAGATTTAGACATCCTAGCGAAATACCCATAAAACCCTGTCCCGCAAAAGCATTATCACCGAGAAGATAAAGCCCCGGAAACGGCGTAAAGTTGTTTGGAATCTTCCAGAAGGGAGTATCTATGGTTAAGGAGAAGCCACCAAGCGAAAATCTTCTTGTAAATTTTTTGAAAGTAAGAGGGGTTGCTGAGAAATGATAGTAGATATCCCCCTCTTTCAAATCCAGGCGACTTTGTATGATGTTTACTAACGCTTTTTCAAGCTTCTTTTTGGCGATTTTCAATCCAGATTGACTCAAGTTTAACCATAGTTTTAGTGGGGTGTGGGTCGAAGCAGTGAAGGTTACGTAATCGCCGGGCTGATCCAAGAAGGAAAGATGAACATAACCGGAAGTGCCAGGAAGAATATCTTTTTTAATGACAAATAGATGATGTCTTGCTTTAAGATTATCGATAATTTTTTTCTTTGCCTTGCCATAAACCACTAAGGCTGAAAAAGGACTTAATATCTGGGAAAACCTGCTGAAATATTTTAATAAATCTGAATTGTTGCGAAATAAATTGAGCTCCTCCAAGAACGGAATGGCAAGAAGCACCTCTTCGGAAAAGATTTTTCCTTCGGAAGTTTGAAGTAAGTAGCCCCCGCTGATTTTCCTTATACTTTCTACTGGACACTTTAGCCTAACTTCAAGTCCTTTTGCTAGATAGTTTAAGAAGCCTCCAATTCCATTTTCGGTTTCAACTATACCGGTAAAGTTATATCCCAGGGCTAGTATGAAGGCCAAACTTGAAGCTTTTTCAAGTGGCGTTTGAGCAACTATGAAGTTCTGCGCCCTGAAAAATTCTAAAAACTCCTCTGGCAGTTTAGTGTAAAAGCTTCGAATTAATGATAGAGCCGGTTTTTTTGCAAGAGGAAGGTATTTTAACAATCGTGAATTATAAGAGTTAAGGACTGATTTAATTGTGCTAAGAAAACCACCATTAAGGGGAAAATAAAACGGGGTAGTTAAGACGTCCCGAGTTGTTCTGTATACGAAATTGAAAAATTTTTCGTTTTCTTTACTGGGGACGGCCTTATTAATCTCTTCCAGGGTGATACCAGGATTAGAATGAATTGCTATTTTCTTGCCGTTTAACAAATGAACTTCGCAGACAGGATCTAAATAGGAAAACCTGGTTTTGAATTTTCCATCACTGTTTATAATTCTGAATAGCCTTTCCATGGGGTATTCTGACGAAAAGCCCGGCAATGTGGTAGCACCGGCGTTATACAAAAGTCCTCTGTGTTCGAAAGTAGATGCGCATCCGCCGAGCTTTTCTCCTGCCTCAAGTATGGTTATATCGTAACCCAAGCTTTTAAACAAAATAGCGCCGAAAATACCCCCAATTCCACCGCCAACAACAATTAATTGCTTGTTGATTTTGGTTATTCCTTTTCCCATAAGTAGCATACAGACTTAGGGAGCCTTGTGTATTCTCAAAAATTCACCAGGAAGTGGATATAAATTCCCTTTTCATAAATCAATAAGCCTGCCTTTTTCTTAAAAGGTTGAAAAGCCTGCAGGCTTTTATTAAATAAAAAACTGCAAAAAAGGAATATTTTTGCTTCTACAGAACCTGTTAGTCTTAACGGCTTATAGGATATTAGCATTCAAGAGAGGAAAGAAAATGTGGAAAGCAGCCGTTGTAACCGTTAGTGATCGATGTTTTGCCGGATTCAGGGATGATCTTACAGGATATAGACTCCGTGAAGTGCTTGCGCAGGAAGGGTATGATGTTGTTGATGTAAAAATTGTTCCTGATGAGATCGATAAGATTGCTGAAATCCTGCAGTTTTTGTGCGATGTTGTGCATTGTGATCTTGTGGTAACAAATGGTGGGACCGGTGTAAGCCCAAGGGATGTAACTCCTGAGGCTACAAAAAAGGTGATTGACCGTGAAGTTCCGGGAATGGCAGAGGCTATGAGATACGAAAGCCTTAAGAAAACCCCCAATGCTATGCTTTCTCGCGCAGTGGTGGGGATAAGGGGACAAAGCCTCATCATTAATCTTCCGGGAAGTCCAGGGGGAGCTTTGGAAAATTTTACGGCCATCAAAGCCGCTATTCCTCACGCTCTTGAAAAAATCCACGGCGATCCATCAGAATGCGCTTCTTTAAAAAATAAATAGGGGCAATAGCCCCCTTGTATAAACCATCACTGGGATCATAAGTTCTTAGCTTTGTTGGGATGTTTCCTCCTCGGATTTTAAATCCGGCAAAGCTTTTATGAGAGCGTCGGTTTGCTTTTTGATTTGTAACTTCTGAAGCTCAAAGTGTCTTTCCAGGTCTTCTCTAAGTCGATCGAAATGTTGCACATTGGCTTCAGTAAGACGAAGCATCTCTATCTTCTCTTTAATTGATGGGGTTTCCATCCAATCGGTTTTCCCTTCTTTTATAGAAATGGTGTAAACTTCATTTCCGAATTCCTTTAACATCCTATCTAGCTTTCTTTTAGCAAGGCTCTTGTGAAGGGCATAGCGACGGCTTTTTATAACTTTCCATGTCCATTTCAAGAATATCTGACCATATTCTCTAGCGTAAATGATGAGCTTTTTTGCAAATCTCTGAAGAGTGTTGGGCAAGTTATCCATCATGATCAATTCCTCCTTTTTTGGTTATTTCTATATTCAGCCAATTTTTGATATGATCATACATACGAGATACATGAGTTCCCTGCCAGTAAATCTTTCCACAGGACGGGCAAGTGAAGAATTCTCGGACCGTATTCCAGACATACTCCGGCACCTTTCCATGAGCATACTCTCTCGAGCATTCACTGAGTTCCTGGTTGCAATAGACACATCTTGCCAGAAAAAGATCGGGATCGTATCCAAGGTTGAGTATGGAAAAGAGTTCTCTTAACTGCTCGTCCGTATTATTTGCTGTAAGGCATACTACTCCTTTTATTTTATGCCACTTTCGCGCTCGAGTTATCACTGTGCGCCCATCCCTGACATGACTTTTTATTTGATCCGGGGTCTTAAGTGGTGCCACAATAGTATCCCATCCCATTATTCTTAACCACTTTGCCATCTTGCCCAGCATGGTGTCCACAACAAAACGATATTTGCTCTCGTCCTGTCTTGTTTCCATCTTTATAATTCAATAATTGATGTTTCCTGGGGATATGAAACTTCAAACCTGCTGTTAGGAATTAAATCTCGCTTGTTAATCTTTTGCAATTCAAGATTAATATCAAGATCTGACGTGTGAATATGGATCGTTTTTGGTAAATTTTCGGCGGGAGATAAAGAAAAGGGTGGAGAATAGTCAATTTGCCAGATTCGATCGATTTGTTTAATTTTAAGACCCTCAAGGTCCAATCCCTGGCTTTTTGTAGATAAAACTCTAAAAGATCGTCCAGGTTGATTTGATATACAACCTGTTACCACAGGCAAAACATCTATAATTCGACCCTCAATACCAGCAAGTTTTTCAAGCAAGTTGCCGACATTAGATGCTTTGTATAATGTTTTTTTAGCGGGAATCCATATAGTTGCTTCTTTTGGTTTTACAACAATGACGGCTATAGTATTTCCCCAAAGTGATATGAGATCAAGTCTTAGGAACTCATGATTTTGATAATATAATAATATATAACGGTTAGGGTCACGGGGAGCATTAACCTTAAGAGAGAATTGAGCTTCAAAGCTTTGCCAGTAAGCACACCTCTTTTCTATAACATCGCTGGCTCTGTAGAAAAAATCATCAGTCTTTTCTTTCGAGCGAAATGTTGCGCATCCTACTTCCAGAATTATGCACAAAATCAATATAATTGCATTTCGAATTTTAATTTGTTTCAACATTGCCTATAAGCTCTCGTATCTTTTTTTCAACTTCCGCAGCCTTGTCATGACCTAAATCAATAGCACGTTGGTATAATTCAAGCGCCTTTTTCCTCATTCCTAAAGCCCTGTATATATCGCCAGCGTGATCGGCGATAATTGGATCATCTGGAGCGAATTTAAGAGCTTTTTCCATATATTCCAGAGCTTTTCGATATTTTCCCATTTTGTAATAAACCCACGCCATACTATCTAGAATGTATCCATCCTGGGGCGATTTCTCCAAAGCCTTCTTTATATATCGTTCCGCTTCATCAAGCATTATACCCTGTTCAGCATAGGTATAGCCTACATAGTTTAGTGCTTCAGGGCTTTCCGGATCAATAATTAAAATGTTTTTCATAACCTGCAGGGCTTCGTCTTTTTTACCCATTTTGTCTAGCACTACCCCTTTTCGATACATGAAGTCCGTGTCTTTTGGAAACCTGGCCACCCCTTCTTTGAACACCCGTAAGGCTTCATCTAACTGCCCGTTGTCCTCATAAACCATTCCAAGATACAGGTGAAATTCAGGAATATCAGGGTATGTTGCTATGGCTTCTTTGAGAATATTTACAGCTGAAGTGTAGTCTTTCTTTTTCACAAAGAGCAAAGCGAGCCTGACTTGAGAAAGCTTCCAGAGCGAACTTTCCCGAGAAATTAGACGATAATTAACAATAGCCTGGTCAATGTTTCCTTCCTCTTCGTATGTAGTGGCCAGGTAAAATAATGCTTGGTCGTATTTGGGCTCTTCTTTAAGAAGTTGAGAAAAATCTTCTATAGCTTTTTGATAACTTTTTTGCTTTAGGTGGATTATTCCTATTTTGAGCCTATTTTGAAGATCTTTTTTGTTGAGAGAAGAAAGCTTTTCAAAGAGTTTCAAAGCTTCATTGAGTTTGCCCTGTCTCATGTAAAAGTTACCGGCACGCTCAATTACTTCCGGGTTTTCAGGATCGATAAGAATCATCTTCTTATACATATCATCAGCTTTTTTATAGGAATTTCGAAGTTCGTAAAGGTAAGCCAAATCACTCATGGCTTCCAGAAAGAATGGGTCTATATCGAGAGCTTTTTTGTAGGTAAGCTCGGCGTAGTCGTAATATTTCATTTCAAGGAATATTCTGGCTTTATAGTAATAGGCCAAGGGATTGTCAGGAAGAAGTTCTGTTAGTCTATCAAGAGTTGTGACGGCTTTGCCGAAATCTCCCACTTGAGCATAAAGAGTTCCCAAAAGGAGGTAAATTTCCGGGGCATCGGGGTAATAGGTGAGAGCTTTCTCGAATACATCGATTGCCTGGCTTTTTTGGTTCGTGCTGGCATATAGCCTACCAAGAAGAACCAGGATTTCTTGATTGGCTGGATCGATTTTGTAGGCTTTTTCCATGTAGGTTAGAGCTTTATCATATTGACCTTGACGGACGTAGAGAAAAGCGAGTTCGCTCAAAATGGTCACCGATTGGGGATCCCCTTTGAGAGCTTCTTCGTAGGCCGCAATAGCTTCGGCTATCTTGTCTTCACCAAGAAGCTTTTGAGCTTTCAAGTAAGCGTAGTAGAAAGGAGCTGAGGTAAAAGTTGGTGGCTGTTTGGTGTTGGTTTCTCTGGAAGATGTTTGTAAAGTGGAGCAGGACCATAGAAATAACAAACAAAGAAAGACTGCAATAAAAGGTTTTTTCATCCTTAACCATCCTCCGACGGCCTGTGACTTTATCTCCTGAACGGAGACTTTTTCTCTAAATTATAATACTCTTTTTTATTAACCTGGTAGCCTGTTGATAGCGGATTTTAGCAGGACACGGGAGCTAAGAATCCCGATTAAAAAGACAGACAACCTTGAAAAATTGCTTGCAGATATCCCAATGCCCCGCCCCTTCTACTCCTCGCCGTCAAGTGCTCTTATACCACTAGGGTGACCAAAATCAACAACTTAGATTTGAATTTTTTAAGCCAGCAGCATCAGTCTTTCGCAAAGGAATCTGCCATGTAAGCGATTCTTAACGGAGGATTAAGATAGACGAAGACTTCCTGAGGTAGAGATGACGGATGGATAGTTTGTTCAATGTCTAAAGATGGTTCCTCTTCCAGAGAGATTACCGGGGCTTTAGATGGGGGGACGTCCGGATTATATAACATTACGAGTGGTTTGTGGGGTTGATTTGGCGACTTGGAAACTACAATACCTACGGAACCGCTGGATAGCTTTACAATGGTTCCAGGAGGATATACACCAAGTATTCTTATAAAAAGTTCCATTAGTCTTTTATCAAGTTTTTCATTAAGCTTTTTATACATAAATGCCAGAGCGTGATATGGGGTCATGGCTTTTTCTAAGACCGGCGGATTGCAGAGGTTATCGTAAATATTAACTATGCTTACTATCCTGGTTGCAATTCCGATTTTATCGCCTCTTAGTCCCTTTGGATAGCCTTTGCCATCCAGAGTTTCGTGATGTTCTCCTATTATTTGCTTTGGTTCTTCTGGAAAGGATGAAATCTTGGAAACAATTTCTAGTCCGAATTGAGGATGTAGCTGTAAAAAGGACTTCTCTGATTTTGTGAGTGGCTGAGTTTTTAGAATGAGAGTTTTGGGAATTTTTAGTTTTCCTATGTCATGAAACAGGGCACCCAGCCCTATGGTAAAAATATCCTCCGGTGGTAAATTCTCAGCTCGAGCAAGAAGAAGACTTAAAATACAAGTGTTCAAAGCATGATGGAATACTTCTTCTTGTTTTTTCTTCGCATTTATAAGGAAAAGCATTGTGCTAGGGTCATTAATCAGTGTATCCACCATTTTTCTCATCATGTTTTGAGCGTCTTTAAGGGATTCTTCAGAAAAGAAAAGCAAACCGTTAAGAAGGGTCTTAACTTGGCTAATAGTCTGCTCATAGGCTTTTTCGCATTTTTGGTATTTTATGAGATAAAGTTTAGCAGAGGAAATCTTTTCCTGATCTTGATCTTCTACAAAGTGATGCGAATGAGATGGCGACGATGGTGATGGTATCTCTGGTAGATGAACCTCCTTAGTGTGCATGTCTTTTTCATTGAACACTTTTAGATCGTTTTTTTTATGAGCCTCTGAGCTTAACACGAAAACAAATGGAATATCGAGAGCTTTGATTTTTTCTATCTGAGAGTCTTCCTTGATTACAAACCTGGAACGCCAGAAAGGATGTCGAAACCAAGGCAAAGGAATTTCTACCAACATCCCTTTTTTAAGCTGACCGGGATTTACTCGACGACGTACTAATTTTTTATCACGTCTAAATATCATTCCTTCATAGCGTCCTCTATTTCTTGCACAAGTTCTTTAACCACTTTTTTAGGATCGGGCGCTTTAAGTATTGGTCTTCCTACAACAATATAATCGGCTCCATTTTGAATTGCATCAAAAGCTGTAACGGTTCTTTTCTGATCATCTTTTTCTTCTGAAAATTTAGGTCTGATACCAGGAGTCACAATTAAAAAATCTTTCCCACAGTTTCGACGTATAATCGGAGCTTCCTTGCCAGAAGCTATTACGCCAGCGCATCCGGTTTCTATTGCTATCTTTGTTCTATCTATCACCGCTTTTTCAACGCTTTTTCCATGCTCGGCTTCAAAATCCCCCGGATCCATGCTGGTAAGAACAGTAACAGCTAATATGCCTGGTTTGCCTTGAGTGGCTTCAACTCCAGCCTTTAGGATTGAACGCTCAGCATGAAGTGTTGTTAAACTTACAGGATGCTGGGAAATAATTGATAAAGCCTGTATCACCGTGTTAGGAATATCATAAAGCTTCAAATCTAGAAAAACATTGAATCCTTTATCGCCCAACCAATCAACCATATAAAAATGACTTGCCATGAAGAGTTGAAGTCCGATTTTGAAAAATCGAACATATCCACCGAGCCGAGCCACAATGTTTAAAGCGTCTTCCTTTGTAGGCACATCTAAAGCCAGAATCAATCTTTCTTCTGGTGGTATAGATTTCATAATAATAACCTCTTGATCTTATCTTAGTTTCCTTCAAGAAAAGCACCGATATGATTAACAATCCGAGGCATGATTGGCGGATTTCCAAGCTTGCTTCTGATTCCCCTTAAAGCTTGCTTTTGACAGTTCCAGGGTGAAGTCGGGCTCAGGTTATGAACCTTATATGAGTCTTCAATGAGAGACTTCATAGCACCGACAAGATCTTCTATGTCAAAGTGTTGAATGAATTCCGGAATTATACTCTTTCCTGCTATTAAATTAGGCAGAGAAACAAAAGGTACTTTAATAAGCCTTTTACCAATCCAAGCGCTTACTGAAGAAACCCTGTAAAAAACGATCATCGGCACTTCTAAGAGAGCTGCCTCGAGAGTTGCCGTGCCTGAAGCTACCAAAGTGCAGTGACATTGGCTTAGCACTTCCTGTGTAACGCTCTGAAATTTTGAGCCACTAATAGGTTGTATTGATGGAAAGATGTCAAAATCGGAAATCATCTTTTCCATTCCAGGAGCCACAGGCAGAAGAAAGCGAATCCTAGGATATATCAACTTAAGTCTTTTTGCAACTTCATTTACGATCGGTATATGATGTCGCAGTTCAGAAAGTCTGCTTCCTGGGAGTATTCCTATAGTTATTGTTTGTTCAATTTTTGGTGAAACAGGCTTTTCCTGAATCTTATCCAACAAGGGATGTCCAAAATAAGATACCTTATTGATCCCCATGGATTTATATAAGGTCTCCTCAAAGGGTAGTATAACCACCATGTCGTCAATTAACCGTTTCAAAAGCTTTATTCTAGAAAATCTCCATGCCCAAATCTGTGGGGGTATAAAATACAGAATTCGAGCTCCTTTTATTTTTGCAAGTCGAGCTACAATGTGGAGATTTACGTCTGGAAAATCTATTAAAATCACGGCATGAGGAGGGGTGCTATTAAAAAACTTAAAAATAGCTGCTATAAGCTTGTATAGTTTTCTAGATTCACTGAAGACTTCTGTAGCTCCTACCACCCCTATGTTTGATACCGAGCTAATGGGAATAGCCCCGGCTTCTGATATGAGACCCTTTGTTAGAGAAAAGAAATCCGATTTTGGAAACAGGCTTTTAAGCCCTTTTAGAATCTCAACTCCATAGAGTTCTCCAGAAAGGTCACCAGCAGAGATAAATATCTTCACTGCTTATAATCCGCACTAGACTTGGCAATAAATTTGGAAATTTCCATGGCTACAGCCAGGGCTTTCCTTGCCGTCTGACCATCTACTAGGGGTTTAGATCCAGACCTGATTGATTCTACAAAGCTTTGGAGTTCTTCCAAGAGGGCATCACCAGGCTCAACGTCCAAGAACCTGAGAATATTAGAATTCCCCTGGTTTTCATAAGGTTTTAATGGCACTTCGTAAACTTCACGGTTTTTGTAATCTGCCACCAGGCATCGACCATTATCTACAATATCCATTCTACGAATGTCCTGGCTGAAGACTCGACTAGCTTCCAGGTAAGCTACAACGCCATTGGAAAAGACTATACGAGCAAAGGCGGTATCTGAAAAGTTTGTCACGATGGATTTTCCAACCGCCCACAATTCTGAAATTTGGTGAGGCACAAGGGCAAATAGAAGATCGAGATCGTGGATCATAAGATCCATTACAACATCAACGTCTGTCCCTCGTTCCTTAAATTGGCTTAAGCGCCTGGCATGTATGAACGATGGAGATTCAATCTGTGCTTTTAGAGTACGAAATGCCGGATTAAATCGCTCGATATGCCCAACCTGAATAATACAGCCCCTTTTTTCGGCTAGTTCAATGAGTTGGTCGGCTTCGTCCAGGTTAAGGGTCATCGGTTTTTCTATAAACACGTGAACTCCAGCTTCAATGAAATCTCTTCCTATATCAAAATGACTTACAGTGGGCGTAGCTACAATGACTGCTTCAACCTGATTAAGAATTTCTCTATGAGATGAAAAATAAGGAACTTTAAACCGCTCGGCTATGAACTTTGCTCTGTTTTCATTAGTATCTACCACGCCTTTGAAATCTACGTGAGGTAACTTAAGTAGCTTTTCCACATGAAACTGTCCAAGGTATCCCGTTCCCACCACAGCTATTCTGATGTTTTTCATTGATGCTTCTGAATTTGTTTTTTCGCTCTTGGTGCCTAAGGTGGTAACTTTTGCGATAAGGTTTTTAATTGTGGTTTTTCTTGCCGCTCTAAGGTTTTCCAAAGTCTCGGGTCCTTTTATTCCCACTATTGCAATACCTGCTCGATCAGCTTCTTCAATCATAGCGTCAAGGTCAAACATAAGAGTTTTACCAGCTTCCACGGCTAGCACGGATGCTCCAACTTTTTTCATGGCTTCAATAGTGCTTAAGCCTGTAGCTGGCACATCAAAACGCAAATCTTGACCTGGCTTACTCGTCTTGACCACAACCGCTCCTTTGTCACACAGCTCTCCACCTCTTATTATAGTGGCATCCGTGCCATCTATTGCTTCTACAGCTAACACGGTTTGATGTTTTACAACAACGCATTGTCCGATATCCAGCGAACCTATGGTTTTCGCCATTTTCCATCCAAAGGCGATGTCCTTGCACTCGCGATGTCCAGGTGTTCTATGGGAAAGAACTCCTTCTGGAGCCAGTAAATGATTGAGGAAGATAGTTGATGGTTCAACAGTAATTCCTTCTTTTTCTAGCTCTTCTGCGAAAGCTCTTAAGACCTCATCATCGTGCTTGGTGAGGAGTTTCATGGCAAGACGAGCGCCACGCCAATCAAGTTTGATGCGAGAATATATTCGCCTTTTATCAATGTGACCGGCAAGTGCCAGTCGGTGAACTCCTGATTCTTTCAATATGCTTATGATCTTTCCTACCTCTCCAAGCTTCACCCAGTGGAATTGATCCACATACCGAGATAGTTCTTCGCTGGTTTCACCTTCGATGCCAATTGCAACTACAGAGAAGCCTTTTTCTCTGGCGGCTTTAGAAAAAAGAATAGGGAATTGTCCTCCCCCTGCAATCAGTCCAACATAATAATTCAGGGATTCACAATTTTGTTTCATAAATGTGTCAGCAAACGGTTCTTTTCCCATCGTGTTATCGTGTAATGCCTCTTTTAGATGGTGCTTCCACAAAGGCTATTAGCTCCTCAATCTCTTTACAAAGAATTACTTCGCTGCGTATTCTCTGAATAGCAGCTTTTAAAGTAAGACCCGAACGAAACAAAATTTTGTAAGCGCGTTTGATAGCTAGAGTAGTCTCTTGAGGAAAACCTGCCCGCTTTAGCCCCACAATATTTGGGCCGTAGAGCTTTGCACGGTTGCCAGCAGCTATCATGAATGGAGGAATGTCCATGAAAATTCCACTTAATCCCCCAATGAAAGCATATTTTCCTATTCGCACAAACTGATGCGCGCCGGTAAGTCCTCCAAGAACAGCATAATCGTCAATTACCACGTGCCCTGCAAGGGATGCACAATTTGCCATAATAACATGGTTTCCTATGGAACAGTCGTGAGCTACGTGGGAGTAAGCCATCAAGTAGTTGTCATTGCCGATTCGAGTAACACCAGTTCCTCGGGCTGTACCTCTGTGGATGGTCACGCCTTCTCTAATGACATTTCTGTCGCCGATAATAACTTCCGTAGGTTCGCCTTTGTAAGTTAAATCCTGAGGAGGTAGCCCTATAGAAACGAACGGGAATATAACGTTGTTGTCCCCAATCTTTGTATTGCCATCGATAACCGCATGAGCCCCCACTCGGTTTCTTCTTCCTAGGATAACCTTAGGTCCTATTATGGCATAAGGTTCAACAACAGTTCCTTCACCTATTTCTGCACCGTCGTGGATTATTGCAGTTGGATGAATTTGAATCACCTTTGGATTTGCTCCTTTATTGTCTGTTAAAAACTAAAACTGGGCTTCAAAAGGTTTTTTCAGTGCGATTAAAAACTCTCCCTCTGCAGCTATTTCATCATCAACCGTTGCTACGCCTTTTAATTTGAAGAGATCACCTCGGTGCTTTAACAGAGACACTCTAAGTATGATTTGATCACCCGGTCTTACGGGTTTTCTGAACCTAGCGTTATCAATACCGGCAAAGTAGCCTCTCTGTTCCTTTTCTTCACCTTTGATGGCGCTGATTAAAACACCTCCGAGTTGAGCCAGAGCTTCTAGTATAAGAACTCCGGGCATGATGGGTTCGTCCGGAAAATGTCCCTGAAAGTATGGTTCGTTAATGGTCACGTTTTTTATGCCCACAACCTCTTCGGTGGATACGTTGATTATTCGATCCACCATAAGAAAAGGGTATCTGTGCGGTAGTATTGATTGAACCCATTTAACGTCCTTGGTCATTTTCCCAATCCCGCAAAAGTTTTTTAACCGTAACTTCAAGGTCTTTAACGGTTTTTCTTAAACGTTCGAGTCTTTTTATGTTCATATGAGTCTTAAATATTTCTTCTTTAGACGATGCAGGAATTCCCACGATCTCCATATAAGGTTTTACATCGGAGGCTACACCGCTCTTAGCCCCTATCATTACAAAATCCCCAATGGTTACGTGATCAGCAATGCCTACCTGCCCCCCCATAATTACTCTGTTGCCTATTTTTGAACTTCCGGCGACCCCCACCTGTCCCGCTAGAATACACTCTTCTCCGATAGTTACATTATGAGCAATTGTTACCAGATTGTCTATTTTAGATCCCCGCTTTATGCGAGTTTCTCCGAAAGTTGCTCGATCTATAGTGCAGTTTGCCCCTATCTCCACGTCATCTTCTATTACAACGATACCTGTCTGGGGAACTTTTATATGTTCGCCTGTTTCGTCCTGAGCATAGCCGAAACCATCGCTTCCAATTACAGTTCCACTGTGGATGATGACCCTGTTCCCGATTTTACATCTGTCCAGAATAATGACTCCCGGGTAGATTAAGCATTCCGATCCGATGGTTACATTTTGCCCGATATAGCAATGAGCCATGATACGACTGTTGTCACCAATGACACTTCCGCCAGCTACGTAAACAAAAGGACCTATTCCTACATTGTTGCCGACTTTTGTTTCTGGTTCCACCCACGCTGTAGGATGAATCCCTGATGGGGTTGATGTTCCTATTCCATGAATAATTTGAGCGATCTTAGCAAAGGTCGCTTTTGGATAGTGCGAGATAATGAGTGGAAACATCTGAAGTTCAGTCACAAGGGATGGATGCACCACGATCGCTCCAGCTTTTATTAGCGATAGATCTTTTGGTAAATACTTTTTGCTTTCGACAAATGTAATGTGTTCTTTGTCGGCGCTGGTGATGGGGGCAACGCCTCGTATAATAGTGGAACCATCTCCGTGGAGGAGTGCTCCACAGAGATGGGCAAGCTCGGCAAGAGAGTATTCTCGCACCGAGGTGTTCATAGGGTTATTTTTTCTTTCCTGTGCCAGAAGGAGTTGATGGCGTGGATGGCGCTATGGTCTGAGGTTGTTTATCAAGTTCCTGGATGATTTTTTGAGTTATATCGTATTTATCATCGCCATAGACTAAACCACCTCTTCTAGCTTCAATTACGATGTCATATTTTTCCTTCTTTGCTACGTCTTTTACTATTTCCATAATTTTGTCTATAAGGGGTTTCATGAGTTGTTCAGAGAGATCTTGTAACTTTTTGTTAGATTCCAGAAGAAATTTCTCGCCTTCTTGGCGTTTTTCTTCAAATTCTTTCATTTTTTGCTTTTTGGAATCTTCGGTCATTTTGCCTTTCGACTGAATTTCTTCTCTCATCCTGGAGAGTTCTTCCTGTTTTGTCTGGAGTTGCGATCTAATCTGGCTTTCTTCTTTTTTAAGTTTTTCCTGCACAGATTTTCCCCACTGGGATGTAGATAAAACCTTGTCTAAATCAAAGAAAGCGATCTTTTGTTCTGCTTGGGAAACCGACACCCCCAGAATGAAAACCACCGCAAAAACTGATGCTAGCATCGAAATTCTTCTAGCAAATTTCATAGAAACCTCCACATATAGTTTGTTTAATTAACGCTCGTAACCGAGCGAAAAGACGTGCATTAGCCTTATGGCTTTTGCCGTATCTCCTTTACAAGTTTAGAAAAATGCTCCCATTGAAAACTGCCATGTGCTTCTTGAGTCTCCAGGTCCAGGATCAGGGTTGTAAGCCCATTCGATTCTAAGGGGTCCCAAAGGCGACGCCCATCTTAAGCCTCCCCCTACACCCATTTTGAATTTGGAAATGTCTAGTTGCTCTCCTTCGGCAAAAGCATTGCCCGCATCAAAGAAAAGGACCCCCTTCAGGTTTATTTCTTCAAATATGGGGAAGATAAGTTCGGTGTTAAAGAGTCCGTATTTGGTGCCTCCGATTTTGTCACCCGTGACAGGATCTTTAGGGCTGAGTTCTCCCCATTCGTAAGATCTTACCGAATTAATTCCGCCAAGAAAAAAGCGATCTGAAATCAAGATGTCCTTGTCTCCAGTTTTAATTATCCAACCCATTTCTCCCTTAACTAACCCAACAAGTTTCCAGAAGAGTGGTAAATATTTCCCGGCGGCTATTTCATATTTGGTGAAGTCTGTTTCACTTCCAAGGTAACTGCTAGATTCTTCTACCGAAACCCTTATTATGGACCCTTTTGTGGGTAGAAAGGGGTGGTCTGTTGAGTCTCTTTCTGCTGCCAGTATAATACTACTTTTAAAGTGTCGGCCTTCTTGTCTTTTTATAATGGATGAAGCGTCTTCTGAAACATCCTCTATGCTTGTATTTTCAAGGATGTATCCAACTGTGAATTTGCTCCAATTTCCAAAGGATCTTCCCGTTCTTACTTGGAATCCCTGGGCGTCTTTAGTGAAATCATCGTATTCACGTAGCCAATCATAAATATCGGTAGCGAAAAAGTAATATGAATCGAATACACTCGGTTCAACGAAGCTCAGCATGTATCGTTGAACTGACCCACCTAAGTGAGCCCTTAAGGAAAGCATTTGTCCTCGACCGAAAAGGTTTCTCTGAGTTACTTCCCCGCCTATAAAGGGGCCTTCGTCTGATGAGTATCCACCGCCGGCTCCTATATGACCTGTCAGTTTTTCCTTAACGTTGACGTTTATGTTCATAACATCAGGGGATTCGGTGTCTACCGGATTGACTTTGACCTCTTCAAAATAGTCCAGACGTTTTAGCTTTGCTTCGCTATTTTCGATTTTTGTGGCACTGAAAGTTTCTCCCTCAGTTATTTGAAACTGGCGTCTTATAACCTTTTCCATTGTCTTCGTGTTCCCGGATATTTCGATACGCCCAATAGAAACTTTAGTGCCCTTTTTGACTTCAAGTTCAATGTTAGCTTCAAGCTTTTTTGTGTCTTTATGAATATGAGGCTCCACTTCCGCACGGGCATATCCCTGATCAAGACATAATCTAGTAAGATACTGGATGTCTTTCCTTACTTTCTCTCGACTGAAGTGTTCTCCAGACTTCGTTTGGATCTTCTTCGCCACGTTTTCTTTTGTGTCTATAGGATCACCCGTGACTCTAAAAGATCCAACTTTGTAACGGGGCCCTTCTTCGATAGGCACTTGAATATAAAAACCATCACTTCGCTGTTCCACTTTGGGAGTTCCAACTCTGGCGTCCATAAAACCGTTATCGTGATAAAAAACTGTAAGACGATCTACGTCCGCCTCAAGCGTATCGCGTTGTAGAACACCCCTTTCTTTGCTCCAGAATAAGAGAATGCTCTTTTCTTTGGTCTGCATTACTGACCTAAGTTTTCTCTCGGAAAATGACTTGTTTCCTTGGAAAGTGATTTTTTTGACAAAGAACTTTTTACCTTCCTGGATTCTGAAAGTTACCTGAGCTTTTCTTGGATCCCTGGGGAATTCGATAGTGTAATCAACCTTTGCTTCGTAGTAAGCCTTTTGGTGGTATAGGTTTAGGATGCTTTGCACGTCGTCGGCGAGTTGTTTCCTTTTAAGCACCGTATGAGGTTTAATCTGAACGGCTGCTAGAATATCCTTTTTGTCTATGCCGGAGTTACCTTTAACTTCCACTACATCAACCATGGGGTTTTCCTTGACTTTGAAAATTACTTCTTTCCCTTCAGGGGTGTCTCGAGCCTCAACCCCCACATCTTCAAAATACCCCATGTTGTATATGGCCTTTATGTCTTCCTGGATTTTGGCCTGTAAAAAAGGCTGGCCTTCCAAAGTTTTTATGACCGATCTTATCGCATCAGCTCCTATGCGCTCGTTTCCTTCCACTTTCACTCTGGCAACCATCTGCTGAGGAAAGACTCTTCCTGCTACCTTATCGGCGATCTCCGCCATCGATCTTCCAAGGTCCTTGGTTCCTCTAGCTTCTGAGAAAACAGATAGTGGACTTCCTCCGGTCTTTACCGGCACAAGTCGCAAATCCACGCTCATGATATCTCCCAATACTGTTACTGCGCCCCATAAAGCATAATCCCATCCCCTGGCAATTCCTGTGCGCTTTGCTTGATCATCAGAGTGTAATGTCTCTCGTTCGACCGCAACCTTTATTCCCTGCTTTAGGAGTTCCTCTTCTAGCGAAGTAACAATTGCCTTTTGTATAGCCTCCCCATCTTTTGCCCCATGTAACATTGGAGAAGAAATGCCCACCAGCACTTCTTTTCTTTCCTGAGCCGTGGCTATTGCTGCGCTGAAGATTAAAAGCGTTATAACAAACGTGATAACCTTAATAGATTTGATTTGCATTCCTTACTCCTGGCTGTTGTTTTAACGCCTTACATATTTAACCATTAAACCATGGACGGTATCATTACTTTTCCTGTATCAACCGCCCATCTACCAGTCTCAGCGATCTATGCATCATGGACGCTAGTTCCATGTTGTGGGTTACCACGACCATTGTCAACCCTAATTCCTCGTTAAGTTCGACAAGCATTTTATGAATTGTTCGGCTGGTGCGGCTGTCGAGGTTTCCTGTGGGTTCATCGGCGAGAAGAACCGGAGGAGATAGGACAAGTGCTCTAGCAATTGCAACTCTTTGCTGTTCCCCGCCAGAAAGTTCACCAACACGGCGTAAAAGACAATGTCCAAGCCCGAGCCGCTCAAGCCAGTTAACGGCTTTCTCTCTAAGTTTAGATCGAGAACAACCGGCGATAATCCCCGGCATCATAACGTTTTCCAGAGCATTGAATTCAGGCAACAGATAGTGGAATTGAAAAACGAATCCGACGTGAGTATTTCTAAAGTGAGCGCGTTTTTCATCGCTAAAAGCTAGCACATCCTGTCCGTTGTAATAAACCCGCCCCGCAGTTGGTCTGTCCAAAAGCCCCAAGATGTGAAGAAGAGTTGATTTGCCAACTCCAGATGCTCCCGTAATTGCTACTCTTTCTCCGCTTCTCACCGCCAAATCCAGATCTCTAAAAACTTCCACCTGTTTAATGCCTTCGCCGTAGACCTTAGTAAGCCCCACTGCTTGAATAAGAGAAGCTTCCGAACGTTTTTCATTCATACCGTAACGCCTCAACAGGATCAAGCTTTGCCGCCTGATGCGCAGGATAAATTGTTGCACCAAAACTGATGATAATAGCAGCCAGACAGACGAAAAATACATCCCAGAATTCTATTTTTACGGGGAGATTTGAGATGTAGTAAATATCCTTGGGAAGTTCTATAAAATGATATCGTTTAAGAATGCCGCAGAGAATAAATCCTCCCACCAGCCCAAGAATTGTTCCGCAAATGCCTATAAATAGCCCCACAAGCATAAAGACACGTCGAATGCGTGATGCTGTCGCCCCCATCGCTTTCATTATTGCGATGTCTTTTGATTTGTCCATTACCAACATTATAAGCGAACTGACAATATTAAAAGCTGCTACAAGTACGATCAGAGTAAGGATGATAAACATGGCAGTTTTTTCGAGCTTGAGAGCGGAGAAAAGGTTTCTGTTCATCTGCATCCAGTCTCTGACCCAGTAGGAATAACCAAGCTTTTCCTGAATCATCGATGCTACCCTGGATGCATCATCGGCATCTAGAAGCCAAATTTCAATTCCCATTATTCGATCCGTCATACCTGAAAGTTGTTGAGCCTCACGAAGACTTATAAATGCAAATGTTTGATCGTAATCATATACTCCCGATTGAAATAAACCAACCACTCGATAGGCTCGGCTTCTCGGAACTTGTCCCATAGGAGTAATTCTTCCAGATGGGACGAGAATATTTACAACATCATTGAGGTGAAGGTTCAATTGTTTTGCCAATTCGACACCGAGAATAATACCGGGGGTGGTTAGCTCTTTTCCTGATAGAGAAGTATTTTCGATGTCATCGATCCGTCCCATGATTAGATTTTTGGCGATCATTTCTGAACGGTCTTTGTGAACATCGACACCTCGAATAACTGCCCCGGTTGACCTTCCTCCGGAACTTAACAGTCCCTGAAGGTATATAAAAGGTGATGTAATTCTTATTCCCGGCAGGCTATTTATTTCATTAATTACCGATTCGTAGTCCGGAATACTTCCATGAAGACTTCTTACAACCACATGAGCTGTTGCTCCCAGAATTCTCTCCCTTAAATCGCTCTGGAATCCGTTCATCACAGCAAGCACCACTATAAGAGCCATAACCCCTACTGCGACCCCGGCTATGGATATAACGGTTATAAGAGAAAGAAGCCCTTGTCGTTTGCGAGCTCGAAAGTATCTAAGCCCCACAAACCACTCAAATGGAAGCCTTTCCTGAAGATACACAGCCTTAATCGTCCTTCTTTTCTGGTTTAAGTTGTGGAAAGAGTATAACATCTCTTATGGATGGCATGTCTGTAAAAAGCATCACTACTCTGTCAATACCAATTCCTTCTCCTGCCGCAGGAGGCATGCCATACTCAAGAGCGCGAATGTAGTCTTCATCCATTTCGTGAGCCTCCTCATCCCCGGCTCGCTTTGCTTCGATCTGTTTTATAAACCGTTCTTTTTGGTCGCGAGGATCGTTGAGTTCCGAAAAGGCATTAGCCATTTCCCTTCCTGCAATAAAGAGCTCAAATCTATCAACAAACTCCGGATTTTCATCGTTTTTTCTTGAAAGCGGTGAAACTTCAAGCGGGTAGTGAATGATAAAGGTTGGCTGAATGAGTTTTGGTTCAACGGTAAGGTCAAATAGCTTTGTGAGTAACTTTCCGTGTCCTTCGTATCGTTCTACGGGGATGCCAAGAGATCTTGCGAGTTCGGCGGTTCCTTCAAATGAAACTAGCTTTTCTTCAGGGAGTCCACCAATTACGGAAAGACTTTCCATAAACTTGTAAACTTTCCAGGGGGGCGAAAGATCGATAAGTTGTCCTTGATAAGTAATTTGCTGATTACCGCCGTTTACAGCATCGCAAAGCGTCACAAAAAGTTCTTCCGTAAGTTTTATTAAGTCTTCATAGGTTGCATAAGCCTGATAAAATTCAAGCATCGTAAATTCAGGATTGTGCTGAGTCGATATGCCTTCATTTCTGAAGTTTCGGTTAAGTTCAAAGACTCGTTCAAATCCACCTACAAGAAGTCTTTTGAGATAAAGTTCGGGGGCAATTCTGAGATATAGATCTATTCCCAAAGCATTGTGATGGGTTTTGAAAGGCTTTGCTGTTGCTCCCCCAGGAATAGGTTGCATCATAGGGGTTTCTACTTCCATAAAACCTCTGTCTGTAAGAAATTGGCGTATAGTTTGGATAATCTTTGTTCTCTTCCGGAAAACTTCACGAACGAAGTCGTTCATAATGAGATCTACATATCTTTGACGGTAGCGGATTTCGACGTCCTTTAGCCCATGGAATTTTTCCGGAAGGGGTCTGAGGTTTTTAGTGAGAAGCACGAAGTCTTCCACCAGAATGGTTAGTTCTCCTGTTTTTGTGCGGAAAGCTGGTCCTTGGACTCTAACGATGTCCCCAATATCTATTTTTTTTGCAAAGGCAAACTGGTCTTCCGGCATGCGGTTTTTCTGAAGGTAAATCTGAAGACGTGCTCGATCGTCTTGAAGATGCATGAAAATAGACTTACCAAAGGAGCGTATCGCCATGATCCGCCCTGCGATGCAGAATCGATCTTGGGATTCTTCGAGTTCCTCACTCGTTTTGTTCATGAGCTTTTCGACAACATCAGAAAGCTTGTGGGTTACTCTGTAATGATTTGGATAAAGCGGTATACCTTCCCGCTCGAATGTTTCTGCCTTTTTAAATCGCTCTTTCATTACGATATTCAGATCTTCCATCTTTCACCATCCCTTCATCACTTGATTATTAGCATGATTTTTAGCACTTTTACCACGCGGTTTCGAAACGCTAGATGAAAGCTTCTATTCAGTCAAGCGGTTCATGATCCTGACCTCTTAAAAAATCCCGAGATTGTAAATCCTATGATTAGAAGCCCTATAATGGCAAGGGTCCACTCATCTTGGGAAACGATTCTTACAATACCAGAAATCAAAACACCTATTCCCCCAATAAGGCAAAGTATGCGTGTCCCGGTACTCATTAGTTTGCTTTCCTCTCATTAAATAGCTTTTTCTATAATTAATAATCCCCATCTCATGACGAATTATCCTTTTTATTAATCTTTCCTTGCTTAGCTTGTTGTGCTTTTTTACGTGTGATAAATGAAAAAGTCAAAGGAGAGAACAAACGAAAAGGAAGGCGCGATTTTTCATGGCTAATCTGAACAGAAGCTATGTTCTTTCTTTTAACCCTGTAATCGAATCTGTAAAATACCGGATCTGTGCTGGGAGGGCTTTGAACGAAAAAGACATTTCACTCATGAAACGGGCTCGAGCAATTATTTTGCCTCAGGGATGTTCCTCTGAACTTTACTGGGCAGCAGTGCGCTGCTGCCCTAATGTCTTTCCTGACTACCACTGCCGTTTCCTTTACCCAGGAAAAACTGGTCAGATCAGGATGTTTAGAGCTTTTGGGATTCCTCATCCTAGAACCATGCTTTTTGGTTCCGTCAGTATTTTTTGCTACTCTATGCTGGATTCTCTTTCTTATCCGGTTGTCGTAAAAAGCGCTGTTGGTGGGGAAGGGGAGAATATCTTTTTTGTGCCTGATCGAAAAACTATGAATGATGTTCTTGAGCGAATAAGGCTTTTAGAACGATCAGGGGTTTTTGGGTTTCTTATTCAGGATTACGTTCCCAATAACGGTAAAGATCTTCGAGTTATTATCATGGGTAAAAGGCTTTATGCATATTGGCGTGTTGCTTCGGAAGGAGAATTCCTGCACAATATTTCCAAAGGGGCTACATTAGATCTAAAGTCAGATGAAAAGAAAATCCAGGCTGGCATTTTGTTAGGGGATACCTTGCGAAAACTCACAGGCATCAACCTTGCCGGGATTGATGTTATTTTCCATAAAGAAGACCTGGAAGGGAAAAATCCCCTTCTTCTGGAAGTAAACTACTTTTTCGGTCGCAAAGGGCTTGGTGGAGACGCCGTTTATTATCAGCTTCTAAATGAAACTGTAAGAGAATGGTTGTCATCTTTACCTGGCGATTAACCGCCCCCTACCGGAGGAAAGAAAGCAACTCTTTCGGATCCCTTTAGCTTATGATCCAGTGAAGAATGGATTCCATCAACCATGACTATTTTAACTTCTTCTTTTGGAATGCCCAGTATCTCGATAACTCTATTTACGGACGCACCGGGTTCGACAGACACGGAAATTCCCTTTTCCGGATCGTAATCAGGAATAAAACGCCTTAGAGTAGCGGCAAGAAGTACTTGCAGAGGCATAAAAAGCTTCTCCTATTTGGCGTTTGTTGGTTGATGTTGCCCGTGGCGAAAAACTCTTTTTACATGAACATTAGACACAAGAGCTGCGTAATCCTTCCCTTGCTCTACTCGCACATTGATCGTCTGATGGTCAATTTCCATATACTTTGAAAGTACGGCTATAATATCATTTTTAATTTTTTCCATCACTTCCGGTTCGATGCTCAACCTATCATGAAGAAGCACAATCTGCATTCTGTCCCTTGCTATTTTGCCACTTTTTCTGTCGGTAAAAAATCTCTTTATTGCATCGAGCATTGCTTTAGCTCCTTGTTCAATTAGAGTTAACCGCTATCAAGCATTCCACAGGAGTTTTTTCACTATTCCCAGCAAGCCACCTTCATGATTATCGGAAGGAATTGGAATGTTTTCTCCTTCTAGCCTTCCTGCGATTCGCTTAAAAGCTGCTGCTGTATTGCTTTTCTTTTCGTGCACCAGCGGAATTCCACGGTTAGTAGATATAACAACTTCTTCGCTTTCGGGGATAACTCCTATAAGTGGTATGGACAGAAGAGAACAGATGTCCTCAGTGGACATCATATCTCCCCGCCGGATCATTTTTTGGTTTACTCGGTTGATTATCAAGTGAATGTCTTTCAGCATATTAGCTTCCAGAAGTCCGATGACTCTATCTGCATCCCGTATGGCAGACACTTCAGGGGTTGTGACAACAAGGGCTTTTTGAGCACCTGCGATGGCGTTTCTAAATCCTTGCTCAATACCTGCAGGGCAGTCCACTAGCACGTAGTCAAAGGTTTCGATGAGATTCTCACAAAGCTTTTTCATGTCTTCAGGTCTGACGGAGTCTTTGTCGCGAGTTTGAGCTGCGGGAATAAGATAAAGAGAATTGATTTTACGATCGCGAATCATCGCCTGTTCTATGCGACATCTTCCTTCGACGATGTCAACCAGATGATAAACTATTCTGTTTTCAAGTCCCATTACCACGTCAAGGTTACGTAAACCTATATCGGCGTCCACAAGGACCACCGATCTTCCTCTCATAGCAAGAGCGGTGCCAAGGTTGGCTACCGTTGTTGTTTTTCCCACGCCCCCTTTTCCGGAGGTAATCACAATGGTTATCCCTGGCATTTTTGTAACTCTCCTTTTGTTAAAAACTCGTAACCTGTATCCGATCGTCTTTTATTTCAGCTATTTCATAGCGTTTGGTCTGCGGCGGTTTGTCCTCCCGGGGCGGCATAGCAACAAGATCAGCAATTCTGAGTTGGCTAGGTTCGATCGATAGAGCCCATATCTTGGAGTCTCTGTTTCCATAGGCTCCAGCATGTGCAATGCCCCGTAAGACTCCAAACACAATAATGTCTCTACCTGCAATTATTTCCGCCCCAGGGTTAACATCTCCAAGCACCACACAATCTTGGGGCGTTTCGATTCTTGTGCCTGAGCGACAGGTCTGCTTTATAATCACAGGTTCTGGTTCTTTTTCCTGAAAGGGAATCTGATGGATTGGAATACCGATTTGCTTTGAAGCCCATTCAAAAAACGAGTCAAACCTGTGTCCAAGTCTGAGTTCTGTAACATTAGCATGCCACTGATTTTTAAGAAGATCCCTCAGGGCTATGATTTCATCGAATCGAAAGGGGCGGAGCCCAAGATCGATTACAATTTTTGCTGACTTGAAAAATCTATTTGATTCCTCCCACCGCTTTTCCAAATATCTAAGTATCATCTGAAAGGGAAGGGATGGATCCAGGATAAATACGAACTGCCCATCCCTTTGAGCCCTTATTTGAACAGCGTGGGAAAATTCCTTGTTCATTCTTCCTCCCCTTACTAATTCCGGGAGCGCTATATTTAGCCTGGGAGTAAGCACCTGACTTTTTTCAACTTATCGATTTTGCTTAACAACCTTCTCTGGCCAGATGACAAATCTTTCCAAATCCCGCCAGTGTGAAATCCGTGGAAAGTCAGTTCCCTTTCTATTCCACGGTTGATCATAGACTATAATCCCAAATCCTTCGGCTCGCAATTTTACACAGGTATCCCAGCGATCTTCAACAAAGACTTTGATGTTCATTTCTCTGAGAATAGCTTGTTTTCTATCGGGATCACCTGTAGCTACCACCTTGATGGCTTCTTGGGGAACATCCGGCAAAATGTTGTGAATCCACCTGGTAATAGATTCAGGCCATATTCTAGCTGTTACAAACCTTAAAGGTGAATATTGGCTCAGTTTTCTAAGAAATTCTGGAGCACCGGGACAGGGTGGCACTCTGAGTGTGTATTCATCACTCAGAACAACGCATATCAGTTCATTAAGAATATCTTTGCTGATTCCAGGAAGACACTTATGAAGTTCATATTCGCAGATGTGCTCTTTTGAAAAATCTTTTATGCCAAGTTTTTCTCTAACCAGATCAACGAAAACAGCCATTGTGTCGGCTACAACTCCATCAATATCAAAAGCTATTTCCCAGGGAAATGCGGAAACACGATCAACTTTTTCTTCTGGCGACTCAGTCAGTGATGCATACTTGAGCTGGTTCGTCGAAGCGGAACCATATTTCATAGACACCTTCCTCCAGGTGGCTGTGAATAACATATCCCACCTTATGGAATACGCTCAGCATCTTTCGGTTTGATGCGAGCACATAAGCACAAAAACCGCTTATTCCCTTACTTTTAGCGATTTCAGACAAATAATGTAATAAAAATGTGCCTATTCCTCGCCGTTGATATTCAGCTCTTACTGCAAAATCCACTTCAGCCATATTGGAACGCTGATCAAGAATATAACGTCCCATGGCGATGATGGTTTCCTTTTTGTTGATTTCTCCCACTATTCCGACAATTGCCATTTCGTGTTCGTAGTCAATATTGCACATTGCCTGGATGTCTCTATGTGGGAAAACTCTCATTGCCGATAGAAAACGGTAATAAATATCCTGATCCGGCAGTGAGTAGAAAAATTCTTGAAGAGCTCTTTCATCTGTGGGTTTTATGGGTCTAAAGAAAATCTGTAGATTATCCGGGAATACTTGATAAACTTCCCATTGACCGGGGTAAAGGGGTTCGTAAATTGGTGGTAGGATCTGGTCCTGGTAAACATACCGAATGCGTTTTGCTTCGGCAAGGAGTCGTTCTCTAAATTTGGGATGAGCTATATTGATCAGAGCTAAAGCTCTTTCTCGTATGGCTTTTCCGAAAAGATTGGCGATCCCGAATTCATTAACCACATACCAGACCGTACTGCGAGGACTTACAACGCCTGCTCCACTTGAAAGATGAGTCACTATGCGGGATTTTCTGCCGTCAGGACTTGTTGAAGGCACAAGGATGATCGTTTTGCCATCTTCTGCTTTTGACGCTCCAACCATAAAATCGATGTAACCACCAACGCCGCTGTATATCTTATGCCCGATGGAATCGGCACACACCTGCCCGGTGATGTCTATTTCCAGAGCCGCATTGATTGCCACCATCTTATGGTTTTGGCTTATGACCATACTGTTATTTACATACTCCGTTGGATATAGCTCCACCTGGGGGTTATTATGAACAAATCGGTAGAGTCTTTCTGTGCCCAGGCAAAAAGTTGCAACGGCTTTGTGAGGATGAAGAGTTTTATGTCGTCCCGTAATAACCCCTTTTTCCATAAGCGCCATATGAGTGTCGGTAATCATGTCGGAATGAAGCCCTAAATCCTTTTTGGATGCCAGGTAACGTGTTGCCGCATCAGTGATGCGACCGATTCCAGTCTGAATGGTTGAAGAATCTTCCACAAGACGCTCTACATATTGTCCTATACGATCATAGATGGCGCTTTTAGGTTGTTGAGCAACCTCCAGAAGGGGTTCGGTATGTTCAACGAAGTAGGAAATTTGAGTCACATGAAGGAATGTGTCCCCCATGGTTCGGGGCATTTTTTCGTTTACTTGAGCGACGACAAATCGAGCGTGTTGAGCCGCCGTTTTGGTTATTTCAACAGAAATACCAAGTGAGCAAAAACCATGTTCATCTGGTGGAGTCACATGAATCAAGCATACATCTAAAGGCAAGTGACCCCCGGGTTTGAACATATTAGGAATAGAAGAAAAATATGCCGGGACATAGTCAGCAAGACCCCAGTTAACAGCCTGACGTGATCTGGGTCCCAAAAAGAAAGTTTTAAGTCGGCAGTGTTTTTGCCACGGGATCCAATCCTCCGGCATCTCCCCCAAGGAAAGATTCTGAATAAGTTCTACCTCTGTGTAATGGTGAATAACGCTGAATAGAGCTTTAACCAGGAAGCAAGGTTCACCACAGCCTGGTGCAATATATACCCGGCATCCGTCTGACAAAACTGATCTTAAGGCTGTCTCAGCATCGACGGTGCGCTCTCGGTAATATGTTTTCCACAACATGGAAATCGTCCTCATTGATTGTCAAAGATCTTTCTTAGTATTATCGTTTCTTCTCTCCCAGGCCCGACAGAAATTATTGATACAGGAATTCCAACCATTTCTTCAATCGTTTCGATGTATTTCTTCACCTCTGGCGGTAAATCACTGTAGCGTCTGGCTGAGCGAATATCTTCGTCCCATCCAGGTAATTCCACATACTCCGGCTTACATTCTTCAAAGACTTTCATCTGGGATGGCATTTCTTCAAATATCATCTGCCCATTGTGAGCATATCCTTTTGAGATCATTATATTTTTTAACCCAGTAAGGACATCCAGCTTCGTTATAGCTAGGGATGTTAAACCGTTTATCCGTCTTGCGACGCGCACCATTGTAGCATCAAACCATCCGCATCGCCTGGGCCGTCCTGTTGTAGATCCATATTCCCCGCCTCTGTCTCGCAGTAGCCCGCCCAGGGCATCTTTAAGTTCGGTAGGAAATGGCCCTCCACCGACTCGGGTAGTGTAAGCCTTTGCAACTCCCACTATTTGGTCAATTGCAAGCGGGCTTACACCTGAACCACAACAGACATTCCCGGAAATAGTATTCGAAGATGTTACGTAAGGATAGGTTCCGTGATCTATATCAAGATGGGTTCCTTGAGCGCCTTCAAACAGAATGTTTTTATTTTCTTTGAAGGCTTTTTCTAGCTTGATCGACACATCTTCCACAAAAGAGGCTAGTTGTTGTCCGTAAGCAAAGTATTCTTCAGCGATTGCCTCAGGAGAAAAGGGTTCCTGACGATAATAGTGTTCAAACAGGAAGTTTTTTTCTTCCAGAACCGTTTTTAACTTTTCCAGCAGAACCGTTTCGTTTAGAAGGTCTTCTATTCTGATTCCGTTCCTAGCGACTTTGTCTTCGTAGCATGGACCGATACCTCTTCCTGTAGTGCCTATTTTGCTATTTCCTTTCTTGGCTTCCCGTGCAATGTCCAGAGCCTTATGATAAGGCATTATGACGTGAGCTCGAGGGCTAATTACAAGCTTTTCTTTATGAATGGGTATTCCGTTTTCTTTGAGCTTCCGGATTTCTTCAAGAAGAACCGCCGGATCTATTACCACTCCATTTCCAATCATGCACACGGTTGATTCGTGGAGAATACCGGAGGGGATGAGATGAAAAATGTGTTTTTTACCGTTTACTACAAGCGTATGACCTGCATTATTGCCACCCTGAAAGCGAACCACTATTTGAGCTTTTTCAGCAAGAAGGTCGATAATTTTGCCTTTTCCTTCGTCACCCCATTGCGTTCCTATGATAGCGACCGTTGTCATGAACCTTCAGACTCCTTTCTGAGTTCTTTTTGTGCCTTGCCCATAAAAAACCCTGGGCATCCTTTTTAAGGGAATGTCCAGGGCTAGGATAAAGCAAAAACTTGTTATTTGCCACAATTTTTATTGTGTCATTTGCCTTACAATACACATCACGATTTTTTAGAAGGCTTAGTCATGGCTAACCTGACAATGTTAGGAAAAGAGCCCGCTGACAACTCTCACGGTTACCCTATCGTAGAGGCATGGCATGCCATGCCCCTACTTATGGTGCACTACTCCAGCGATCTTGCTCCAAACGTCCTCAAAAAGCAGTGGGTTAAAATGATCCCAGGTAAGGGATAATTTTCGCATAGGCCCAGGCTAACCTTCAAATTTTTCCCACCCACTTCAAATTGAACCCTATTGTGGCTCTAAGTATTCTTCACTTACTTAGCCTCACCCGCGGGTTCTGCGGTACTTTTGGGCGCAACCATAAACGTTTTATACTTGTCTACGGAGCTTTTAGGCATAACCATCAAAGTTCCATACTTATCATAAATAACATATTTGCCTTCAACTTGGGAAAGCACAAAGTTTTTCACCAGACTTGCCGCCGCATCCTGAATGGCTCGAGCAAGTAGGACATCCGGGTCGTGTTCTCCATAGACAGACCGAGGAGTTGTCTTTACTTCAGCCCGATTTGCCCAAACAATCTCGCCTGTATCAGCATCCTGTACGATGACTCTTATTTGCACGATAGCTTTATCCACTCGTCCGCCCTTATGAGCAAGATAAGCGGCTCCAGAGCCGACCAGTCCCCAGATAGCCACATTTGCCGCACTCCATTTGTTAGATTCCACAATACCACCGCCAAATCGTGGATGTCCCTCCACCGATTCGGTCGGCTCAATGGGCACTCGATTGCTACCCAGCGTAAGCCCCATTAGACCTCCAAGCGCCATCTTGTCGATCATTTCGTAAGTATCAGACTGAGCTATTCCAAAGACCGTTCTTGATCCTACTTTGAAGAAGAATGGAAGGATACCTGTCTGGACTGGATTGAAACTATCATCTTGCCCCGTGGATATGTCAATAACACGCCCACGCACTATGAATCTGGCATTAAACTGCTGTCCAAGCTGGTTAAGAGTTTCTTTGTTAAGCGATATAAGGCGCTGTTGATTCCAGAATTTTTCTTCAGAAGTTCTGGACTGGCTGATGTTACGGTAAATAGAAAGAGCGATCTCTTGCTTCATCACATCGCTCCAGCTGGAAGAAAGTTCTTCCTGTAGGGCTGCCACTTCCGGATGAACTGGGTGGTTGGCTGGGGCTTCCTGAATAATGCCTTTGTCAAGGAGGTATTTAATCACATCTTCTTCTATGGCAATGCCAAAACCGTATTTTTTGAATTCGTCCTGTAAAGCTTCCATAACAAGAATGTTTCTGCGCCAATACTCATATGGAGTGCCTCCAGAAGTATAATCGGCAAAGGGGAGGATCACTACTTTATTATCCCCGCCGAATGGAGATTGCTGAACAGTAGGTGATATAGTTTCTACCGATTTATGCCCGCAGGCGAGCATAGCAAATAAAACCAAAACTCCTATACACATCAGACCAAAATGTTTGTTATTGATTTTGTAAATTTTCATAGGTTACCCCTTTCATGCGAGTGAATAAAGCAAATCCCCTACCTCCTCAATCTCTTTCCAAAACAAACAAAAAGCAAAGGATTTGTCAACCAGCTAGTGAGGACGTTAAATAAAAATTTAGACTGAAAACCTGGACTTTATATTTTAATCATATCATAAGAAACGGTTGATTAAGCTCAAAGTGTTATTTCCTTTGTGTAAAAATCAAGGGGTTGTTGTGGATGTATTGGCGGATGGCGTTCATCACCTGTTCAGTGCGGATAATGTGTTCGTAATAATTGCGTTGCCAGATTAGCACGCTGGGTGTCCCGCGATATTGGTTGGTGTGACTGGTAACGGCAGATTTGAACCCAGCAATGAATCGGTCGCCGAGGACGGCGACCCTCCCAATATTTTGACACCGTTTTCGGGGAAACGGTGTCCTCGCCGTCCGTTTAAATGGGCGACGCATGCGTCGCCCCTACATGCGCATTAAAAGGTGACGGTGGAGAACCGGAGCGAGAAGTCAGCAGATGCCGTAGTAGCTGCCTCCAGAGGCAACCACAAGAGGTCGCCCCTACACTTCTCGAACCACCCGATGCGGACCTGCATGCCGGGCGGTGTGGGAGGGACTCAGTTAGGTAAACTAACCGCCTCTATCCCAATAGAACGCTTTTTCTAAAAAGCCATTGCTCTTAGTCGCCTGATACGTTCTTCGATGGGGGGATGAGTGCTGAAAAGGCTTAGGATACCACCCCCAGTAAGAGGATTTACAATGAACATGTGAGCTGTCGCAGGTTTTGCTTCTTCCATTGGAATTCTTTCCGTAGTGTAGGCGAGTTTCTCAAGAGCGCTCGCAAGAAATTCGGGATTTCCAGAAAGTTTTGCTCCCTCTTCATCAGCGAGATATTCTCTTGATCTTGAAATTGCCATCTGGATAAGGATCGCTGCGAGAGGAGCAATTATCGACATTACAATAACTCCTATGATTCCTAAACCACCGCCTTCCTCTTCGTCTGAACGACCTCCACCAAAAATTGCTGCCCATCTAGCCATGTCAGCAAGAACCATAATAGCACCTGCGAAGGTGGCAGCAATGGAACCAATAAGAATATCGCGATCTTTGATGTGAGCTATCTCATGAGCAAGAACCCCCTTGAGTTCATGGGGCTTCAGGATTTTCAGAATCCCCTCAGTTACGGCAACGACAGCGTGTTCTGGGTTTCTACCGGTAGCGAAAGCATTGGGGCTTTCACTGGGAATAATGCAAACCCTTGGCATAGGCAGTCCTGCCCTATAAGCAAGTTCTCTCACCATAGCGTAAAGCTCTGGTGCTTCGTCCTCTCTCACTTCCTGAGCTCCATACATAGAAAGCACAATCTTGTCCGAAAACCAGTAGCTTCCGAGATTCATAATGGCCGCTATAGCAAAGGCAAAGATCATTCCCTTCGATCCCCCAATCGCTTTACCTATAAGCACAATCAGTATGGTAAGGAGACCTAGGAGTAAAAACGTTCTGAGTTGATTTCCCATAGTTACAACCTCCCCAGGTTGATATAGGTATTTATTACTCTCACAATTTATAAGAAAGTAAAACTTTCAAATCTGTCAAGCATAATCGGTCTTACAAGAACCCTTCTTAAAAAGGCTTTTCGGATAGTCGTTAACAGTATATATTTTAAACGACTTTGCCTTGTCCAAACCATAAGAAAAGGCTATCCAAGATGAGAAAAAGGAATGTGTTTTATGTGTTAGTTTTTTTTATCCTGGTGTCAGTTGGTTTCCTGTGGCTATTTCACAGGAAAAAACCTCCCATAGTTATTGGATTTATGGGTCCCCTTACCGGAAAATACTCTGATCTGGGTGTTTTAGGCAGAAATGGTGCAATGCTTGCTGTGGAGGATGTCAATGCTGAAGGTGGTATTAATGGGCACCTTTTAGTGCTTATACCAGAGGACGATAAGGGCACTCCGGAAGGCACAAAGGAGGTTTTTCAAAAGTTACGGGATGCTGGAGTTGTGGCAATTGTTGGGCCTATGCTCAGCACAAATGCTGTCACCCTAAAACCTTTGATTGACGATGCCCGGTTAGTAGCTGTAAGTCCTACTGTTTCAACGTCAAGGCTTTCTGGATTGAAGGATTATTTCTTTCGGGTAATGAACGATAACAAAACGCGGGCTCGGGGGCTTGCTCAGTTTGCCATTGAAACCTTGCCAGAACCTCCTAACCCACCGAGACTCTGGTGTCTCGTTTACGATATAGGCAATTGGGAATATACATCTGATTTTATAGAAAATTTTGTGACTACCGTTGAAGTTCAAGGAGACCTTACAGCATACCGTGTTGCTTACCTATCAAAAAAAGAACTGATTCCAGAAGAAGTCTTTAAGTCTATTGAAGTAGTCAAGCCAGATGTCATAGTGTTAGCTGTATCAGCCATAGATGCTTCTCAAATAATCGGTTGGCTTGCAGATAATTTCCCGGATATTCCTGTTTTTGCTGGAGCCTGGGCGATGACCCCGGAATTGATATCCCACCTTCCATATATATTTCATCGAAATACTGTCAATGTTTTTGCTGAACATGTCGCACCTCCTGAGAATATTAGAGAAATTCAAAGTTTTGAGGATCGGTTCAACAAACGATATGGCAAGAAGATGGCTTTCCCTGCATTGTATGCCTACAATGCTGTTAGGATTCTTGCCAAGGCGCTCAAGGAAAATGGTGGGAAGGTCGAGAAACTGAAAGAGACCCTCTCTTCCGGTATAAATTGTGATTGTATTTCAGGGAAAATTTTTGTTGACGAATTTGGGGATTGTTATCATCCATGGTGGATTTACAAATTGGAAAAGGATGGGCCTAAATTTGTCAGGGAGGTTCTTCCACAATGGCAGAAGTGAAAAAGCCTTCTCTTTCCAGCATTGTTAAAAAATATATATTTTGGTGGAATATAGCTATTCCAAGTGTGATCCTTAGTATTACTATAGTTCTGATGATTTTTCCTCAAATTCAAATCCTTAAAGATCAAATGACTCACAAAGCTAAAATATCTTCAGCAGTGGTTCAGGATTATTTTGATGATGCTTTCAGGCTAATTCGAGTTTATTCCACCAGTTTAAATGTTCGGGAACCGAGTTCATTTTCCATAGAGTACTTCATGGTAAGTCGCTATTTTCACCATATGTTTGCTGTGAACAAAAGCAGTCACGATGTCTTGGAACTTGTTTCGCCGCTTGGCGCAGTTAAAGGTCGTTTTTTTTTCATTCTTCCTTTCCACCATCAAAACTTGGAAACATTAACATTATTCCGCCTTATTACTCCCCCGTTTCCAAAACGATCACTCTAGGGATTCGATATGATAATCATCCGGATCACGCTATCATTGGTGAAATCGACCTCGAAAGGTTGTGGAATTTTGTCCAATCATCCGTAAGATTTCCCGATCAGCTGTTTTTGGTTGACGGGTTCGGCAATTACCTAGCCCACACAGATTACGCCAAGGTTTATAGACAGGAAAACATCAGTGGCTACAGATGGTTTGAAAACAAAAAGTTAATTTCTTACTTTACCATAGGATATTACGAAAATTCCCTTTTTTTCATAGCAGGTTATTACAATCCCACAGTTGGTATATGGTCTATAGTGCTTACTCCATTCTGGGGCATTATAAGACCAACTTTATATGCAATCAGTTGTTTAGCGATTTTTGGAATGTGTATGGTGATTGTTTTCCAAAAATCGACTAAAAGCTGGATAACTAAGCACTTTATAATGCCTCTTGATCTGTTTTCCAGCTATGTGAAGGGAGAAATCAGCAGTAAAAATAGAGATTCTGTGATGATCAAAGGGTTTTTCCCCTTCCGCGAAGGGGAAATTCTGGAGGAAAGTTTCAGTCAGGCTTTTATAGAAAACTACGAATACCAGAAAGCTCTCAGAGAAAGTGAAGAAAAATTTCGGCTAATTGCAGAAACTGCACCAATTGGTATTTTTATATTCCAAGATGACCGTCTCGTTTATGCAAACAAGTTTGGGTCTGCCATATTGGGGTATTCCGAGGATGAATTATTTAACATCGTGCCCTTCTGGAAACTTGTAAAAGAGGAATATCGTGATGTGGTAGCCTATAACGCCACAAAAAGACAAAAGGGGATTCTCAAAGATGTTGTCAGTTATGAGTTCCCAACAAAGACAAAAAACGGCGAAGAAAAATTTGTAAGGGTTTCTGTTAGTTCTATCTTATTCAGAGGAAAACCAGCCGGTATTATCGTAATGGCGGATGTAACGCCTTTCAAAAAGGCGGAAGAAGAAAAAAGGCATTTGGAAGCCCAGCTTGAAAGAACCCAGCGGCTTGAATCTTTAGGAACTCTCGTGGCTGGTATTTCTCATGAGTTTAACAACATATTGCAGGCAATAGCTCTAAATATCGAACATTTGTCTTCGAAGTTAGCAGAACTTCTTGGAGAAAACGATTTCTGGCGGAGGCATATTAAAGATGTAACCGTTCTTCAGCACAGAGCAGGAAATATTGTTAGAGAACTTCTTGCATTTGCCAGATCACAGCGAGGAGAGAAAAAAGAGTTTTCGCTCAAAAAGGAAATAGACAGAGTGGTGAGATTGAGTCGTCAGGTATTCCCGCGATCTATAGAAGTTAAAGTTAGGTTTGAAGGAGATGATTTCACCGTTATTGCTGAGGAAGGTCAACTAGAACAAATTTTTCTTAACCTGCTGAACAACGCGAAAGACGCTATTGAAGCTAAAGAAGAAGGCTTTGGAGTTATCGAAATCATAATCGAACCTACAAACATTGATGATATCTCTGATGGATCTGATTTGGTTGTGGGAAGATATGCAAAGATAACTGTGAGAGACAACGGTATTGGGATGGGGCCAGAGACGATAGAAAGAATTTTTGATCCCTTTTTTACTACTAAACCTGTGGGTAAAGGTAGTGGTTTAGGTCTTTCGGTCGTTTACGGCGTTGTTAAACAGCTCGGTGGAGGCATTTCCTGCGAGAGTCAGCTAGGCAAGGGCACCAGGTTTACTTTGTTTTTACCAGTTTATCGAAGGAAAGAATCAGCAAGGGTAGAGCTGGAAAAGGTAGATGAAGAAAAGCTTGAAAGAATCAGGGAAGATAAAAAGTCTTTTAGACCGTTAAGAATCCTGTTTGTTGAAGATGAACCTGCTGTGAGAGATCTTATGGCAGAGTTTCTTCGTAAAGAAGGTTACGATGTGGATAAAGCCTCAGATCCGGAGGAGGCTCTTAAATTCATTGAAAGTTCTTCCTACGACCTGATCATAACCGATCTTGGACTTCCAGGCATTGGAGGCGAAGGTTTGCTGAAAGAAATAAAGTCAAAAGGGATAAAAGTGCCAATAATAGTTGCAAGTGGGTATTTACATGGTAAAGTTCTTGAAAATCTCGAACGTTATGGAGTGGTGCTCTCTCTAACTAAGCCCTTTACCATATTGGCTCTTAAAGAAGCGATCAAGAAGGTTGAGGAAAAACAGAGGGGAATCAGCTAGGTAGGTTAACTGGTTTTGTTTTCGTGTTGCTTTTTTAGGTTGGGTAAATTAAAAACATTTTTGCTTTTCTCAAGCTCTGCCACGAAGGCAGCATAATTTTATATCAGCGTTTTTCCTTAAAATTCCTTAATTTTTCATGTTTGAAGAAACTCCGAGTCAAGAAGGCTCAAGATGAAGTTAAAGGCTTTTTATGCATTGAGGAGGTGAATCATGCAGAAGGAAAACTTTGTGCTGGTTTTGTTTTTAGTTTGTTTTTACGCTGTCTCTTCATACTTTTGTCCATGCCTGGCTTACGAAAATGATGCTGGGGAACTTACCACCATTCTGGTCACCGCAACGCCCATAATTGAAGGCAATGAGCGAGATCGGTATGGTAGTGAGAAAACCATTGTCAGTGAAGAGCAAATGGAAGACCTGAATGCTCAGGATCTCAGCACTGCCCTGAGGCGTACCCCCGGGGTTAACATTTCTAGATACAACATGATTGGAGCTTTTGGGGGAGCAACAGGAGGAGGTATTTTTATCCGGGGCATGGGGGCAAGTAGACCAGGGGCAGAGATAAAGACTTTTATAGATGGAGTGCCCATGTTTATGAGCGTCTGGAATCATCCCCTTCTCGATCTTATGTCTATCGATCCTGCTGAGTCCATCGAAGTTTACAAAAGCCCTCAGCCATATATGTTTGGAAACGCCCTTGCTGTGGTAAATATTGTGCCCAGAGTAAAGACAACAGAGGGCTTCGCTACTAAGCTTTCCTTTTCTGGAGGGGCTCACGAAACCTATATTGCGAAGGGCGAACAGGGGGGCAAGGTAGGACAGTTTGATTACTATCTCGGCGGTGGATATAAGACTTCAGATGGGCATCGGGAAAACTCGGACGGCGAACTCAAGGATTTCTACGGAAGGATTGGATATCAGCTAAGCGACGAATGGCGAGTTTCTCTTTTTGGCTTTCGAACCGACAATTACGCCGATGACCCTGGTGTGGAAGGTAAACCGTCCACCAGATTGGGAAGATACAGGACTAAGGCCTGGCTCGGTATAGCCACGATCGAAAACAAATATCCTGTGGCCGAAGGCTATCTAAAACTTTATCGAAATAGTGGCGATGGGGATTGGCTCGACCAGCCATCGAGTTCCAAAGCTGGTCTCAAGGAAAATCTTTATAACAATTTCCTGTTTTATGGCGTGAAGGCTCGCGAAACCTTCCACCTTTGGGAAGGTGGAGAAATAGTTACAGGGTTTGATTGGGACTACACCGACGGTAACTACAACAAAACCTTCACTGATGGGACTATCGATGTATGGAATGGGCACGATTACGATATTATTTCGCCCTACGTAGCTATTAGCCACCAGTTCGGGAAAAAAGATGGTTTTTACTTAATACCGTCTGCGGGCTTTAGATATTACGACCACTCCGATTTTGGATCGGAAGTAGCTCCCCACGCTGGAATTGTCGCCGGTTATAAGGATACCATCGTTCATGTGGGATACTCCAAAGGGATACTGTATCCGGGGCTTGACGTAGTGGTTGTTTCAGAAAAAGTTAATCCTGCCTTGAAGACAAGCTGGCAGGATCTCAATCCGGAAAAGATGGATCATCTGGAAGTTGGGCTTAAACAGTCCTTTTTTGATAAACGTTTGGATCTAGACGTGACCTGGTTTTACAACGATGGTAAAAACCGATACATTATCGTTCCTCCGCCTCCACCCCCACCTCAATATGCTAACATTGGAGAATACAGAACAAAGGGTGTTGAAGTATCCATAACGGCTAATCCTACGAATAACATTTCGACTTTCGTAGGAGTTACTTTTCTGGACAAAGATCCAGAATCTACCCCTTATGCTCCCGATATAACTCTTAGTGCCGGTGTTAACTGGCGGTTTTTAGATAACTTCAAGCTAAGCGTGGACTGCCAGTATGTGGACAAAATGTATGTGGACACTAAAGCCAGACGCCTGGGAGCTGTAAACACGGCAAACATCGACAGCTACTTTTTACTTAACGGAAAACTTAGTTATCAACTGCCTCTTCCAACTAAACGGGTGCAGGGGGAAGTTTTCCTTGCTATCGAAAATCTTACTGACACAAATTATGAATATTATCCAGGTTATCCCATGCCCGGCACAACCTGGATGATAGGAGGAAAAGTGACTTTCTAAAAAGAATGCGGAGGCGCCTAGTTATATGAAAGGAAATAGGAGCAAAAAAGAGTTTTTTGACAAAGAAGCCCTCGTCTGGGAGGAGAAACATTATCCCTCAGAAGTAAGGCAAAGACTGGAAGATCTTATCAAGTCGGAATTTTTTATTGCCCCGGGCACTTATGTGCTTGATGTTGGAACAGGGACAGGAATTCTTATTCCTTATCTTGTGAAGTTTCTTGGCTCTCTTGGGCTAATCTGTTCCCTTGATCTTTCCTTTCCTATGGTGAGAGAAGCAAAACGAAAATTATCGAGAAGTCAAGATGGAGTGCTTTGTGCTGATATTCATCACTTGCCTTTTCGATCAGAAATTTTTGATCAAGTTATATGCTTTGCGGCTTTTCCCCATTTTGATGATCCTAAAAGGGCAATGGAAGAGATGTCGCGAGTAACAAAAAGAGGGGGACGGCTTGTAATTGCCCATTTATTAAGCCGTGAAGAACTTGCTCGACATCATGCATCTAGGAACGAAGTTTCCGATGATCTGTTGCCCAATGACGAGACATTCCACCGCCTTGCAGAAGCGGTTGGGTTGCAGATAGAAAAAATCGATGACCGACCTGGTCGATTTGTCTTAAGAGCTCGAAAAAGATATTAGATGCATGTTGTAAGGGATGGTGTGCACGATTGTTTGCCTGTGCTGGACGCACTAAATGTAGGGGCGACGCATGGGTCGCCCCTACGTGAGATGCACAACCGCTGAATTTACGCCATTTCGCCTTGATCACGAGAGCTTCGCGGACTCAGTCCCGCTCGCCCTGCTACAAACTCCCTCCCCGTTGACGGGGATAGCCGGGGATGTGTCCGGTTCTTGTTCATCGGCTCGCAGTTTCGTTCCAAGCTTTCTCCCCACACTCGGTCACCCTCGTGTAGTTGCGCTTCACTTAGCTCGCTGTGATCAACTCACGGGAGGACTCTCACCTCCAAGAGCACGTCCATGCCGGGCGCACCCAATGTAGGGGCGAAAAATTTTTCGCCCCTACTGCACAACCGCTGAATTTACGTCATTTCGCCTTAATCAAGAGAGCTTCGCGGGCTCAGTCCCGCTCGCCCTGCTACACACTCCCTCCCCGTTGACGGGGAGGGCTGGGGAGGGGTCCGGTTCTTGTCCATCGGCTCGCAGTTTCGTTCCAAGCTTCCTATCCACACTAGGTCACCCTCGTGTAGTTGCGCTTCACTTAGCTCGCTGTGATCAACTCACGGGAGGGTTCTCACATCCAAGAGCATGTCCATGCCGGGCGCACTAAATGTAGGGGCGACGCATGCGTTGGTCCTACAAGTGGCGTTTGGTCTAATTTGATGCGGCACGGTGGTTAATAGCCTGTTTGCCCTATAGTTACGGCTGTGTTATGGAAATAAAAAAGTGGAATCTTAATTGGCTTGAGTATAATTAACTCTGGTGCTTTACCACTTAGAATGGGTTTTTACTAGTGACACTGGGGACAGACTGCCTAATTTTTGCAGGAAATTATAATTTAGAAGAGAGGGAAAATTATTATGGAAAAATATCGAAGAATTATAACTCAGCTTGGAAAACCAACGGCTACTCCATCATCCCCTGAGGAAGCAGTTCTTGAAACTTTTCAGAATCCCTATCCCGGGAGAAATTATGTGGTCAGGCTTACAGCCCCTGAATTTACAAGCCTTTGCCCCATAACCAGCCAGCCCGACTTTGCTACAATCATTGTGGATTACGTTCCAGATATGTGGCTCGTGGAAAGCAAATCATTTAAGCTTTTTATCGTTAGCTTCAGAAATTACGGCACATTTCAGGAGCAGGGCACGGTTTATATTCATGATCGCCTGAAGGAAGCCATGGATCCAAAGTATATTCGAGTCATAGGCTTATGGAATGCTCGCGGAGGTATAAGTATAGATGTGTGTGTAGAAACTGGAGTCCTTCCCCCTAATTGCCAGCTTCTCCCGATTCCATCCAGGAAGGTTGTTATAGAGTAACAACAGAGGCCGTTGTAGGCTAATTCACTACCCGGGTGCGACACCGTATATGATGTGCCGCACCTTTTATGCTTTTTATGAGATGCCTAATAAGTCCGAATATGCGTGCTTTACGATCCACTGTAATGAATAAATAAAGGATTTTGAATAGTGATACGTTTGGAAATTACAAGTGCTAAGGCAGTGTTTAGAACAATTTTTCTTCATTTCGGAGAGAGCACTTCGATCGAACTTGGGACCTTCGAAAAGATTTCCCCAGTCTTCATCGGCTCCGTATAATTCAAAACAGGGTGAGAAGCTACCATCGAGGCGTATTACCATTGTTAGCTCTCCAGCACGGCAGTTCCAGGGTTTAAGTCTCCCTCTGATGAAATCCTTTATTGCTGCAAGATGCTCTATAGAGTTTACCATTGTGTAACCGGCTTTGTTTTTTTCAATTAACCAATCTACCAGCTTGTCAACAGCTTCAAATTCGTTTGGTGTAATCCACCATCCATCGTCGTGGTGATGGAAATTTTCGTAAGTTATTGGAGGAGGTTCGTTGATGTGATAGTCCGTTGCTATGCCAAGTTTGTTGGCTATTTCGGTAAGTTCTTTTGCATCTTCAATGTTGTAGCGAGTGATGTTAATGTTCAGAAAAGTAATGTAGCCGTATTCTGGTTCTTTAGCTATAAGGTATTCGAGTTGATCTCGTATCCTGCTTAGAGCTTTCGGAAGACCATCTTTAGGTTCCACCACATCAACCGCCAGATTTATAGTTGCAACACCGGCTTTGCCTATGGCGTTTATAAAATCTTCGTCCAGCAAGATGCCGTTTGTGGGAAGATAAACAAAAAAGCCTTTTCTTGTAGCATATTCTGTGAGTTCAATAATAAAGTCCTTTCTTATAAGAGGTTCACCTCCCATGTAAGCTAACACCCGGCAACCGATGGAATCCAGCCAATCTACAGCCTTAATGGCTGTTTCAAAGGTCATTCCTGGTATGTGTTTACCTCGGCTGTAACAGTAGCGGCACGACATGTTACAATCAAGGTCGGTGTAAAGATAAGCCAACACGGGTTTAAAGCTATCATATGCTATGCGCGATTTGATGTAAGGAATCAGCCATGAACTAAAAGCTCGAACAAAGTTCTGGACATAGTAGGATCGCCCTTTTTTGGGTAGCCTGCCTGTCATTGGCTTAATAAATTCCTGCCATGCTACAGTTTTCATACCCTGGTTACCTCCCCCTTTCCTGTTGGATTTTCGCGTTACGTTAAACTTAATTATTTTCCTCGGATTCCGGAAAGACAAGAAGCAGAGGAGGGTGTTCGAAAAAAATCGCAACGATAACCCGAGGTTGCTGTATCGTAGGGGCATGGCATGCCATGCCCCTACATATGGGGCGCTATTCCAACCAACGATCTTATTCCAGCGTGATCAAAACGTAAGAACTTAAAAAGATTCCAAATAAAGGATAATTTCCGAACAGTCTTTCGGAATCATCTGTCGCATCTTATTGATAATGGAGCAGGGTGATTGTATCATTTCAAAGTATCGGTTCAATTCGGATATGGAGGCTTATTGTATATGAGCAAAGCCAAGCTTTTTATCGATGCTGTCTTAAAAACCTCTATATGGTCTGGTCTTTGCTTGCTTTGGAATATCGGATGTCCCAACCTTGCTTTCTCCTTACAGCTCCATGGAGATCCCGAAGGGCTTTATGTGCATCAAATAGCCCACTTTTTCTTTGTTATTTCCATGACGATACTTATTTACTGGCTTTTTCGTATGAAACTCCTGTTTCAGCGTGGATGGCGCTTCATTGGATTAGGTGCTACCTTTTTAATCCTGTGGAATATTGATGCTTTTGTAGGTCACTGGATTGAGGGAACAAATGGGGTTAATATGATCGTCAAGGGAAACCACTGGAGCGGCACAATAGAGTTTCCATCTCTTAGCGAAAATATGGCTGTGCTTTATTATCTCTTAAAACTAGACCATCTGCTTTGCGTTCCAGCCATTGCAAGCATATTCTTAGGATTAAGAGAACTTTATACCGATTCAGTTAAAACACTTCGCCAAAGGCAAGAATCATGATCTTTCCCTTTTTCCCCTTTTGGTTTGTTGATGTGCTCGGTTCTCTTTTGATGGTTCTTTTCGGACTTCTTTGCGTTATTAAGGCTTTTTCTCTTCGCAGAATGGATCCTGACAATGTTATATGGGCTTATCTTTTGTGGCTTTCTATGGCTCTTTCTTTTTTTGCCTTATCACGATCAATTGGACATATAGTGCAGCATATCCTTATAGCCACAGGGTATAAACACACATGGGAGATGTTACGTCCTTATAGTGGTTCCCTTAATACTCTGGCTTTTGTCGTAGGTGGTGCAGTCACTCTCTTTTTTGAACGCATATGGGGGATTTATCATAGAATTATGAGAGATCAGGAATCCCTTAGAGATGCTCATGACAAATTAATCTTCATTAACCGACATCTGGATGAACTAGTCAGAGAAAGGACTCGAGAGCTTATCGCATCAGAGCGCAAATATCGGCGCCTCTTTGAAGATGCTCAAGAAGCTATAATTATTGCCTCCCCAGAAGGAAATATTGTGGACATTAACACTGCCGGGCTGAGACTCTTCGGGCATGAACGGAAGGATATTATCGGAGAAATAAGGCTAGAGGACCTATTTCAAAGTTCAGAAGAATTTCAGCGTTTCTTGGAAAAAATCAAACAGGATGGATATGTGACGAACTGGGAATGCGTTCTTCAAAAGCCTCGAAACGGTGAAAAACTAGTTGTGCTTATAAGCGGTTCCAGAGAGGAGTATGGTGAACGATATGTGCTTTGGCTTAGAGACATTTCTCAAAGGAAAATTCTGGAACGTCAACTTCTTAATGCCGATAAGCTGTCATCCATTGGTAGGCTTGCCGCCGGTATTGCTCACGAGATCAACAATCCCCTTGGCATTATCCTTGGCTATACTCAACTTCTCCTCCGTTCTGAACCACCTGATTCGGAACGTTACGAAGATCTTAAAACCATAGAAAAACATGTAAGGATGTGTAAAAACATTGTGGGAGATCTTCTCAAATTTTCAAGAATGACCCCGACAGAAAGGCAACTTACTGACATTCACTCTGTCATAGAGGAAGTTCTTGCTATGCTTCACCACCAGTTTGAAAGATCCAACATTGTGGTTGAAAAAGATTTTGACAGATCGATACCCGAATTTTCTCTGGATGTGTCCAAAATGAAACAAGTTTTCATAAACATCCTTATAAATGCTCGTGATGCCATAGGCGATAAGAAGGGAGGGCAAATATTTATTAGAACTAAAAGACAACAAAGTCAGGATTCTGTATTGATACAAATTGAAGATAACGGTTGTGGAATTCCTCCAGAGCATCTTGGTAAGATTTTTGAACCTTTTTTTACCACCAAACCGCCCGGCAAAGGCACTGGTTTGGGGCTGGCTGTAAGCTATGGTATTGTGGCGGAGCATGGGGGAGACATCATGGTCGAAAGTACCGAAAGCAAAGGGGCCATTTTTACCATTGTTTTGCCCCTTCGACATTAGTGAGTGGGCGGTATGGAATACGGCAAGATAAATGCGAGCATACTGATTGTTGATGATGAGCCAGATTTTTTGAGACTTTTGGGGCGTATCGTCCGGCTTGAACTTCCGGAGTGCGAGGTTCTTTTTGCTGAGTCAGCGAATAAGGCTCTGGAATTACTTAATATTCATGATGTAGATGTCGCCTGTCTCGACATAAAAATGCCAGATATGGATGGATTCGAACTCCTTAGTTATATAAGGGATCATTATCCTCTTATAACGGTTATAATGATAACTGCTTACGGATGTATTGAAGTGGCTGTGCGAGCAATTAAAGAAGGAGCTTACGACTTTATAACCAAGCCCCTGGAGCAGGATGTGTTTATTCTTACGCTAAGAAAAGCCATAGAACGAGCAAAGCTTCTTCGAGAAAATCTCCGACTTAGAGAAAGCGTTAAACATTACGAAGTCTTTCAAAATATTGTTGGATCTAGCCCGGCAATGCGCAAAGTGTTCGATTCAATTCGGATGGTAGCTCCAACAGATGTGACAGTCCTTATACGGGGAGAATCAGGCACAGGTAAAGAATTGGTGGCAAGAGCCATCCATGAACTCAGTGATCGTCGATCGGGTCCTTTTGTTCCGGTAAATTGTCCTGCTGTTCCTGAACACATCCTGGAAAGTGAGCTCTTTGGATACAAAAAGGGTGCCTTTACTCACGCCGTTCATAACAGAAAGGGACTTTTTCAGGAGGCTCAGGGGGGCACCATCTTTTTGGATGAAATTGGCGATATTCCCATGAACATACAAACGAAGCTCTTGAGAGTTCTCCAAGAAAAAGAAATAAAACCCCTGGGGGATGCTCACACAATAAAGGTGGATGTTCGAGTTATCGCATCCACAAATCAGGATCTTGAACGTAAAATTGCAGAAGGAAGCTTCCGAGAGGACCTTTTCTATCGGTTGAATGTTGTGCCGATCTTCGTGCCGTCTCTTAGAGACCGCCGGGAGGATATTCCGCTGTTGGTTGAGCATTTTTTGAAAAAATATTCTGATAAGTTCAAAAAATTTGTTCGCCAAATATCACCAGAACTTATGAGATGGCTCATGAATCAGGAATGGAAAGGCAATGTGCGGGAACTGGAAAATACTATCATGAGAGGTGTGCTTTTTGCTCAAGGCGAAGAACTGCTTTTGAAAGATTTGGGGGCTTCTGTAGAAGGGCGAACAATAGAGCGTTCCTTTGAACTGTTTCCTGATTTTTCGAAAAATTTCGAAAACTCTGGCGATATGGAACTTTCTTATAAGGATGCAAAAGAGAAAAACCTAAAAGAATTTCACGAACGTTTTTTTGGTCGCTTGCTTTCCATAACAAATGGTAATATTTCTCAGGCTGCAAGGCTCTGCGGACTTGAACGTCAAGCCTTGCAATACATACTTAAACGATACGGTATCCAGATTGAACAATACAAGCGTAGTGAGCAAAACCATGGCGGAACAATACGGAATTAAAGAAGCTGCCGAAATGCTGGCTATATCAGAAAAAGAAGTCTTTGATGCTATAAGAGAAGGCTTACTCCCGGCCAAGCTTGAAAATGACGAATGGCGTATTCCAGACTGGGGTATTAGATCCTTCCTTAGGATGCGCAAGGTATTGGATAAACTGGAAGGGCGACAACCAGATGATCTGGCTTCAAAAGATAGAGTGCTGGAAGCTATCCTTTGCCGAATTGAGTTAATCCTGGAACAGACTCAGCAGGAGAAAATAATCCTGGAACTTATTAAACAGAATGAAGAATTAACGAAAAAGATACTGGAACTTGAGACTGCTCTTAAGGCTAAGGATGCGGAAATTGAAAAGATCAGAGCTGATTTTATGGAGAAGCTCGCGGAAAAAGATGAAGCTCTAAGAAAAATCTTTGCAGAAGAAAAAGAAACTCTTGAAAATCAAATTAAGACTCTCGAACGGAAGCTTTCTTTAAGCCAATCTAGAGATGAACATTTCGGGAACTACCTTTTGCCGGGTGAAACTTCTCATCAGAGCAGAGAAGAAGGGTTTTGGGGTCGTCTTGTAAAAATGCTTACCTGGGATTAGAGGTTTGAAAATGGACAAAACCATGCTTGATCGGCTCAAAAAAATGATTTTGGAACGCTCTTTTCAATATTCTGAAACACCGATTTTTAAGCTCGTTCACGGTGGCATGAGCAATTTCTACTTTAACTGTAAAAAGGTTACTCTCGATCCAGAAGGACAGTTCCTTATCGGTCAACTTATTTTTGAGCTAATAAAGCATCTTAAGCCTAAGGCTATAGGCGGGTTGACTCTGGGGGCTGATCCCATTGCTATGGCTGTTTCCTATACCTCGTGGCTTAAAGGAATGCCTATCAGCGCCTTCGTTGTGCGAAAAGAGCCTAAAGGACACGGTGCGATGACCCAAATAGAGGGCAACCTGTCCCCGGGGGATCGAGTTGTCGTTGTTGACGATGTGATTACAACCGGTGGATCAACAATAAAGGCTATAGAAGTATGTCGAGCGGCTGGGATGGAAGTCTGTAAAGTAGTTGTTCTGGTGGATCGGGAAGAAATGAGCGGTAGAGCTAACATCGAGCGGCTTGTGCCGGATGTGGAAGCTCTGGTGACACGGAGCGAAATAATGGAACTCTATGAAGTTTGCCGTCAACGTTAGAACGTAGGGGCTAAAAATTTTTCGCCCTAACGATAGAAAATCCATCATATGACTCGCTACGATCCTGAATGCCACCATCGCCGATCCATACATTTGAAGAACTACGATTATACCCAACCGGGTTCGCATTTTATCACCCTGTGCACGCACAAATGGGCGCATCTGTTCAGTCGTGTGGTGGATGGGAAAATGATATTGAACGTATTCGGGAGAATCGTGTGCGAAGAATGGTTCCGCTCAGCGGACATCCGGACAGAAATCAAATTGCGCCATGATGAGTTAGTCGTCATGCCCAACCATATTCACGGCATTGTGTGGATTGTGGACACCGGGGAAACAATCGTCGGTGACGTAAGGGCGGACGGCCGTGCGCCCCTACATCGTCCCCCCGATGTTCATCGCTGGGAGCGTTTTAAGGCTGGCTTTTAGAATTTTCTCTTAACTCAACTATTTTCTTGTAAACACTACGGCGGGAGATACCAAAACGGTTGGCTATTTCATGAGCCAGTTCCCTGGTTGATTTGGTAGGATTTTCGTCAAGCAATTTCTGGATGGTGTCGTCAATAGATGCTTTTTGTAAAATCTCAAGATCGTGTGATTCTGTGTTGGCACCATAATCTACAAAATCGATACGAGCTTTCCTTTCGGCGATTTGTGCCCCTTCCACCACTATGGTTATCTCACCTTTGATTTCATTACTTCTTTCATGCAATGCACTGATTACTTCTAGAGCAGAGCCTCGAAGGGCTTCTTCAAAGATTTTGGTCAGTTCCCTTGCAACGCAAACCATGGGATTCCCCCACTGGGATGCGATTTCTTCAAGAGTTTTAATCAATCTTACGGGTGATTCGAAAATCACTCGAGTCATGTTTAAATCCCTGTAGCGAGCAAAAAAACTCTTTCGGGAACTGCTTTTAGCTGGCGGAAAGCCCAAAAAAGCAAAAGGCGTTGGGGGAAAGCCAGAGATAACGAGGGCAGCAAGAATAGCCGATGGTCCTGGAATTGCTGTTACCGTAAGGCCTTTTTCGATAACCCGCCGTATTAGCCTGAATCCAGGGTCGGAAAAACCAGGCATTCCTGCGTCGGTTACAAGAGCCCCATTTTCGCCGGTTTTAAGTCTGGAAATTATTTCTTCGTCCCGAGTTACTGGACTGTGCTCGTGATAACTTATTAACGGCTTGTGGATATTGTGATAGGAAAGAAGTTTGCGAGTTCGGCGAGTATCTTCTGCGGCTATAAAATCCACGGTCGAAAGCACTTCAAGGGCTCTCAAGGTAATGTCCTTAAGGTTTCCAATCGGGGTTCCTACGATAAAAAGAATGCCCTTTGGGATGTTCATGATCTTGATTTGCTGGCATCAAAGGCGTTTTTTATCCACTTAAGCTCAGGTTCTCTTTCCTTACGCCAGATAATTCCCACAACATCGAACCTCACAGAAGCATTAGCCATCCTGTTACGTTTTAAATACCAGCTAGCGGCTTTTATTATGCTTAGCTGTTTTTTCTTCGTTACGGATTCAAAGGGATGAACCAGAAATCCTTCCGAAGCTGAACGGACTTCCACGAAAACAACATACTTACCGTCCCGTGCCACTATGTCTATCTCACCCCAGCGGCACGAGACGTTACGATCAATAACCTTAATACCCTTGGACTCCAAAAAAGCTTCCGCCACATTTTCGGCTTTCTGTCCGGTCTCTCTACGATCTTCATTCATGACCTTTTTGTCTGAGCCTTGCAAGATCCTTGATAGCTCCGGCGATCTTGCTAAGTTCCCCCAGTCGCTCCTTCGCTCGTTCAAGATATGGCAGAGCTTCAGGGTTTTGATGATTGCCCAGCGCCTGAGCAACCCAGTTTACCACGTAGGGATTTTCATGTTCCGTAAGTTTAGTCAGTATCTCGAAGCTTTCAGGGGTTGGGATTTTCCCGAGCACCATGATTATACCCACTTTGAGTTCATCAAAGGCTTTATGCTGTTCAATGGTTTCTCGAATAATCGGCACTGAACGTTCCCCGAAAGATTCAAGCGCTGTGAGACACATCTGAGCGAAGAAAGGATAGCGGAACATGGAAAGTTCCGCCAAGAGCTTAAGAGCTTCGTCAGTTGCAATGGCTTGAAGAATTTCCGGCACAAATAGTGTTGCCCACGAGAAATAATAGGTAAGGGGCAGTATGTAGGGGATTGCATCTGAACCAACGGCTTTAAGTTCGTCAATGGTTGGACTTAAAGCCTGTCGTCTGACCTGGTATCCTTCTTGATCTCGTTGATGAAATTTCTTCATGTCGTTCGCTGTTTTAAGTTCCGCCACAAGCTCCATAAGCCTTGTGCTAGGTTTCATAGGGAAATGATCTCGGTAGTGGCGAGCTCTTTGGGCAATCCAGAATTTTTCGAGCCAGGTTGTGGGGGAATAAAAATGCACAAGATGCCCTTTTTGTTCTCTCCTGTGGGAACCACTTTCCTGGAAGACATCTTTTTCTTCAAGAGCTACCTGCCAGCGGTCCCTAGCAGTATAGAAAGCCCTTTCATAATCGCCTAAGACGATACAGGCGGTAAATAAAATGTCGTGCAGTCGGTCGTCTTCCGGGTAGTGTTCTAAAAGAGTTTCAGCGTGTTTTCGAGCTTTTGCAAAGTCTTCATGGAAGAGAAAATCAAAGCCTCTCTGAATTTCTTGTTCAAGACGCTTTTTCTCTCGAGCTTGCTGTTCTCTCCTGAGCAAGTCATCCTTTGGTATGGTTTTTCTTATCTCTTCGTGTAGCGGCATGCAGCATTTTTTGTATTTTTTGCCAGATCCGCAGGGACAGAGATCGTTGCGAGAAATTTTATCCGATGGCAATGAATCCTGAAGAGCTGCACGACGGCATAATTCCTGATATTCAATAGTCCGACGATTTAATTCTTCTAGACTTATGCCAAAATCTTTGCAGACCTGGTCTGGTGGATTGCCTTTAAGCACTTCAAGGACCGGTTCGAAGGGATGAGAGATAGGTTTTTCTGGGTTCATAGCGCTTTTTCTCCTTTCTTCCAAGTAGGAGCAATTTTTAACACAAAGAGATAAAACTTCCAAAGATATTCCTTTGTTTAAGACGGTTGCCGTTTTAAATCTACCGGTATGTAGTGGTAAGCTCTTTTTATAAAAGAGCTATTCCGAAATTTCTTTGCGTGTAATATGATATTTATAGTAGAGTTTGTTTGGGTAGCCTATGGAGCTTGCCCTTGGCTGTGGTTAACCCATTGTTTTGGGGATGGGCTAAAAATATGCCCAAGCAGCTAGTCATTATCTCCTAAAACGACGTAGCAACGTTAAATACGTTAAGAATAAGGAGGGAGAGTAGATCTATGAATTTTCAGGAAGTAATCCTTGCACTTGATCACTTTTGGGCTAAGCAGGGCTGTATAATTCAGCAGCCTTACGATCTGGAGGTGGGCGCAGGAACCTTTAATCCTGCTACTTTTCTTAGATCTTTGGGACCTGAGCCATGGAAAGTGGCTTATGTAGAGCCATCCAGACGCCCAACAGATGGGCGCTACGGGGAAAATCCTAACCGTCTTCAACATTACTATCAGTATCAGGTCATCATTAAACCGTCTCCTCCCGATTCCCAGGGGCTTTATCTTGAAAGCCTTAAGAGCCTCGGAATTGACCCGCTTGATCACGATATTCGATTCGTAGAGGACGACTGGGAGTCGCCCACTCTTGGCGCATCAGGTCTTGGATGGGAAGTCTGGCTTGATGGAATGGAAATTACTCAGTTTACTTATTTTCAGCAGGTTGGTGGCATACAGCTTCACCCCGTAAGTGTAGAACTTACCTACGGGCTGGAACGAATAGCCATGTATTTACAGGGAAAAGATAACGTTTTTGAACTCAAGTGGAATGATTCTATCACCTACGGTGATGTTCATCACAAGGGTGAAGTGGAATGGTCCTATTACAATTTTGAAGAAGCGAATGTTGAGATGCTATTTAAGCTTTTCGATATGTATGAGGCCGAGTCTCTTCGGATGCACGAAAAGTCTCTTGTGCTCCCAGCTTATGATTACTGCCTGAAGTGTTCCCATGTATTTAACCTGCTTGATGCCAGAGGGGCTATCAGCGTTGCTGAGCGCACTCAGTATATCGCCAGAGTAAGAAATCTTGCGCGCCTTGTGGCTCACGCATACGTAAAACAGCGTGAAGAGATGGGATTCCCACTGATGAATAGATGGTAGCAATTGCATTCTACGGAGATGAGTCAAATTCCGCGCTTTCATCAGGCGGCGCAGATAATTGACGAGTTTCAGTAAAATCTAGTAACGTGACATCTGGCGATTGTGTAATGTGGGTGGAAATATAGTAAACGGCAAGGATGATTTGTTAAAAACCGGCAGTTTTGGAAAATAGGTGGTAAAGCTATGGAAAAAGCACCTTTTTTTCTTGAAATAGGCTCAGAAGAGATACCAGCCGGCTACATTGATCCGGCTCTGGAAGCTATGAAAGAACAGATTGTCAAGTTTATGGACGATTATCGTATCGCTCACGGAACGCCCTTCATAACCGGAACTCCCCGCCGACTTGTGCTTTTCATCCCCGATGTAGCCCTTCAGCAGGAAAGCACATCCCAAGAAATTATTGGGCCGCCATATCAGGTAGCTTTTAATCCCGACGGAACTCCAACAAAAGCCGCTGAAGGATTTGCAAAAAGTCAGAACGTAAGAGTTGAAGACTTACAGATAAAAGAAACCCCGAAGGGAAAATACCTTTATGTAGTTAGGATGGAAGAAGGGCTTCCGACAAAAAACCTGTTAGCCGATAAACTTCCTGATTTTATCGCTCATATTCCTTTTCCGAAATCTATGCGCTGGGGAAGCGAAACAGTCACTTTCGCCCGTCCTATGCGCTGGATCGTAGCGCTTCTCGGTGATGAACTGATCCCATTTCGCTACGGCGACATCGAAAGTGGACGTTTTACCTATGGTCATCGTTTTATGAAACCTGATCCGATCCCTGTTGTGGCGGATTACAACCATTATAGAGAGGAACTTCGAAATGCTTTAGTTATCGTTGACAGAGAAGAACGACGGGAACTTATTCGTTCTGGCGTGAAGGAATTAGCATCAAAGGTAGGAGGAGAGGTTGTTGATGATGAAGATCTTTTAGCTGAGGTCACTCACTTGGTTGAATATCCATATCCGCTTATGGGACGTTTCGAAGAAAAATATCTTGAACTTCCTCCCGAAGTCCCAATAACCGTCATGAAAGAACATCAGCGTTATTTTGCAGTTATTGATCGGGATGGAAAACTTATGCCCTGTTTCATAACAGTGGCTAACACTGTAGCAAGAAACCCTGAAGTGGTGGTTCAGGGAAACGAACGAGTAATAAGGGCTCGCCTTGAGGATGCTAGGTTTTACTACGAGGAAGACAAGAAAGTGCCTCTTAGCAGGCGAGTTGAACAGCTCAAGACGGTGGTGTTTCATTCTAAGCTTGGCACGAGCTGGGAAAAAGTCGAACGGTTTACGGAGATTGCGAAAACCATTGCGGACGCATTGAAACTGGCTTCAGCCGACAAGGAAAAGCTACTTAGAGCGGCGCTTCTTTGTAAAGCTGATCTTGTAACCGGCATGGTGGGCGAGTTTCCAGAACTTCAGGGCATTATGGGGAGAGATTATGCCTTAAAGCAGGGGGAGGATCCTGAAGTCGCTCAAGCTATCTACGAACATTACCTTCCAACCAAAGCTGGCGGTGCTGTTCCACAGGGCATCATTGGAGCTATACTCAGTATTGCTGACAAACTGGACACCATCGTGGGATGCTTCAGTGTGGGAATGATTCCCACCGGAACAGCCGACCCCTTTGCTCTAAGACGTCAAACTCTGGGAATCATAAGAATCATCTCGGAGAAAAACTTGCCACTGTCTTTAGTGGCTCTTGTTAGAGTAGCTATATCTCTCCTAAAAAGATGGGCAACGGAACCCGAACAGGATGTCTTTTCTGGGGTCATGAACTTCTTCAAAGGACGTCTGGAACACCTGTTAACATCAGCACCCGATTCCCCTTATGTGCTATCTGCAGTGAAATCTGCTCTTGCAGTGCGGCTTGATGTAATTCCCGATGACATGAGGCGAATTGAAGCTCTGTCAGAATTTGTTCGAAAGCCTGACTTTGAAGTTCTTGCAACAGCTTTTAAGCGTGTCGTAAATATCATTAAGGATGAACTCGAAACTGAAAAGGCGGAAGTAAAACCCGATCTTTTCCAGGAAACTCAGGAAAAAGCTTTGTGGGAAGCCTTTACTGTGGCTAAGAACCAGGTCGGATCTTTGTCCAGGGAAGGAAAATACGCAGAGGCTCTTGGTGTTCTCGCTGAACTGAAATCCCCTATAGATGCCTTCTTCGATTCTGTTCTGGTTATGGCTAAGGATGAAGCTATTCGCCAGAATCGGCTTGCTCTGCTTCGATCCATTAAAGAACTTTTTGAAGAAATAGGTGATTTTAGACTTCTCTAGAGAGCCATCAGTAATTGCACTGAGAATTAAAAAACTGTGGGGCATGCCGATGTGCCCCACAGTTGACCCACCTAAATTCAGATCAGAAGTTGTTGTCGTTAATTTCCGAAGAAGTGACCAAAAATCATTCCAACTATAGTGGAAAAGATTACAACAAGTGTTACGTAAATGGCGGTTTTCTTTGTGCCCATAACGCTTCGAATTACAAGCATATTTGGAAGACTGAGAGCTGGTCCTGCTAGGAGCAAAGCTAGAGCCGGTCCCTTGCCCATTCCTGCACCTAAAAGTCCCTGAACTATGGGAACTTCCGTCAGAGTGGCAAAATACATAAATGCTCCAACTATAGCGCTGAAGAAATTTGCCCAGAGGGAGTTGCCGCCAACGAGCGCCTTTACCCATTGAGACGGAATAATGCCTTCGTAGCCTGGTCTTCCAAGCAACAAGCCAGCGATGAGCACTCCAAAAAGCAGAAGTGGAGTTATCTGATAGGCAAATTCCCAGGTTTTGAGAAACCATTCCTGCATTTCTTTTCTTGAAGTTGTAATAGTGGCTGTGATCGCTACGATTCCGACGGAAAAGGGTATTAGGGGTTCGTGAGGAGCAACGAAGACGGCTATAGCTACAGCCAGAGCGCTGATAACCACTTTATAAATCTTAACTCGATACCAAAAGATAAGAACCAATCCTAAAGCCAGAGCACAAACTGCCGTTAGCCACCATTTAATATGGTAGATGGCGTTCCAGATTCCCACTTCCTGGGGGGATTTACCCCAGTTGGCGAAGATTAACACACCAACCATGGTGGCGAAGTAGATAACGGTTTGCCACAGAGGTCTTCCCCCTTCTACAGGTGGTAGGTGTATTGCGGCTTCAGCTTTTGCCTGTTCTTCCTTTCTGAATATCAAATGCATCATAATACCAATGATGATGCTGAAGCCTATAGCTCCCACGGCTCTGGCGATACCAATATCAAGCCCAAGTATTCTTGCGGTAAGGACTATAGCCAGTATATTAATTGCTGGTCCTGAATATAAAAATGCTATAGCTGGACCTAATCCTGCGCCTCGCTTCCAGATACCGGCAAAGAGTGGTAGCACTGTGCAGGAGCATACGGCAAGGATTGATCCTGAAACAGAAGCGACCCCGTAAGCTAGAGCTTTTGGAGCTAAAGGACCTAGGTATTTCATGACGGCGGCCTGTGAAACGAAACAGCTTATAGCTCCCGCAATGAAAAATGCAGTTACAAGGCAGAGGATTACATGCTCTTGAGCATACCATTTTACGAGGGCAAGGCTTTCATAAACGGCGTTTTGAAAACGTTGAGACTCTATGGGCAAGAAGAAACAGAGAAGAAAGGCGCCTATCATTACCAACAGAGGTTTCCAGATAGTGCCCCAGGCGATAATTTTTTCTTCTTGTTCCAGTTCTTCTTCCATGATTTGTTCCTGAGAAACGGTTGAAGTTTTCATGACTTAACCCCTCCATGTGGTGTTGATTTGTTATCTACATATTTCTATTTAGCAATACGGAATAAAAAGGTCAAGAACAATCTAAGAGTGTTCGAAAAATTTTTCCTTGCAGGGTTGTGCTGGCAATAGACTCACAGGTTTATGTGGGCGACGCATGCGTCACCCCTACAGTTACTTGGTAAATCACATATTGAGCTGTCTCCTGGCTACTCGCACCTGGAAGTGTCTTTCAGGTTAGATTTCATCTCTGTATTTCTCGCTTACTTTAACTCCCCATAGAAGAAGTCCGCGAAGAACCTCAGAGCAATTCTAACCTGCTAAAAAATTTCATCCCAGGCTATCCAGGGTAATCCAGGAAAGGGCATCTATGAAACGTTCACTTCTTCAGTATCATCCAAATACCTATAGCGATAAAAAGAATGCCTGCAATCCATCGAATCAGATCAGGAGAAACAAAACGACGCAGCATATCAGCACAGAGCACGGCAATAGCCGATGTTGAAACAAGAGCTGTAGATGCAGCTAAAAAAACCGTCAATCTGGATTTTGCATCGGAAGCAAAACAAAAGGTCGCAAGCTGAGTTTTATCTCCAAGTTCTGCGACAAATATTGCAAAGAAAGTGCTTAAAAAAAGTCTCCAATCCATTGTTTCGCTCTTTATTTTCCTATTTTGTTAGTCAGGATGTCTCCTGGTGAGAAAACGACGATTTTTTCGATCCTGAATAAAAACGCAGTCAAAAAGCTTAAGGGATGCGTTCTCATACCATTCGTAACCTAGATTTTCACAAGTACTGCAGGCCTTCCTGGGAACGTGAACAGCGTATATGCGTCTTCCTCGGTCTGTCCAGGACTCAATTGCCCATACACCGCTACAATCCGTACACACTCGAATTTTTTCTCGCTGATTTTCAAGAATGTTGTCGGTGTCGTAATAGATCGTCCTTTCTCGCTCTTTAATCCCTCCCTGGTTTAGGAGCTTTTCTTTAATCTCTGGAACCTGATGCCAGTATTCCATGACTCGATCGGCTACTTTCTTTATATGCTGAGTAACATCTGGTGTTTGGCGCAACTTTTCTGGATCGTAATCTGGTTCTTTAACGTGGGAAAAATCAAGTCCTGCCAGAGCGAGTATAATACCAACGTTTACATAGGGGAGAGCGCCTTCAATTGAGTATCCGCCTTCCAGCACTGCAATGTGAGGTCTAAGTTTTGTCGTGAGTTGAGCATATCCCTGGGCAGAAAATCTCATGTTGGTTATTGGATCTGTGTAGTGGTTATCCTGTCCTGCTGAATTAATGATGAGTTCAGGTTGAAAAGATTCCAGAATTGGGAGAATCACATTGTCTGTTACATAAAGAAAACCTTCTTCGGATGTTAGGGGAGGAAGAGGAATGTTTATGGTTGTCCCAAAAGCGGTAGGACCACCTAGTTCATGAGGGAACCCAGAGCCGGGGTAGAGAGTGCGTCCATCTTGATGGGTGGAGATAAAAAGGGTGTCGGGATCGTGCCAGTAGATGTCCTGAGTCCCATCGCCATGGTGGCAGTCCGTATCAACAATAGCGATTTTTTCAATACCATAGGCATCCCTAAGGTATTCAATCATTATGGCTTCTATGTTTATGTTGCAGAAGCCTCTAGCCCCGTGAACTACTCTCATGGCATGATGACCAGGGGGACGCACAAGAGCAAATCCTCGCTCTACAACTTTATTTACAACCATCGTGGCTATAGTCTTTGCGCCTCCACCACTTATTAGATGAGAATCCGTTATGACGCTCCATTCATCAGGCACACAGAAATGCACTCTCCGTATATCATCCCTTGTGATCATGTCCGGCTTGAATTCAACGATGCCTTCTATATCCAGAAGCCCCTCTTCAAGCACCTGATCCTGAGTATAAAGGAGCCGTTCTTCTCTTTCAGGATGGGTTGGAGATATAGCCCAGTCAAAGGCTGGAAAAAAGACAAGCCCTGTTTTATGAACAGCCTTAATCATTTCTTATCTCCCTTGGGGAATCTGCATGTAAGTAGCAGCTTTCTTTTCTCTAGAATCAACCTGATAACCTTCAATAAGCCCAGGTTTGACCTGCACTTTTACTCGGATATTTTTCCCCGTAGTATAAAAACCTCTTACCATGTTGAACTGTTGTTCTTCGATAACTTCGGTTTCAATATGTTCTGGCGATGCTCCTTCACGCTGAGCTTTGTCGGAAAGTAGCGACAGGGCGAGATTTTTCGCCTCGTCAATGGTGAAGTTGTTTCCAACGGGCTTGTAAAAGTCTTCTTCAGGAGCTGAAGCGATGCCTCGCTCTGTATCTACAAACAGTGTGAGTTCGCAGGTTGTGCGGGATAGAGCCGCACCGATAGCATTTACAACTTCGTGATAGGGAACAACTCGAGCGGAAAGTCCGGACATTTCCGAAAGTTTAGGAGCAAAATATGGTGCAGGACCACCTATAACGAAAATTTCTTGAGGCTCCACTCGGTATGCATCTAGAAATTCCCGAATTGTGTAAACCGGTCTCTGGTTGATTCTTTCAATCATCGCTCGGGCAGCCCCAAGAAGAATGTGGCAGAAGGCAGAATAAACTTCTTGAGCTGCCGACTTGGCATCGCATCCTAAAGCTTCCCCAACTAACGTCATAGCTTTTTCTGCCTGGGCAGGGTTGCCTTCTTTCATAATGCCCAGAACTATGAGAGCATCTGTAGGCGTGGGAGTTGGTCCTCCAAAAGCCATAGCGGGACCTTCGCGATCGGGTCCAATAAAAATGTGCCCGGATCTTACTCGCACCGCACTGTCTCCGCCAAGGGCGATTGATTCGGTGTTAAGAGATCTTACAAGAGTCTTTAGTCCGCCAATCTCTATTCCCAGCGGTTCTAACAGAGGCACCTGATCTATCAGTATCCCCATGTCGGTTGTTGTGCCGCCTATGTCCAGGACGAGCGTTTCAACCTTGGGTTGGACATATGAAAGAGCACCCATTATACTGGCTGCAGGACCAGAAAAAATTGTTTGACCTGGAAATTCCATAGACGCTTCTAAAGACATTGTTCCGCCGTCGGCTTTAAGTACATAAATGGGTGCTTTGATCCCCATTTTAGCTATCGACTTTTGTATTGCCTGAAAGAATAGTTTATAAATGCTTTGAACGGATACATTAAGAAAAACGGTAGCGATACGCCTGGGAAAGTTAAGATTTCCGGAAATTCTGTGTCCAGCAAGTATGTAATCGAAACCGTTGTTAAGCTTTTTTATGATTTGGTTTTCGTGAGCAGGGTTTCTAACGGAGAATTTTCCTACAACGCCGACCGACTTTATTCCATCCGATCTTAGCTTGGAAGCCACAGTTTCTATTTCGAAGGGATTAATAGGCTGAACTTCCCGCCCTCGATGGTCGATATAACCGGATACGGGATAGTAATAATTGCCGACCCGAAACAATTCTGGATTTAATCCAGGACCACTTGCGACAATCATACCAGCAGGTTCTGTCTTGCCTTCTAAAATGGCGTTCGTGGTTAGTGTGGTGCTTAACACTACTCTTTCGATATTTTCTACTCGAACGCCTTTAGTTACTAACTCCAAGCCCGCAATAATCGTTTCGAAAAGCTGGGATTTATCGGTGGGGACCTTTGCTTGACTGATCAGACCTTCTTTTTTGCCGATCAGCACGGCATCTGTGTGGGTGCCACCTACATCAAGGCCTATAATCATGTTGTCTGTCCTCGCTCTAAAAAGAGGCTACAGTGTGAAAAGCTCTTCCTAAAGCCTTTCATCCATTTTCAAAGCTTGGATGCTAGCGAAAAGAGTAACAAGTGTCAACATGCTTCGCCCTGATAGCATAAATTGAATTTTTTACCCATATATCCTGATAATGATCGTCGAAATTTTCCCTGGTCCGAAAAATTTTCTGATTTTTCCCAATAAAACATGAAATTGTTTGAGAAATTTTATCGATACGTTGAATTCATTTAGCTACAGAGACACAGATGACACAGGGGTTGGACATAGAGATTCAAAAGCGATTTGGTTGATCTAATCATTTTATCTCTGTGCTCTCTGTGTCTCTTTGGTGAGTCATTACTTAGGTCGTTTACTATTCTCCTGCTCCCGGAAAGGTTTTCCAAATAAAAAATGGATTCTTGTAATTTCATCAGTAAGGGAATTTTCGAATATACTCAATAGAACCTTGAGAAGACTAACCATATAAGATTATAATGCCAAGGTCTAGGTTGTAACACCAGGTTCCAACCGGCTTAGCCAAATCTATGGAACCTTTGAAAGAGGGGTTCGAACATATGCAAGAAACTATTTCCAGAAATGAGATAGAAGAACTCGTAAGATCTATAGTTCAGAAGAGCCTTGAAGCGGCGGTGGAGGAATTTGTTCGCAGAAATGAGCATAGGGCAAAAGAGTTTTCGCTGATGGAAAGAATTGTAAGGGTGGAAGAAGAGTTAAAAGCTTTAAGAGAGATAGAATTGGCAAGATTTGAGGCTTCTGAAAAGAAATTCGAGGCTCTTCAAAGAGAAATGGCAGCCAGGTTCGATGCTATGGATAAGCGATTTGAAGCTTCTGAGAAACGATTCGAGGCTTTGCAAAGAGAAATGAACTCAAGATTTGAAGGCTTGCAAAGAGAGACAAGCTCGAGATTTGAAAGCTTGCAAGTAGAGATGAACTTAAGATTTGAAACCTTGCAAAGAGAGACGAACTCAAGGTTTGAAACCTTGCAAAGAGAGACGAACTCAAGGTTTGAAGCCTTGCAAAGAGAGATGAACTCAAGGTTTGAAACTATACAAAAAGAAATGACAGCCATGTTCGAAGCTTCTGATAAGAGGTTTGAAGTAATAGAAAAGCGCTTTGAGACTATTCAGAGGGAGATGAGCATAAGGTTTGAATCTCTTGAAAAGAGACTAGCATTTACTCAATGGTTCATTGGTATAGGGTTTGCCTTAATGACGGCTGCTATGACAATATTAAAAATATATGCTAAGTAAGACAGAGAATCAAATCGCATAGAGTAACACAGATGATATTTTATAAAGATATCCATGGCTTGGAAGACTAAATAAACAAATGAATTATTCCTGCAATTTTTTTTCTAACGCTATTGGTTTGGGGAGAATGGCTTATTGAAAAGCACAGAGGGAAAGCTTATGAGTGAAAAAAAATTGAAAGTGCTGGCTCAAGAAGAGTTGGTTGGAAGTTTGTCAAGGATGTCTCATGCTCATTTTGGAGCTTATTTTGCCATGTATTCGAGTTGGTTTGGGGGCATAATAAAAAATCCTGCCTTTATGATGATACCCATTGACGATCACATGGTTCATAGAGGCGATGGAGTGTTTGAAGCTATTAAATGTGCCAATGGAAAACTCTATCTTTTTGATCGCCATATTGATAGATTGTTTTATTCGGCTAAGGCAATAAAGCTTGATTTTCCGGTTAGTCCTGAAGAACTAAAAAACATTGTTGTTGAGACAGTGCGAGCAAGTGGAGCGAGAGACGCAGTAGTGCGGATTTTTGTATCCCGTGGTCCCGGGAGCTTTTCGGCGGATCCTGCTGAATCCGTGGGTTCCCAGTTGTATGTAGTTGTCACAAAACCCTTAATTCCGCCTCAAGAACAGTATGATAAGGGGGTAACAGTTAAGAGAAGTAAAGTTCCGATGAAACCATACCACATGGCACACATAAAAACCTGCAACTACCTCCACAGTGTCCTTATGAGTCTCGAAGCTCGAGTGGAAAAGGTAGATTTTGCCGTTTCTGTTGATGAAGACGGATGTCTTGGTGAAGGTCCTACGGAAAATATTGGTATAATCACAAGCAATTATGAATTCTTAGTGCCTAAGTTTGGAAGAGTTTTGCGGGGAACTACCATATCAAGAGCTATGGAGCTGGCTAAAGACCTTGTAAAATCAAAGGTTTTATCCAGAATTGCCGAAGAGTGTATCCCCATTGAGGAAGTTTACCGGGCTCATGAAGTCATGATGTTCGGAACCACCTTTGATGTTCTTCCTGTTGTGAAGTTCGATGATAAGAAGATCGGACCAGGGCAACCAGGTCCATTTTATAAGAAGTTTCTTAAACTCCTGAGAGAAGACATAGAAAAAAACCCAGATGTTTGCACTCCGGTTTTTGAATAGCTGAGGAGATTCCAGAATCTTATGAGCAACTGGGAAGAAAACCATGTTAAAGAGGGGGTGGAGGAGCTTATAAACCTCTTGGGGACCCTCCTTCCCTTGATAGAAACAAAGCTTGTGAACGTTGCTCATATGCTTGCAACCGTTTTTAGATCCCGCCATCGGCTTTTTATTTTTGGAAACGGGGGTAGCGCTGCCGACGCTCAACACATAGCTGCTGAATTTGTAAACCGCTTTGAGCTTGATCGACCCGCTTTGCCAGCCATCGCTCTTACTACCGATACTTCGATCCTGACAAGCGTTGCCAATGATAGAAGCTTTAGCGAGATTTTCTTGCAGCAGCTTAAGGCTATGGCCGAACCAGGCGATATGGCTCTAGGGATCAGCACCAGCGGTGCATCGTCAAACGTTATTCTGGCTCTTAAGTGGGCTAAAGAGAATGGCCTTCACACGGTGGGGTTCATGGGACAGGCGATTACAGAAATGGATGTCTACTGCGATGTGGCTATTCATGTTCCCTCACTAAAAACACCCAGGATTCAAGAATGTCATATCCTTATGGGGCATCTTTTATGCGGGCTGGTGGAGAAAATCATGGAAAAAGGGAATCAATAGAAATGCCTTGGGAATTGCTGTCTTTTGATAGTCTTAAAACTGTTTCTCTTTTTGATCGTCCCAGTAAGGTTTCCTATAAAGATTTTGCGAAGGAATGGCGAATTGGAGGCCGCCTTCTGGATTTTCTTAATGTAATCCCTAACATCCTTGCTGGATCGAATTTTTCAGAAGCGATCAGGTTAACGGTTGCGGCTTTGAAAAACTCCAGGCTAGTTCTTTCCGGTATGGGAGCTCACGTTGTTAAGGTTGGGCTTAGTCCGGTAATTATTCAGGCGCTCGAAAAACATATCCTCAGCGGTATAGCTGTTAACGGAGCTTTCGTTATACACGATGTGGAGGTTGCTCTTGCTGGTAAAACCTCCGAAGATGTCGAAGATCATCTTCAGAAAGGATACTTTGGTGCTGTTGAAGAAACGGCTCGCTTTATTCACGAAGCTATTCGAGAAACTGTGGATAAATACTCGTCTCGAGGTTTAGGATGGGCCGTAGGGCGTAAAATAATAGAAGAAGGGTTGCCTTTTTCTCACATCAGTGTCCTGGGAAGTGCTTATCGCCTTGAAAAACCTCTAACCGTCCATGTGGCCATTGGGACTGATATTATACACATACATCCTCTTATGGATGGATCATCCACTGGAGAACTTTCCTACAGAGATTTTAGACTATTTTGTCGTCTCGTAAGCAACCTTCGCGAAGGTGTTTATATTAACATCGGTTCGGCGGTTATACTTCCAGAAGTTTTTCTCAAAGCTGTAAGCGTTGTAAAAAACCTTGGGTTTGTTCTGGATTCCTTCACCACAATAAACATGGATTTTCAACAACAGTATCGACCGATGAAAAATGTGGTCGAACGACCCGTAAAACCTCTGGGTAAAGGCTTCCATTTTACGGGACATCATGAAATAATGGTCCCGCTTTTTATGGCTTTGGTTATGGAGATGTTACAAGAATAAAGGGGGCTGGGGATGCCAGCAGAAATAAAAATTCGCACAGGAAAGATTGAACTTGAAGCCGAACTTAACGATTCTCCAACAGCTCAGGCGATTGTCCAGGCGCTACCGATTACTGCAATAGTTCAAACCTGGGGGGATGAAGTCTATTTTCCCATTCCAGTATCAATGCCCCTTGAGCAAGATGCTAAGTCTATCGTATCTCTGGGAGACATTGGTTACTGGCCTAGAGGAAAGGCTTTTTGCATATTCTTTGGGCCAACTCCAATCAGTAAAGGAGATGAGATAGTTCCAGCAAGTGCTGTAAATATTGTGGGACGTGTTAAGGGAGACGCAAGGCTGCTTAAAGAAGCAAAGGATGGGGATGAGATAAAGATCGAGCTGATCAGTAAATAAGTTGCTTTTGGAAGACAAAATATGGAAGCTTTGATAAAAGCAATCTGACTATTGGATTGTGAGCGCCATAATCAAAAGGGGGGTTAATTATGCCTATTTTTGAGTATCGTTGCGGAAAATGCGGGAAAGATTTTGAGGTTCTGGTTTTTCGGCAGGATGAAGCGGTAAACTGCCCTGAATGTGGTTCCTCAGAAGTAAACAAAAAAATGTCCCTTTTTGGCTTCAAAAGTGGTGGAGATAAGGGAGCGGTAAGCAGTAGAGTAGGATCATCAACAGCATCCAGTTGCGCAGGTTGCACAGCTTCGTCCTGTTCCTCCTGTCATTAAAGAAAATCCTATGAATAAGCGCCGCTTAGTGATTGGGACTCGTGGAAGCAAGCTAGCCCTTCGTCAGAGTCTTACAGTAAAAGAATTGCTTGAAAGTCTTTGGGAAGGGTTAGAAATCGAACTTTCTATTATCAAAACCACAGGCGATAAAATTACCGATGTGCCCCTTGCTAAAGTTGGAGGCAAGGGGCTCTTTGTTAAAGAAATTGAAGATGCTCTTATTGCCGGAAGCGTCGATATTGCTGTTCACAGTATGAAGGATGTGCCCGCCGAATTGCCTCCAGGACTTACCATAGGAGCTATTCCTAAAAGAGAGGATCCTCGCGACGCGCTGGTTTCTGTTTCTTTTTCAAGGCTTATGAATCTTCCCGAAGGTGCCATCGTAGGCACCAGCAGTTTGAGAAGAACCGTTCAGCTTAGAATGCTCAGGCCAGACCTGAGAGTTGAGACTCTTCGTGGAAATCTTGATACTCGTCTTAGAAAACTCAAAGAGGGACTTTTTGACGCTGTTATTCTTGCCGCCGCCGGTATTCATCGTATGGGGTGGCAGGATGTTATAACAGAGTATCTCGACCCTAACGATTTTCTTCCAGCAGTGGGGCAGGGCGCTCTGGGAATTGAAATTCGAAAAGATGATGATGAAGTAGCAGAAATCATATCAAAAATCCACGATAAGACTACGGCTCTTTCGGTCAAGGCAGAACGAAGCTTTCTTAGAGAGTTAGAAGGTGGATGTCAGGTGCCAATTGGTTGTCACTGCTTTGTTGAAGATGGCAACGCTAGGCTTGTGGGAATGATCGCATCCCTTGATGGAACTGTGGCTCTTAAAAGTGAAATAAGAGGCAGACTGGAAGAAGCCGAGATGCTGGGAGAAAAACTCGCTCAGGAATTACGCCTCAAGGGCGGTGAAGAAATTCTTCGGTCGATTTACGGGAAGGTAGAAAAATGAATGTTGTAAAGGGAAAAGTCTATCTCGTAGGAGCTGGACCTGGAGATCCGGGGCTTATAACCGTCAAAGCTCAAAATCTCATCGCTAAAGCCGATGTGATTGTCTATGATTATCTGGCTAATGAATCGCTGCTTAGCCTAGCAAAACCTGAAGCAGAAAAAATTTATGTAGGGAAAAAAGCGGGTGCTCACACTCTGTCCCAAGCAGAAATAAACCAGCTTTTGATCGATAAGGGGCGTAACTCTGTTGTTGTGCGACTTAAAGGGGGAGATCCTTTTGTGTTTGGCCGTGGCGGCGAGGAAGCTCAAGCCCTTGCTTCTGCCGGCATTCCCTACGAAGTTGTGCCTGGAGTCACAGCAGCGGTTGCAGTGCCTGCCTACGCTGGTATTCCCCTTTCTCATAGAGATATCACTGCTTCAATGACCTTTGTTACTGGTCATGAAAAGGAAGGGCAGGAAGATTCCAAGATAAATTGGGAGGCTCTGGCAAAGCTTGGCGGAACTCTTGTGTTTTTCATGGGAGTCAAAAATATCTCTCTTATCGCTTCTCGATTGATTGATAACGGCTTGTCGCCTCAAACTCCTGCCGCTGTAATCCGTTGGGGTACAACCCCTCAACAAAAAACCGTATGTGGGGTTCTTGGTAATATTGCATCCCGGGTAGCTGAAGAAAACATAACGCCTCCTGCTATCATCGTGGTTGGAGATGTGGTGCAGCTTAGAGAAGAATTAAACTGGTTCGAGAAAAAACCTCTTTTTGGCAAAACCGTTGTGGTTACAAGAACTAGAACTCAAGCAAGCCGACTGGTAGAACTCCTATCAGAATACGGCGCTTCCTGTATTGAGTTTCCTACCATTGCCATTGAACCACCCCCTTCCTGGGATGATCTGGACAGAGCCATTGATGAACTGAGCCGGTATGATTGGGTCATTTTTACGAGCGTAAACGGTGTTGAGAACTTTTTTGCTAGAGTCTGGGAGCGAGGCGGGGATGTTAGAAGTCTTACTGGAGTATCCGTTGCTGCTATTGGACCTGAGACAGCAAAAGCGGTTGAGAACCGAGGCATACGGGTTGATTTTGTCCCGAAGAGTTATAGGGCTGAAGACCTGGCGGAAGGGTTTCCTGAGAGTGTAATTAGAGGTAAAAGAGTGCTTATACCCAGAGCTATGGAAGCTAGAGAGATATTGCCTCAGATTCTTGAAGATAGAGGAGCTTACGTTGCTGTAGTGTCGGCATACCGAACGGTTATGCCGTCTAACGAATCTTCCGAAAAACTTGCCCAGGCAATAAAGGATGGCATCGTTGACTGCCTGACCTTTACTTCTTCTTCCACCGTGCGGAATTTTGTGAAGATGATCGGACCGTTTTTGAACATAGAGGATCTCAACAAATCCGTTGTTGCCTGTATAGGACCAGTCACAGCTCAGACAGCGCAAGAACTTGGACTTTCAGTTAATGTTGTGGCTAGCAGCTACACTATAGAAGGACTCGTGGAGTCAATTGTAGATTTCTTTTCAGCCAGATAGGGGCAACCTGGTATAAAGTTGCCCCAGCCCCATTTTGTTATTCTCTAATTTTCTTCTGCCTGTTTTGAATATAAGCATCGCGGACTGCGATATAGGGATCAAGAGCTGATTTCTTGAGATCTTCATATTCTCCAATGTGCATCGAAGTGTAGTTGGTTACTTCGCCACCCTTTACTTCCGCTTTAATAATGAAATCAGGAATAATGTAATTTAGAGGATCTAGAAAAAAATCCACCGCCATTCCAAAAGAATCTCTTACCGTAGATGGTCCAAGAAATGGCCAGACTAGATAGGGACCGCTTTTTACACCGTAAAAGGCAAGAGTCTGTCCAAAGTCTTCATCTTTTTTGGATATGCCAAAATGACGTTCGGCAATATCAAAAAATCCCCCTATCCCAAGAGAGGAGTTAATGACAAATCGTTCTAGTTCCTGAACTGCATATTCAGGTTTCCCCTGAAAGATATTGTTGAAAAAGCGAATTGGTGTTCTTATATTGTCGAATGCATTGGCAATCCCTTGACGAATTCCCGTGGGAAGGAAGGTTTTATATACGATGGCGACTGGTTTTAAGACCCAGAAATATAATCGGTCGTTAAATGTGCCCACAACCCTGTTTCCCGGTTCCAGGGGATCCGAAAATGCTATTTCCTCCCCAAATTCCTCAAAGGATGTTTCCCCATTATTGTTTGTTTTTCCATATACCATTGTAGAATGCCCCACACTTACAATCAAAAGGAGCATTAGTCCTAAGCCAATCGTAAGCGTTGGTTTAATAAAAGAATTCATCATTTAAGCCTCCTTAGGTAAGAAACACCATCTTTGCCTGACAAGAGAAAAATATATAGAAGCAATTAAGTTGAATCAATAAAAAGAGGAGATCGAGCATGAATGATTCTAACATCAAGAGCAATCCTCTCGACTCAATCAAGGAACAATTAACTAGTGGAGGGCAACCACCTCATCCGCCTGATCGCCATGATATGTCTAAGAAAATGCATTTTTCTATCTGGTATTTCATACTGGTGTTCCTTTTCCTTTCCTGGCTTCATGATCTGTGGATCTTCAAGCAGAATGTTGCAAACTTGCCTTATTCAACCTTTAAGACCATGGTGAGCGAAGGTAAGGTGGAACGAGTTGTTATCGGGGAAGATACTATATCCGGTGTCTTCAAGTCTTCTGAAGATGGCAAGAAATATTTTTCTACAGTAAAACTTCAAGATTCGGATCTAATATCCTTTCTGGATCGTTATGGCGTAACCTATTCGGGAGAAAAGCAGAATAAGTTACTTAATGCCATACTTTCGTGGGTTGTGCCCCTGGTAATATTTATAATTGTGTGGAGCTACGTCCTCAGGCGAATGGGGGGACCTCAGGGAGTTCTTTCCTTTGGGAAAGCTCGAGCCAAAATCTACGCCGAAAAAGATGTTGGAGTTACCTTTGACGATGTTGCTGGTATAGATGAAGCCAAGAGAGAACTGCAGGAAATAGTTGAGTATCTCAAGAACCCGGAGAAATTTGTGCGGCTTGGAGCTAAAATTCCAAAGGGTGTTTTGTTGGTTGGAGCTCCAGGAACAGGAAAAACTTTACTTGCTCGAGCAGTGGCGGGGGAAGCCAGCGTGCCATTTTTCAGTATGAGTGGGTCCGATTTTGTGGAAATGTTTGTGGGTGTGGGAGCCGCTCGAGTCCGCGATCTGTTCGCTCAGGCGAAAGCCAACGCCCCCTGTATTATTTTTATCGATGAGCTGGACGCTCTTGGGAAAGCCCGCGGTATCAATCCTCTGGGAAGTCATGACGAACGAGAACAGACCCTTAACCAGTTGCTCGTAGAAATGGATGGATTTGATTCTTCATCGGGTGTCATTATCATGGCTGCCACCAATCGTCCTGAAATTCTCGATCCGGCTCTTTTGAGACCCGGCCGTTTCGACCGTCATATTGCAATAGATCGTCCGGATATCAAGGGGCGAGAAGCAATTCTTAACATTCATACGAAAAAAATAAAGCTTTGCGATGATGTTGATCTGAAAAAGATCGCTGCCATGACCCCGGGATTTGTCGGAGCAGATCTGGCGAATCTTGTTAATGAAGCGGCTCTTATGGCTGCAAGAAGAGACGCCGATTGCGTGAATATGAAGGATTTTCAGGAAGCTCTCGATCGCATAATCGCCGGACTTGAAAAGAAAAACCGGGCAATTAACCCGAGAGAAAAAGAGATAGTAGCTTACCACGAAGCTGGGCACGCTCTGGTGGCAATGGCAGTGCCTAATGCTGATCCGGTGAATAAAGTTTCTATCATTCCCAGAGGGATCGGAGCCCTTGGATACACTCAACAGATGCCCACCGAAGATCGATACCTTCTGACTCGACAGGAACTCATTGACCGAATAAGCGTCCTTCTCGGAGGACGTGTGGCGGAGGAACTGGTCTTCGGTGACGTCTCAACAGGGGCGATGAATGATCTTCAGCGCGCAACAGACATTGTAAAGCGTATGATCACTGAATACGGAATGAGTGAGCGACTGGGACCTCTTACTTTTCGCCGCGAAGCAAGATCACCTTTCCTTCAAACGGAGTCTGCTCCGCCTTTCCTTACCGAACGCGACTTCAGCGAACGCACGGCTGAAATGATAGACGAGGAAATGAAAGAACTGATTGAGAAGATTCACGCTCGAACTCGAAATATTTTACAAAAGTCTCGCAGTTGGCTCGATCGTATGGCTCGCGAATTGCTAGAAAAAGAAGTTTTGGAAGGGGAAGATTTAGAACGATTTGCGCAGGAATTCAAAGCATTCTGGCAAACGGTGGAAACCGAGGAGAAGCTCAATGAACAAAAGGAAGGAAGTGTTTAAGGGCGTTGGAAGTCTGGCGCTGCTTCTCCTGATGATGGCGTGGCTTTCTGGTGCCTTCGTTAGCAAGGTAAAGCCCGGAGAGGCGAAAATTACCGAGCCGGCAGCAAAGCCACAGGAAACGGTGCCTGTTAGGGAAGTGGCTTATCCCTTCGAAGCCGAACAGGTTGGAACGATAAGAACTAAAGCGGATACTTGGGTTTCAAGTCGCATCATGGCTCAGGTTAAGGAAATCCTCGTTTCGGAAGGAGCATCTGTCCGGGGAATTGAAACGGGCGCCCCTACCGTTCTTGCTCGTCTCGACGATCGTGACCTTAGAGCAAAGGTTCAGCAGGCTGAATCAAATCTTCAAGCGGCTAAAAGAGCTGTAGAGATGGCTAAGGCTCAGCTTGAAGCAGCAAAGGCAAACCTGTCTTCGGCAAAAGCTCAAAAAGAGCGCGTCTCTGCTGACTACCGAAGATATCAAGAGCTTTACAAACAGGGAGCAGCCACTGCTCAGCAGCTGGAACACATGAGAGCTCAGTTTATTACGGCTGAATCCCAATATTCTGGGGCTTTCAATCAAGTGCAATCGGCTCAAGCAGACCTTTCCCGTATGGAAGCCCAGGTATCGCAGGCGGAAGCCGGTCTTGCCGAAGCGAGAACCATGCTTGATTATGCCGTTATTCGAGCTCCCTTCAGCGGCAAAGTTGTTAAAAAGATGGTCGAGGTGGGCACAATGGTTTCCCCTGGACAGCCCCTTTTTTACATCGAAAGTCCTTCTCAGCCAGAACTTCATGCCTGGGTGGCGGAATCTCTTCTTCCTTTTGTTTCTGTGGGAAGTCGCTTCGACGTGACTATTGACGCTCTCAAGAAGACAATCCCGGGAGTTGTTCGGGAAATCGTGCCCCAGTCTGAGTCATCGACCAGAACAGTGCTTGTTAAAATTGCCCTCCCGCCGGAAAAAGATCTTGTTAACGGCTTGTTTGGAAGATTTACCATTTCTTACGGTTCTTATTCGACTTTAGTGATTCCTAAAAAGGCTATAAAAGAAGTTGGGCAGATCAGGATAGTCCACGTATTGAAGCCGGATGGCTCTGTATCAAGGAGATTTGTAACTGTTGGACGAATTCATGGTGATTTTATAGAGGTGCTTACAGGGCTTATCGCCGGAGAAGAGGTAGTAGTGCAATGACTCAAAACGGCTCCCACCATCATCACTGGATGAACAGCATTGTTGAAGCTTTTCTCCGAGGCAATCTTTCCGTTTTGTTGATTATAGTAAGTTTCGTTGCCGGTTTTATTGCTCTGAGTTTTACCCCTCGTGAAGAAGATCCCCAGATTGTTGTGCCCATTGCGGATGTGTTCGTAAATATGCCCGGCGCATCAGCGGCGGAGGTTGAAAGGCAGGTTTCCACACGGCTGGAAAAACTGCTCTATCAAATAGACGGTGTTGAGTATGTCTATTCTATGAGCTTTCCTTCTAGAGCTGTGATTACTGTGCGTTTTTACGTGGGGGAGGATCGGGAGCGTAGCTGGGTTAAGCTTTACAATAAAATCTACGCCAATATTGATCAAATACCGCCAGGGGTTACAGGCTGGGTGGTAAAGCCCGTGGAAATAGATGATGTTCCCATTGTGAATCTTACTATCTATAGCGATCGCTACAGCGATTATGAACTGAGGCGGCTCGCAGAAGAGCTGGAGATAAGGCTACAGGGAGTAAAGAATGCAGGAAAAACTTACATTGTCGGAGGATCCCCGCGCCGCATCCTGATTTCGCTTGATCCTTATAAAATGGCTGCCCACGGCATATGTCTTCAAGATATTCGAACGGCTATAGCTGCTGCAAATGGTGTCTTGCCTTCGGGCGAATTAACCATCGGAAACGAAGCTTTCTACGTAGAGGCTGGAAAATTCCTCACTTCTGCCGATGATGTCGGGAATCTTATAGTAGGTGTTCACGATGGAAAGCCCGTTTATCTGAAAAATGTTGCCGAAATAAGAGACGGTCCTGATGAGCCAAAGATCTACACCAGGATTGCCTTCGGTCCCAGTGCATTCTCAAAGATAGATCCCGCATCGGAAGTAAAGGAACGGAGAGAACCTGAAGGAGTCGAAAGATTTACTGACTATCCAGCCGTGACCGTGGCGGTAGCAAAGCATAAGGGGACTAATGCTGTCACCGTAGCCAGAGAGATTATCAGGGAAGCGGAGAAGTTCGCCAAGGAGGTTTTTCCAGAGGGAGTCCATCTAAGGATCACGAGAAATTACGGGAAAACTGCAGATGAGAAGGTTAACGAGCTTGTTGAAGCTCTTGTGGTTGCAATTGCTATCGTGATTCTTCTACTTGCTTACAGTATTGGGTGGCGTGAAGGATTGATTATAGCTTTTGCAGTTCCCATAACCTTCAGCCTTACGCTTCTAATTAACATGTTTCTTGGTTATACCATAAATCGAGTAACGCTCTTTGCTCTCATACTTTCCCTGGGACTTGTCGTGGACGATCCAATTGTGGATGTTGAAAATATTCACCGCCATTTTGTCCTCCGCAAGGAACCGCCGTTTCAGGCGGTTATTACGGCGGTTTCTGAAGTAAGGCCTCCAATCATCTGGGCAACCTTTGCGGTCATTATGTCCTTTCTTCCCATGTTTTTCATAACGGGCATGATGGGTCCTTATATGGCGCCTATGGCGGTGAATGTTCCTGTGGCTATGTTCATGAGTCTTGTGGTCTCTTTTACGATAACCCCATGGCTTTCTCTTCATGTGCTGGGAAAGGTCTATGATCGCCCTGTTCATCATGAAAAACCCTTCGTGCTAGAAGAAACTCTTATTTTTCGGATTTATAATCGAGTAATGACCCCTGTTATCGAAAATTCCAGGATTCGCATGGCTGTTATAGGTGTTATTCTGTTGCTGTTTGCCTTTTGTGGATGGCTTGTTGTGAGCAAACGAGTTCCTCTCAAGATGCTCCCCTTTGACAATAAAAACGAACTCCAAGTTGTGGTTGATATGCCTGAAGGAACCTCTCTTGAAAGAACTGAAGCTGTAACTTATGAACTTTCCAGGTATTTGCTGAGCCTTAAGGAAGTGACCGATGTTACCTGGTATGTTGGAACTGCGAGTCCGATAGATTTTAACGGTCTTGTAAGGCATTACTACCTGCGCGAAGGGTCAAATGTGGCGGACATAAGAGTAAACTTTGTGGGAAAGAAGAGACGTGCTCAACAAAGTCACGCTATCGCTCTTCGGATTCGAAATAACCTTACAGAAATTGCCAGGCGCTACGGAGCTAATATAAAGATTGTTGAAGTGCCCCCGGGACCTCCGGTGATAGCCACTATTGTGGCTGAAATTTACGGTAAAAGCCTGCTTCAGTCCTATGATGAGCTTATCGGTGCGGCGAAGCAGGTGCGGAATATTATGGAAAGTATTCCCGGCATCGTGGATGTGGACGATACTCTTGTAACACCTCAAAAAAAGGTGGTCTGGGCTGTGGATCGTATAAAAGCCGGCGTAATTGGTATAAACAATAACCAGGTTGCCCAGCTTGTGTCGGACATGATTGAAGGCGGAGAATATGGTTCTCTCCGGCTTCCCGATCAGGTTCATCCTGTGAAGATAGTGGCGAGACTTCCCAGAGCCAGCAGATCGGTTCCGGAAGAAATTGGAACCTTTATGGTTAAGAACCCGAAGGGACAAATGGTTTATCTGTCTGAGCTGGGCTGGTTTGAGGAACGCACGATCGATCAGCCAATTTACCATAAAAACCTTAAGCCAGTAGTGTATGTTTTTGCCGAAACTGCAGGTCTTCCTCCGCCGGAAGCCATTTTCATTTTGAAAGATGCTGTCTCTCGCAATGCTTCTCTAGAAAACTTTGACATAGTCTGGTCTGGAGAAGGAGAATGGGACATCACGGTGAGAGTTTTCCGCGACCTCGGAATCGCCTTTGGTGTGGCAGTGCTCGGTATTTATATCTTGCTTCTTTACCAGACGCAAAGCTATCTCTTGCCCGTTATTCAGCTTATAGCTCTTCCTCTATCCATTATCGGCATTATTCCAGGATTTTGGATTTTGAACCTTATTTTTGGGGAAACGGTTGGAGGCTGGCAAAACCATGTGTATTTCACAGCCACAGCCATGATCGGCATGATAGCTCTGGCGGGTATCGCTACCAGAAATTCCATTCTTCTCATTGAATTCATCGAAGAACGTAAGAAAGAAGGAAAGCCTCTGGTTAGGTCTCTTATTGAAGCGGGGGCGGTCAGAATGCGAGCAATTTTTCTGACTTCTCTTGCCGCTATGCTTGGTGCCTGGCCTATTACTCTGGATCCCATCTTTTCCGGGCTTGCCTGGTCGCTAATACTGGGAATAAGCGTCTCCACTTTCTTTACTCTGATAGTTGTTCCGATGGTTTATTTCATGGCTTATGGACGTAGGGAAAAAGAAATCGTTTAATTCTGAATGTCTCTAATAGACAATGAGGGTTAGCGGACTGGCGGAGTGTAATTGTGGATCCAATGCGAGGCACGATTTTACTCATTGAGGATGATGTTTTACTTGGGGATAGTCTCAGAGACTATCTGAAAATGCACGGGTTTTCGGTTACCTGGGTTAAGGAAAGATTTGCTGAGATCGAGCAAGAAGTTGACTTCTCCCGTTTTGACCTTGTTATTCTGGACTTGATTCTACCTGAAAGATCAGGCGAAGAGATTTTAGATATAATACGTTCCCAATCGCCTGTTATTCCGGTTCTGGTGTTAACGGCGAAAAGTAGCATTGAATCCAAAAAAGATTGTTTTGTTCGAGGAGCCGATGATTACCTCGTTAAGCCCTTTGAAATGGAGGAACTTCTCCTGCGGCTTGATGCTTTGCTTCGAAGAACGGGTGCTGCTTCGCGCCACATAATAGAAGATTGCGTGGTGGATCAGTTTTCGGGTGTAGTTTTTAAACAGGGGCAAGAAATAAAATTGAGTCGAAGAGCCTGGGATCTTTTAATATACCTTGTGAAAAATCGAGGACGCATAATTGATAAAGATGAACTTTTAAAAAATGTCTGGACTGATGCTGTTGTTACCGAAGAAACTCTCCGAGCTTATATAAAAGAACTGAGAAAACTGTTTCCTCGAGCCATTGAAACTTACAAGGGAAGAGGTTACAGGCTGGTTTGAAGGAAAAAATCTCTCTTATATTACGATTTTGCTTCATTATTGGGTTAGCCTTTTTGTGCCTCTGGATTTGGTCCTGTGCCTACTTTTTCATGAAAATATCAGTTGTTGATCCTATCTATGCCTATGAATCAACAGTAATTTTTGGAGCAAGTCTTTTCTTTTGGATCTTGGGGCTTTCAGCTCTGGCGGTTGTGCTGTTTTATGAGCTACTCGTCAGGTATGTTGATCAGCGTGAAAAGTCCTATCGTTTTAAGCAGACAATTTCCCAGGTACTTTCGCATAAGTTTGGAAATTTTCTTATAACTCAAAAGCTAAATCTTTCCATTATGGAAAGTCGGTTTTCTCATGAGGTATTAAACCGAGCTAAGCTAAGCCTTCAGGAGATGGAGTCCGAGTTCAAAAATATTATAAAGGTGATAGAGGAATTTCGACCAGAACATCTAGCCAGGATGATTGTTGATCTGAAAGAGATTGTTCTTGATATAGTGAAGGGTTATTTTGAAAAACACTCACAGCTTTATGTCAAATTAAGACTTCAACCTGCTAAAGTTTTCGTAAACACTCAGGAAACTTCAATATTTCTCCAGCTTATCATCGATAATGCTTTCAGATATGCGGATAAAAAGGTGTATATCCGCACTGGGGTTTTCCGCCGGAGACCCTATCTGGTCGTCTTAAACGATATTGAGAGAGAAACCGCCGCTCACGGTGCCGGTATAGGGCTTATTATAGCTCGTAATATAGCCGCAGGCCTTAATATTTCTCTCACTACAGTTTCCAGAAAAAACCGCTATTTTGTTATCGCTTTCCTGCCCAGAAAAAGGTGGTTTGAGTAAACCTAACCGACATTATGGCATTCCTTTTGCTCTTTTTTTCAGTGGCATCCAATCTATTCAGGGAGGAAGTGTCATGAAGACCACCGGTGTCTTTGAAAAAACCGTCCGTTTAATTGAAGACCGTTTATCACTTAACACCAGACGTCAAGAACTTGTCGCATCTAACATCGCTAATGTTGACACTCCCGGTTATGTAGCAAAAGATATCTCTTTCGAAGAAGTTCTTAAGAAAGCTATGGAACCGAAACTCCAGCTAGTTTCATCGCATCCTCAGCATGTTAAAAATCCAGAACCTGAAGAAGTTCTTAAGAGAGAAGCTGATCGAGTCAATATCGAAATGACAGGACCAGTAGATCTTGAAGAAGAAATGGCAAAGCTTACTCGCAATAACATCGAATATCAGTTTCTTGTAACCATGCTTAATAAGAAATTTGCTCTTTTGAAGTTAGCTCTTACCGAAGGGGGAGGTGTGTAAACTATGAGTTTCGATAAAATATTGAAAATCAGTTCGTCCGGGCTTAGTGCAAACAGAGCCTGGATGACAACGGTGGCCGCCAATCTCGCTAACGTTAATACAACCAGAACTGACGATGGACAGCCTTACAGAAGAAGGACGGTAATTTTTGAAACTGCTCCAGTAGAGGAAAGTTTTTCTGCTGTTCTAAAGCGTCAGGAAGATGCTCTTGAGAAAGTCAGAGTAGCCGACATTGTGCCGGATGGAAGAGATTTCAAGGAGGTTTATGATCCGTCTCACCCCGATGCCGATGCCCGAGGTATGGTAAAATATCCAAATATCAATCCCGTAGAAGAGATGGCAAATCTTATGGAAGCGTCGAGAGCCTATGAAGCCAACCTTACTGTGCTTGATACGACCAAACAGATCATTCTTAGGGCTTTGGAACTCGGAAAATAAAAATTATTGTCATAGCCTTAAAATAGGCAAAATAAAAATTGGAGAGAGTTGAAATGAGCATTAACGGCGTTTCTCTAAATAAACTAGTCAATATGGAAGTTACACCAAAGAAAGAAGTAGTTGAGAAAGGTGGAGAAGATGGTTTTCCATCTTTTGTCTCGGAAGTTGGAAACGCCATAAAGAAAGTTGACGCCTCGCAGAAGGAAGCTGATCAGGTCATGGAAGAGGGGGCTATTAAGGGTGTTGAGGATATTCACGAAGCCATGATAAAACTTCAGGAAGCGGAGATAAGCTTGAGACTCTTTATGCAGATCAGGAACAAAGCCATTGATGCTTACAGGGAAATTATGAGAATGCAGGTCTAAAGTAGGGAGTTTCTATGGCTCTGGAACGTTTCAAAAATATATCTAGTAGCTTGCGGGATTGGTGGGGGAAGGCAACACTTCCCCAAAGGATCTTTGTTGTGGGTTCCATCCTGGCTGTTCTGGGGAGCGTCGGCTTTGTTTTGTATGAAATCAACAAGCCGGATTATGTGCTGCTTTACGGCAATGTCCCAGAACAGGAGATGGCATCCGTTGTGGATCATCTCAAGCAGGCAAAGATCCCGTATAGAATTGAAGAAAGTCGTATATTTGTCCCAAGAGCTAATCTCTATGACGCTAGACTTTCTCTGGCAAAAGCCGGGATACCCAAAGGAAGCGGCGTAGGGTTTGAAATCTTCGATGAGCAAAAACTTGGTAGCACAGAATTTGTTCAAAAAGTCAATTACCAGCGAGCTCTTCAAGGGGAACTTGCCAGAACCATAGCCCAGCTTGAAAAAATTGAAGATGCCAGAGTTCACCTGGTGCTTCCGGAAGAATCTCTTTTCGTCCGAGATGAAAAACCGCCCAGTGCCGCTATCGTAGTGAAGCTAAAAAGGGGGCAACAACTTAGTCCATCTGAACTTCAGGGCATAGTGCATTTTGTCTCTAGCGCCGTTAAGGGTCTTACCGACGATCACGTGACCATCATGAGCACCGATGGTCAGGTTCTTTTCAAAAAAGATCCGACTCAGTCTTCTTTTGAACTTTCCGATCTACAACTCCGATATAAACAGCGACTTGAAGAGGAGCTTCAGCGTAAAATTCAGTCTATGCTTGCACCTGTGATAGGCAATGAAGGAGTTATCTCAAGAGTGACGTTGGATCTCGACTTTAACCAAATAAAAATTTCAGAAGAGATGGTAGATCCTGATAGTGCAACGCCTCGAAGTCAACAACGTATTGTGGAGAAAATGCAGGGGGCATCCAAAAAACCAAAAGGAAACCCTGATGTTCCTATTAACGTGGAGAGCAAGCTTCTCACCAGTAGCCCGAATAAACCCGAAGAAGCTGGGGGCGGTCAGAGTTCGGAACGTCAGGAAGAAATTGTAAATTACGAACTAAATAAAACAACACGTCAGGTTGTTTATGCACCGGGAACAATAAAACGCCTTTCTGTTGCCGTGTTAGTTGATGGCCCCTATAAAGAAGAAAAAGACAAAAAGACTGTCAAAAAGGTATTTGTTGGTCGTAGTTCTGATGAAATGAAAGCGATTGAAGACATTGTAAAAAAAGCTGTTGGTTATAATGATGTTAGAGGCGATCAGGTAAGTGTTACCAACATACCCTTTGCAGGGGAAGTTCCACCTGTTTTGCCACCCGTGCAGAGATGGATCGCTCTGGCCAGGGAACATTACAAGCCATTTCTTAATCTCCTTCTTGTGGTCCTAGTCTTCTTCTTGATCGTAAGACCTGTTCTTAAAAGGCTTGAAAGGATGGCACCTCCTGAGGCTGTCAGGGAACTTCCACCGGTAGAGAGAATGGAGGCGCTTCCTCCGGTTGAAGAAGCTCCAAAAGAGCTTTCTCCTCGAGAAAGAGCGATTATAATTGCTAAGGAACAACCTGAAAAAGCGGCGGAAATTATTCGCGCCTGGTTAAGAGAAGAGGTGTAACATGCCGGAGAAAAAGGATAAGAAGCTTTCAGGACCTCAGAAAGCCGCCATCCTGGTATTAGCTTTAGGAGAACAGGTAGCTGCAGAAATAATCAAACATCTTAATGCCGACGAGATTAAAAAGCTCGGTGTTGAAATGAGCAATCTTAGAGGGGTAGATCCAAAAACCACGACAGAGGTCTTATCGGATTTTTCTGAACAGTTTCAAGATTCGGAAGCTATTCGTATTCTTGGTGAAGAATATTTTAGGCAGCTTTTACCAAATGCTTTGGGACCCGATGCGGCTCAGGATGTGATTAAGTCCATAGAAAAAGAGAAAGAAAAGATCCCTTTCAAAAACATCCGTGATATGGACGCTCGAGTCCTGGCGAATTTCCTTAGAGCAGAACACCCGCAAACGATTGCTCTTGTTATGTCCCATTTGGGGGAAGATAAGGCAGCTCAAGTTCTTGCTAATTTACCTCCAGGACTCCAATTCGAAGTGATAAACCGTATCGTCAATCTGGAAACTGTTCCTGCTGAAATTGTTAGAGAAGTTGATGAAGCTCTTGAACGGGAACTCTTATCTCTGGGCGGTGAAATGCAACAGGTACTTGGTGGAGTAAAAAAAGTTGCGGAAATTCTGAACCGCTGTGATCGTAAAACCAGCGATTCAGTTATTCAGGCTCTGGAAGAAGCGGATGCTGAAACGGCGGAAAAAGTTCGTAAACTTATGTTCGTCTTTGACGACCTTGTGGCCGTGCCCGACGTGGGCATCCGTGAGCTTCTCAAGGAAGTGGACAACAAGGATCTCGTGGTTGCGCTCAAGACTGCCTCGGAAGAGCTTAAGCAGAAGATTTTAAGGAATCTCTCCAAACGCGCCGCCCAGATTCTCGAAGAAGATCTTGCTGTGCTTGGTCCTGTTAGACTGAGCGAAGTCGAAGCGGCTCAGCAGAGAATTATTGAAGTGGCTCGTCGGTTGGAAAAGGAGGGGCGTATAATTCTTGCAGGTGGCGAAGGAGGCGATGCTCTTGTCTAAAGGAGGGATTATTAAAAAATCTTATGAAGCCTCCGACGTTGAGCCTTTTTCCTTTGAGAACTTTGACGAGTCAGTCAGTCAAGGTCGTGATTTAGTACAGGTGGAACCAACGGAAGAAAAAAGTGAAGGTGAAGAAAGAAGTGATTCGGTCCGAACAGATTTATCAAATGAGGTTCGGATGGAACTTCTTCAGCCTCCGGACATCGAGGAGCTTGTTATAAAAAGGCTCAGCGAGGTTGAACGGGAGGCTCAGGAGATCAAGAATCGGGCTTTCGAAGAAGGCCGTGCCGAGGGATACCAGGTTGGTTATGAGCAGGGTATGGAGGATGCTCGAGAAATAGCTAGACAGTGTGGAGAAACTCTAAAATCGCTAAGTAATCTTCCTTATTCCATTATGAACGATTACAAGGAGTGGCTCATCGAAGCGGCTTTCACCATTGCAAAGCATATTATTCAAGGAGAACTTACAACCAAGCCCCAGGCACTACTTGGATTTATCGGAAGGCTTGCAAAAGAAATGGAGGATAACGTTCCAATAACGGTCTTTCTTAATCCTGAAGATCTGTCTTTACTTAGAATTGGGTCCGATTTTGACGAATGGGCTCGCACTCAGGGAAAGGCATTGAGGCTTGCGGAAGATCCTGCTCTGGAGCGGGGAAGTTGTCGGCTTGAGAGCGATCTAGCTTTGTTGGATGCGACTCTTAGCAAGTTGTTGGAAGAGATGAAAAGAGAAATATTTATAGAATCTGCAAGATAAGGAAACAATGGCGATCGATAAAGACTATTTAGGACTTTACGAAATATTGAATCGCGGCTTTAAGTCTGCTCCCTTTGTAAAATACGGGCGAGTGATCAGACTGGTGGGAAATCTTATTGAAGTAGAAGGATTGAACTGCGCTGTGGGTGAACTTTGTTCAATTTACCCGGGCGACGGATTTGATCCTATAATTGGGGAAGTGGTGGGCTTTCAGGAAAAGCGAATGAAGTTAAGCCCCATGTCGCCCATTAGAGGAATTCGTCCTGGATGCCTTGTTAGGCGGTATGAAGCTTCAGATTCCATTATTGTTTCTGATGAACTTATCGGAAGAGTCATAGACGCTGTAGGAAGTCCGATAGATGGCAGAGAATTACCAAACACTCATGGAATTCCCTATCCTCTTAAAAGTTCTACCGTTAATCCTCTTACTAGACCCCTTATTACTCAACAACTAGACGTAGGGATTCGAGCTATTAACGGTCTTCTGCCTATAGGAAAAGGACAGAGAATGGGAATCTTTGCAGGATCAGGTGTGGGCAAAAGCACTCTTCTTGGGATGATCGCTCGCTACACCTCGGCTGACATCAATGTCATAGCTCTTGTTGGTGAGCGAGGACGAGAAGTGCGAGAATTTTTAGAGCGAGAATTGGGCGAAGATGGTTTGTCTCATTCGGTTGTTATCGTGGCAACATCTGACCAGCCGGCAACTCTTCGCATAAGGGCTGCCTATGTTGCTTGCGCTATAGCCGAATATTTTCGAGATAAGGGAAAAGATGTTCTTCTTTTGATGGATTCTGTGACTCGCTTCGCTATGGCCGCTCGTGAAGTAGGTCTTGCCGCTGGAGAGCCTCCAACAAGCAGAGGATACACCCCAAGTGTGTTCAGTATGTTACCTCAGTTGTTGGAAAGAGCTGGAAATTTTGAAAGAGGATCTATCACGGGAATTTACACTGTTCTCGTTGAAGGTGATGATATGGACGATCCAATTGCCGATACAGTTCGATCTATACTTGATGGGCACATTGTCTTAGATAGAGGACTTGCTCAGAACCGCCATTATCCTGCCATTGATGTTCTTAAAAGCGTCAGCCGTCTGACAGATCAAATTGCTTCACCAGAACATCGTAACCTTGCAAAAAGATTTATAGAAATTCTAGCGCAGTATAAACGTAATGAAGACATGATAAGAATTGGAGCTTATGTTAAGGGCTCTCATCCTGAAACCGATTACGCTATCAGCATGATTGATAAGCTAAATGCTTATCTTCGCCAACCCATTGAGGAAAAATGCACTATAGAAGAATCCATATCAATGTTGAGAGCACTTCTTGGCTGATGAAGGTTGGAGGTGATTTATGGCTTTCAAGTTCCGATACGATGGTTTGCTAGAATATCGAGAGAAGCTTCTTGAACGGGAGCAGTATGAACTGGCAAAGATTGCTCAGGAGGCAAGCTCGATCGAAAAAGAATGTCTTAGGCTCGAGATGGAACGATTCAAATGGTCGGAAATTTTTTCAGCTAAGCAAAGTGAAGGGATTTCTCCTGAAGAATGTCGTTTGTTTTCGGAAAATCTCGAGGCTTTGGAACGTCGTTTGCTTGCCGAACAGGCTAAGTTGCGAGATGTTATGAAAAGGCTTGAACAGCAACGTGAGAAACTTATTGAGATGAAGAAAAAAGTTGAGATGTTAAAAGCGTTGAAAGAACAGGAAGAGGAACGATACAGGAAGGAAGAGACAAAACTTGCTCAAAAGGCAAGTGATGAAATGGTAGTCCTTAATTGGGGAAAGGATTCCAATGATGTCTAAATTTTTCAGGCTCGTTCTAATTATGAGCATTGTATTGTCAACTGTGGGATTTGTATTTCGCCTTAGCCCTTTGATAAAGAGTCTGCCCTTTTTGTCTAAAAACGAAAATCCTGCGAAATCTCAATTTTCACAGACAAAAGATGGTAATGTTAACGATAGAGAAAATTCTCAACTGTCCGTGACTGAAGCTTACGCACAGTCAACGAAGACTTTGAAAAAAGGTGCATCATCTCAGAATCTCACTACCATGAAAGATTCTTCGGGAGCGTCCAAGGAAGAAGCGGCTGGTGAAACCAAAATGGATGGTGGGGGATCAGTCTCAGGAGGAGTATCTTCCACGAGAGGAGCACCACCTGAATGCACTGGTTTTATCGAGAAAAGAGAACGAGAACTTAGCGAGAAAGAGAGAGCCTTAGCTGAAAAGGAAGCTCTATTAAAGTCTCTTCAGAAAGATATTGAGGGAAAACTCGCAAGACTTGAAGAAATTCAAAGGAATATTGAAGCCTTCCGAAAAGAACAGGAACGCCTCAAAAATGAAAAGATAGATTCGCTGGTAAAAATTTATGGAACCATGAAGCCCAAGGAAGCGTCAAAGCTACTTGAAAAGCTCGATGATGATCTTGTGGTGAATATCATATCTAGAATGACCACGGAACAAGCGGCAAAAATTATAGCCAACATGGATGTCAAAAAAGCAGCGGAGATTTCCCAAAAACTATCTAAGGTTAAAAACTCTGGGGCCCAGTAATGGCAAAACCAGGGTCGTTCGCAAAAGATCGCGCTGATAACCCTCAAGGTTGTCATATAGTAGGGGCACGGCATGCTGTTCCCTACCTGGCCAAATAAGCGAGATTTTTCAAACACTATATAAAAATACCTTGTAACACGTTTCTGCTTTTGTATTATCAAGAACTTTTCTTTATCAGCCGCCTTTGGATTTTTTCTCTTTGTTTCAGGTAATAGTCTTTTGGTGGAGAATTCAGATCAATGGCTTTATTTATGGCTTCCAGAGCTTTTTCGTAGGAACCATAGGAGTAGTATGCTTCGGCTAAAGTGTCCCATATATGGGCGCTTTCTGGGCTTAGTTTTGTTGCCTTTTCAGCAAGTTCAACAGCTCTAGCAGGGTTTCTAAGTGGAGGGGGAGCAGTTGCATAAAGCCATGCTAGAGTATTCAAAATTTCTGGATCATCTTTGAAAAGTAAAAGTCCTCTGGTAAGAACTTTCTCGGCGTATTCGTAAGATCCCTTTTCTATTAGATACCCGCCATAAGCGGCATAGAAACGGGGATCCCAGAATGATTGGTTGACAGCAGTGGCTACAACCTTAAGATTTGTGTCCAACATGGCACGCTCAAACCACGAACTTTTTTTGATTGCTAAGCCACAAATTACCAGAAGCACCACCACTAAGAACCAGATTTTCATTTTGGTAGCGAGTTTTTTGTTGTGAGCTTCCCCTACAGAAGGATTATAGCCTGCTTCCTGAATAAACTCTATGCGCTCTATTATACTGTAATGATGCCAGTTACGTTTGTTACCCACGTTTCCACTAAGAACCGCTATTTTCCTCAGGGAGTTTGTAAGAGGAAGAGGAGTGCCCAGTAACTCTAGAGTGTAGAGGTCAGCTTGCCGCTCACAGTTTCTGGAAAAGTATCCAAAAATGAAGCGGAAATAGACAAGTAGGAAAATCAAGAAAGGGATGGTAGTGAGCAAAGCTAGAACAGTTACAGAAAAGAAATCGGATGTAGCTGCAAGCGATATCAACTTTTCTCGACTGAGCACCCATAAAATTACGAAATCACTAAAGGCATAAACTATCAGGATATATCCAGTGAAAAAGGCCAAGTAAAAGGGCATATGGAATTTCCTGATATGTCCCATTTCGTGGGCGATTACAGAAAGAAGTTCTTCATCACTTAAGACTTCCAGCAAAGCGGGAGTTATTAGAATATAACGAAAGCGGGGAAGAAAACCCATGATCCCGGCTGTTAGGTCTCTTTCGGAGGCAAGAGGTGTCCACAAAAGAATATCCCTTACTGAGAACTGGTGAGCCTTAAGGAAGCGTTCAATTAGATCCCTTTTAGGTCCTCGTGGTAGGGGCTTGCATTGCCACGTCTTGACTATAAAGCCTACGCCGAAAAAGGAAAAAATTACAAAGCCGAGAATAGTCGATATAAGATGACCACCTTCGGTTTTGAAAAATTTCCACGGGAGAGCATAATTCACAATGTCGGAAAAGAAGGATAAAACCAACCAGGGAATTACAAAACCAGAATAAAACCGAATTTGGTTCCTGAGGTGATTCCTAATCGAAACGTTTGTATGGAAGGCTTTGCAGAAAAATTCGTATCCACTAAACCAGATCAGGCATAGATAAGTAAAATATAGTAGGAAAGCAAAGGCATTAGATATTGTCATTGAGGCTTTGAAGCCCGGAATAAAGGATAGAAAATACTTGATGTCAATCCCATAAGTAACAAAAGCAAAGAAGGGTATGGAAATGATGCCCAGGAGAACTTCAGTTCTAAAATAATCTTCAACCGAAGGTGATATAGTTCTTCTTGTGTGTCTGACAAAGACTACTTTGCAAAGCAAATAAAACAATCCGAATTGAAGTGAAAAAAGCAATACACTCAGCCATGGATTCATGAAAGGCTTAGTATCAGCTGGCTTAACTACGTACAGGAAAACCACGATTATAAAGCGAATTATTTGCCCATACATGAGCTTTCTCTTTAAGGAACTTTTCGGAAAATGTCTTTAGGAGTCCGTCCGTGTATCGCTAGAGATGCGAATCCGCTCCATTAGTCATTTTAAACTCTATTTTACCTTTTCCGAGCAAGTCGTGAAGATGAATGATGCCTCGCACCGTTCCTTTATAATCCACAATTGGCAGGACAGTTATAAGGTGGCGTTCCATCATTTCCAGAGCATCTGAAACAAAACGGTCCAACGCAATCGTTTTAGGGCGGGGGGTCATCACCTCTCTGACCGTGCGTTCGTATAAAGCTGCTCCCCAACGAACAAAGGCTCGCCGAAGATCTCCATCAGTAAATATCCCACATAAGCGAGGTTCAACTTTTTCGCCAGAATCATCTGATTCCGCTACAAGTGTAGCTCCCAGCCCTTTTTCGTTCATCTCCTGGATGGCTTTCTCAATCGAATCATCGGATCTGACCCAGGGAATTTCATCTCCTTCTCGCATGATTTGAATAAGCGGAACTCGAAGTCTTTCACCAAGGTGTCCACCGGGGTGAAGACGTCGAAAATCCTTTGGATTAAAATTCCTGAGCTTTGCAAGAACCACGGCGATAGCATCTCCTACAGCCAGAGAAGCAGTAGTGCTTGTTGTAGGAGCAAGGCCCAGTGGGCAGGCTTCCTTTGGAACCGACACATCGATAACAACGTCACTAAGTAGAGCTATTCTTGATAAAGGGTTGCCTGTAAGAGCGATAATTTTAACCTCGATTAGTTTTAATGCTTTGATGATCTGGTAAATTTCGTCTGTTTCACCGCTGTTAGATATTACAATCAAAACATCTTTGGAGCGAACCATGCCGAGATCCCCATGAAGAGCTTCCGACGGATGCAAGAAAAAAGCTGGAGTGCCAGTGCTGCTAAGAGTTGCCGCAACTTTACGAGCCACAATGCCGGACTTCCCGATACCGACCGTGATTACACGCCCTCGGCACTTTTCAATGAGTTCAATAGCATGAACAAATTCAATACCCAGTCTTTCTCTTACAGCTAAAATTCCTTCAATCTCGGTAGATAAAACCTCTTTTGCCCATTCAACTATTTTAACGTCTTCGTGATCTACCATGACTTTCCTTCACCGTGCCTTCTTATCTTTCAAAACAATCTTTTTGAAGCTCTCTCTCGTATGGCACAGCATATTCTCCAGTGAAACAGGCTATGCAGAAGGGATGATCATCAAGCCCGTAACCAGTTGCTTCCAATAGACCTTTCAGACTGAGATAATTCAAAGCATCCAGTCCTATGAATTGTCGAATCTCTTCCAAACTGTGAGATGCGGCTATGAGTTCCCCTTTGGTTGAGAAATCGATACCGTATGGACATGGGAAACGGTGAGGCGGACAGCTCACAAGCATGCTGAGTTCTTTAGCGCCAGCCTGCCTGAGTGCGTTAATTCTGGTTCTTGTGGTAGTCCCGCGAATGATGGAATCTTCAATTAAGATGATTCGTTTTCCTTTGATGAGTTCCTTTACTGGGTTGAGCTTTACTCTGACGGCGAAGGTTCTCATGCTCTGACTTGGTTGGATAAAGGTTCTACCTACGTAATGGTTTCTTATGATGCCCATCTCGAAAGGAATACCAGATACTTCAGAAAAACCAAGCGCAGCGTAATTGCCCGAATCGGGAAAGGGCATGACCATATCACCCGTTATGGCATTTTCTCTGGCGAGAGTATGACCAAGTTTTTTTCTTACCATATAGACATTTTGACCAAAAATGGAGCTATCAGGGCGAGCAAAGTATATGAACTCGAAGATGCAGTATCTTGATTGCTCCACCTTAAACGGTTTAATAGATCGACAACCGTTGTGATTTATAAACAGAATTTCGCCGGGCTCAATGTCTCTCAGATATTTGGCTTCAATAAGATCGAACGCACAGGTTTCAGATGCCACAACATAGGTATCGCTGTTGATCTGTCCAAGGCATAGAGGGCGGAATCCTCGAGGATCTCTCACAGCGATGAGATTATCACGAGTGCAAAGCACCAGAGAATAGGCGCCTTTAACTCGTTCTAGAGCTCTAATCAGAGCTTCCTCAAGCCCGTATTTGAGGTTTCTCGCCACCAGGTGCATGATGACTTCTGTGTCCATAGTCGTCCTGAAGATAGCACCTTCGGCTTCCAGTTCCTGACGGAGTTCGTAGGCATTAACCAGGTTCCCGTTGTGGGCGATGGCATAGTATTCGTGACCGTGAAACATAGTGAAGGGCTGAGCATTAGTGAGAAGAGATGATCCGGTGGTGGAATAACGCACGTGACCGATTGCAAGATACCCCTGAAGATGCCGAAGCGTTTCTTCTTTGAATACTTCCGATACAAGTCCCATGTGGCGATAATCCCTTAGACAACCACCATCAGACACGGCAATACCAGCACTTTCCTGTCCCCGATGTTGAAGGGCGTAGAGTCCAAAGTAGGTAAGTTTCGCCGCATCTTCGTGTCCATAAACGCCAAATATTCCGCATTCTTCTCGCTTCGAAGGAATAAATTTTTCAAGCAAAGGGAGTGATTTTTTCATGATGTTAGCTTAACCTCTTAACCTTAATGCCGTTCCGAAACATGTGTGTAGGTTGGCAATTCCGCCTTACCCATGCTAACTTTGTCAATTAATGAATGATACTCCTGAAGAGAATTTACCGTCCAGTCACCTTGCTGAAGAGCCGATACAGCTTCAGCCATGGCAAGCGATCCGGCAATAGTTGTAGCGTAAGGGATATTGTAAAGCAGAGTTGTGCGGCGAATTTCGTAAGAATCCGAATAGGTCTTCTTTCCAAGACTTGTGTTGATGACAAGGTGAACTGCGCCGTTTTTTATGTAATCGACCACATGGGGTCTTCCTTCTCTGATCTTAAAAACTCTTTCGGCAGGTATGCCATGATCTCGCAAGTAGTCCGCTGTCCCCTGTGTGGCGATAATTTTAAATCCCAACTCGCTAAATCTCTTGGCAACTTCCACCACTTTTGGTTTGTCTCTGTCGTGAACGCTGATAAACACTGTCCCTTTCAAAGGCAAAGTAAATCCCCCCGCCATTTGGGACTTGGCGAAAGCCAGCCCAAAAGATCTGTCAATTCCCATAACCTCTCCTGTGGATTTCATCTCCGGACCAAGCAAAATATCAACTCCCGGGAAGCGACTGAACGGGAAAACCGATTCTTTAACGGAAATGTGAGATGGACGGACTTCACTGGTAAATCCAAGCTCTTTGAGAGTTTTCCCCAGCATGATTTTTGTTGCCAGTTTTGCTAATGGCACACCAATGGCTTTGCTCACAAATGGGACCGTTCTTGATGCTCTCGGGTTTACCTCCAGAATGTAGATGGTTCCTTTTTGAATAGCAAACTGAATGTTCATCAAACCGATTACGCCCAATTCTGCGGCTATAAGTTTTGTCTGGCGCATGATCTCCTGCTGGAGATCCTCAGGAATGGTGATGGGAGGTAACACACAGGCACTGTCTCCAGAATGGACTCCTGCTGCTTCGATGTGTTCCATAATACCGCCGACAACAGTTATTTGCCCGTCGCTTATGGCATCAACATCTACTTCAGTGGCATCCTCGAGAAATTTATCAATAAGAATTGGATGTCCCGGACTTACATGTATCGCCTGTTGCATAAATTCCCGGAGAGACTCATCGTCATAAATTATTTCCATTGCTCTTCCACCAAGGACATAGGACGGGCGAACCACTACCGGATAACCTATAGCATGGGCTGCATCCAGAGCTTCTTCAATGCTCATAGCCGTTGCATTTTCCGGTTGTTTAAGTCCCAATTTCTGAAGTAGTTCTTGAAATCTTTTTCTGTCTTCTGCTCTGTCGATAGCATCTGAAGATGTGCCTAGGATTTGAACACCTGCGCGTTCCAGGGGCACTGCGAGATTAAGGGGAGTTTGTCCGCCGAATTGAACAATAAGCCCTTTAAGGAGTGGAACACCACCGTCGAGAATACGACTTTCTTCCTCAACAATGCTCAGCACGTCTTCTCTGGTGAGTGGTTCAAAGTAGAGCTTATCTGATGTGTCATAGTCTGTTGAAACGGTTTCCGGATTGGAATTAACCATGATCGCTTCTACGCCTTCTTCCTTTAAGGCGAAGGATGCGTGAACACAGCAGTAATCGAATTCTATTCCCTGACCAATACGATTAGGTCCACCACCAATAATAATGACCTTTTCACGGTTTGAAACTCGGGCTTCATCTTCGTCTTCATAGGTTGAGTAAAAATAGGGAGTGTAAGCTTCAAACTCAGCGGCACAGGTATCGACCAGTTTGTAAGCAGGGCGCACCCCCAAAGCGAGCCTCTTCTGGCGTATTGTTTCCTCATCGGTTCCTGTGAGTTGAGACAGGCGAATGTCGGAAAATCCCCAGGATTTTGCTAATTTCATGTTTTCGGGATCATCAAGGAAAGAGGGATTTTTTCTGATGTAGTCTTCCAGTTCCACAATCTCACGAATATGATGCAGGAACCATCGATCGATTTTGGTTCGTTCGTATATTTCATCGATAGAAACACCTAGCTTCATGGCTTCAGCGATCTGGAAAAGACGCTTGGAATTGGGACGGTTGAGTTGTTCTTTAAGGTGTTCAAGGTATTCTGCTGTTACATCTGGTGGAGGATCTGGAAAGCCGTAACGACCTATTTCTAATGAACGTATAGCCTTTTGAAGAGCCTCCTTAAAGGTTCTACCTATCGCCATCGTTTCCCCGACAGATTTCATAGATGTTGTGAGAAAATCGGGAGTGCGGGGGAATTTTTCGAAGGTAAATCGCGGAATTTTAACAACACAGTAATCGATGGTCGGTTCAAAGGAGGCTTTGGTTTCTTTGGTTATATCGTTGGGAAGTTCATCCAGAGTGTATCCTACAGCCAGTTTTGCCGCAATTTTTGCAATGGGGAAGCCGGTTGCTTTGGAAGCAAGAGCTGATGAACGTGAGACTCGGGGATTCATCTCAATCACAACCATGTCCCCATTTTCAGGATTGATTGCGAACTGGACATTAGAACCGCCTGTTTCCACTCCTATTTCTCGCATGATGGCGATTGCGGCATCTCGCATGCGTTGATATTCCTGATCGGTAAGTGTCTGAGCCGGTGCTACGGTGATGGAATCGCCGGTGTGGACTCCCATGGGGTCAACATTTTCGATGGAGCAAATAATAACCACGTTGTCCATTCGATCACGCATAACTTCAAGTTCGAATTCTTTCCATCCGAGCACCGATTCTTCTAACATGACAGTATTTATAAGACTTGCGTCCAGTCCGCGCTGAACGATTTCAAGCAATTCTTCGCGGTTATAAGCCACACCTCCGCCTGTTCCACCAAGAGTGAATGAAGGACGAATGATAATCGGAAAACCTATCGAAGCGGCGATAGCTTCGGCTTCTTCCAGAGAATGAGCTATGCCGCTTTTAGGCACTCTCAAGCCAATCCGCTCCATGGCTTCTCGAAACAGCTTGCGATCTTCCGCCTTGCGGATTACATCAGGTCTTGCACCGATCATCTCCACTCCGTAACGATCCAGAATGCCTTCATCATAAAGTCGGATTGCGGTGTTAAGACCGGTTTGCCCGCCAAGGGTAGGCAGTAAAGCGTCTGGACGCTCTCGTTCGATAATTTTAGCTACAGCTTCCACCGTTATGGGTTCAATATAAGTGCGATCCGCCATTCCCGGATCGGTCATGATGGTAGCGGGATTACTGTTTACAAGCACTATTTCATAGCCTTCTTCACGAAGTGCTTTACAGGCTTGAGTGCCGGAATAATCAAATTCGCAAGCTTGCCCAATAACAATAGGCCCAGAACCAATGATCAGAATCTTTCTAATGTCGGTCCGTTTTGGCATCTTACGTAGTCCTCTTTCTGAATTTTTTAATTGAATCTATGAACCGCTCAAACAAGTAGGTAGCATCATGGGGTCCCGGGGACGCTTCAGGATGATACTGGACACAGAAAACCGGAATATCTCGGTGTTCAAGTCCTTCTAGAGTTTCGTCGTTAAGATTGATGTGAGTAAGCCTTACAGGAGCGTGGGAAAGGGAGTCGAGATCAACACAGAAGCCATGGTTTTGGCTTGTTATTTCCACTTTGCCTGTAGTGAGATCTTTTACGGGTTGATTAACTCCTCGATGTCCGAACTTTAGCTTGAATGTGCGACCTCCAAGAGCAAGCCCTATGAGTTGATGTCCAAGGCATATACCGAACATGGGTCGGGACCCGAGAAGTGCTCTCGTTGTCTCTATGGCGTATGTTACCGCTGAAGGGTCTCCAGGGCCGTTTGAAAGAAATATTCCATCGGGATCGTAGGACATAATTTCGTCGGCTGTTGTGGTTGCAGGGAAAACAAGGATCTGACATCCTTGACGTTCAAGGTTACGAAGAATGTTGTATTTAATGCCAAAATCTAGAGCCGCAATTCGAAATCCCGGGTGGTCTTTAAGCCAGTGTCTTATGCCAGGGTGAGGTCTGTTGTTGATCCAGAGATAGGGTTCGCTACAGGTAACTCGCTGAACCATGTCTATTCCCACCAGACCCGGGAATGCTAGCACTTCTTCCAGGAGTTCGCGGCGCACTTCGGGAGTATCTTCCACATCCGTGGCGATGACTCCACGCATAGCCCCAGCTAACCTTATGTGGCGAGTAATAGCTCTTGTATCAACCCCTTCAATACCTATCTTGCCGTGTTCTTCGAGAAATTCAGCAAGACTTTTTTCGCTTCTCCAGTTGCTTGGAAAATCCTGATATTCTTTGACTATGAAAGCTTCAACCTGGATGTTTGCCGATTCCATGTCTTCCGAGTTGATTCCGTAGTTACCGGTGAGCGGATAGGTCATCACAACCATTTGACCCTTATAGGATGGATCTGTGAGGATTTCCTGGTATCCAGCCATGCCGGTGTTAAAAACCACTTCCCCAAAGGCTTTACCTCTTCCTGCGAAGGCTCGTCCCTTAAATACTGTGCCGTCTTCGAGCACAAGGAGAGCGCGAGGTCGTTTCCATGGAAAGCTCATAAAGGTTTTTTCTCCTTTCATCTTAAGGAGCTTATAGCTCCATGCTACCGTGTGTGTATGGGCGGGTTTAATACAAACCCGCCTTGCCACTTAAACAGTAAAGAAACGGTATTATCATTTCTTGTCTGATTGTGCGCATGTATTTTAGTCATTGATCAGGAAGAGGCAATAGTTTTTGGAATTCGAGAAACTTTCCCAGACCTTATATTGGGATAGGGATGGTCAGTTTGATCGCTCTCTTCCCACACCACCCGGCATGCGAGTCCACACCGGGTGGTTCGAGAAGTGTAGGGGCGACCTATTGTGGTTGCCTCTGCAAGCATCTACTACGGCATCTGCTGACTTCTCGCTCCGGTTCACCACTGTCACCCTTTCAGACGCATGTAGGGGCACGGCATGCCGTGCCCCTACAAATCTTGCTTGCCCTTGCTTGGGAACAAAACCTACTGCTGAACGGTAGGGACATTTTGAAGCTGTCCCTACCCAGATAGATTAAAACAGTATATAGCTCAATCTTTTTGAGGAGTTAGCTCTGTTTTTACTGCTAGAAGCCTTTCCATTGGGGTTTTCTCTTTTCCAAGAAGGCACTTACACCTTCCTTTGCATCCTCGGAAGTGCAGAGACGGGCAAAGACTTCGGAGCTGTAAGCAAATCGCTGACTGAATGGCATATCGATCATCTTGTAGTAGAATTGCTTTCCAAGAGCGATAGCCAAAGGACTCTTGGCTATCAGTTTATTTGCGAATACTCGGGTTTCTTCTTCAAGTTTATCTGCAGGAACGACCTTGTTTACAATGCCGAGCCTTTCTGCTTCGCGGGCATCTATCATATCGCCGGATAGAAGCATTTCGAGAGATTTATGCTTTCCGAGTTTATAGCTTACAGGGATGATGGGACCTGTACAGAGAAGTCCCACATTGATCGCTGTTGTGCCGATTTTTGTCCCTTCAGCTACGATGGAAAAATCTGCGGCAAACATAAGTCCTGCACCATTTGCAACTGCATAACCATGCACCATAGCTATAACCGGTTTCTTCATGGATGCGATTGTAAAGTGCATTTCGTCCATAAGGCTTATCCAGGCATGGTATTCTATTGCTGATTTGCCGTGAAATTCTTTTATGTCGATACCAGTAGAGAAGGCTTTCCCTTCTCCTTTTACTATGACAACCCTAATTTCATCATCTTTGTCGAAGTTTTTAAGCGCTTCGTTGAGTTCTCGAGCAAGGGTTGAGCTGAAGGTGTTAAACTGTTCTGGCCTGTTGAGGCTGATCCAACCAATAGATCCTTCTTTGGTTACAATAAGAGTTTCGTAAGCCATGCTGGTTCCCTCCTCGGTTCTGATGGTTAAGGTTTCTAATTGTAAGGTTTTTATGCCACTTAATCGGTTGTTTGTCTAATAAAAAATTTGGCAAATTCAAACTATGTTGGCACAGGTTTTACGCAATGGTTTATGATGATATTTTCACTTGACTTGAGAAGTTATTTTTCATATAGCCTTGCAAAATATTTGTAAGTTGAGTGATACTTCACGAGGCAAGAAGCCTTTAGAAATTATTTTATTCTAAAGAAATTCAGTCCAAGAAGGACCACCGTTTATCTGAAGATAACTGGCTTTTTCATCGTCAGAAAATTCAAGAATGAGGAGGGATAGGGCGATGAGGTATTGTGCTATCTTGTTCTGCTTTTTCGTGCTCTTTGCCGGCTTGGGCTGGGCGGAAGATGGAAATGTTCAGACTCAGCAGCAGGAGCAGCAGCTAGAAGAAATCGTTGTTAAAGGAGTTAGAATTGTTACTCCGACAAAACAGCCTGGCGAAACAGTTTATACCGGAACGGAAGTAACCAGAAAGGGCCTCGATATTCAGGGTGAGAAGGCAAAGACCAACGTTTATGAAGCGATAAGCATAGTGCCTGGAATAGTGTTTGAAGGTGTTGATCCTTATAATCTCGCTTCTGAGCAGATTAACGTCAGAATTAGAGGCGTCCGAGGCTATCTCGGGGCTATGACTGTTGAAGGTGTGCCGAATTACGGTGGTAATCCAATGGGTCCTCGAGCCTACATCTATGACATGGAAAACTTTGATAGTGTAGCCATCTATAAAGGGGCAGTTCCGGGAGATTTAGGATCCGGGGTTGGTAATAGGGGTGGAGCAATTGAACTTCGTCCCAGATGGGCTCAAGAAAAAACATCAGTTGAATTTGCCCAATCTTTTGGATCTTATAATTATATCAGGTCCTTTGTTAGAGGTGATTCGGGAAAAATTGGACCGATGGATGCCAGGCTGTCCCTTTCTTATTCCTACACGCAATCCGATAAGTGGAAAGGTCCTGGTGACATAGGTCCAAGACACAATTTCAACAGCACTATCGTTCAGCCTCTGGGAGACAACCTTGAAATCAAGCTTTTTGCAAACTGGAATGAGGTTCAAAACGATAAGTATAGATCTCTAACTTATGATCAGAGTCGAAATCTGGATCTTTACAGAAAGTTAGATTTTAACGATGAACTTACCGGGAACCCTGCCAACGACCAATATTACTATAAATATAACCGGGAATGGCATAGAAACAGGGATCTTATGGTTCCCATCGATGTTAAGCTTCTGGACCAATTCAAGCTTTCTCTAAAACCCTACATTTCTGATGAAGATGCCGATATTCGAGATGGTGTTTCAGGCGGGGCAACCGGAGCAAGAATGCAAAAACGAATCCGTGATATTGAGAGAAAAGGAGTAATTTCAGAAGCTTCCTTTGATAGCTTCTGGGTCAAAACAACTGTCGGTTACCATTTTGAAGCCGCAGAAATGGATATAAGCTCTCGCAATTATGGTATCACCCCCACCGGGACCCTGGTCTATCAAGGTATGGGTGTTACGGGCACAACAGGAACAACCTATGTCAACAGCCCCTATGCAAAACTCGCTGGTTCGATTGATAAGTTCAAATGGCAGGTTGGAGCAAAGTATTTTCGCTTTGAAGACGCAGATAGTGATGGTTATGTAAGCGATTCAAAGGATCCGTGGAAACTTGTGCGGGCGCCTGATCTGGATCGCCAAGGGCGCACTTACGACATCTGGCTTCCTACGGCTGGTGTCTCTTACGAGCTTTTTGAAGGGCTCGAAGCCTACGCAAGTTATGGTAAGAATTTTATTCGCCCCTACGCTTACATGCCTCTGGTGACGCTTTACAGTAATAACCGATCAAAGTTCCAAGCTGCTGGCGTAACTCTTAACGATCTTTTCAAAGGATACGACATAGAAGAATCGGACAATGTGGATGTGGGTCTTCGACTTCGAAAGGAATTTTTCGAGATTACCCCTACATTTTTCTATTCTAAGCACGACAAGCTTCTCACGACCGTTTACGATCCCCGAGTTCAGCTCAACTATCAGCAGAACATAGGAAAAGCTACGGGTTATGGAGTAGAAGTAGGCACAAGCGTTTATGTGTCTGACTGGCTTACTGTCTTTGTAAATCCAACCTATAATCATCTAACCTATGATGAGGATATCACCTATAAAGGAGCAACTCTTTCCACGGACGGAAAGCAGGTGGTTGACACACCAAGATGGATTGTTGTGTCAGGTGTTATCGCCAAGTGGAACGACTTCGAAATCTCTCCAAGAATGCGCTACATAGGTAAACGCTACGGCGATGCCGAACACAAAGAAGAAGTGTCATCTTATACGGTGTTTGACCTGAAGATAAGTTACACGAAGGAGAACATCTCTTTTCTCCCTGGAATGAAAAATCTTGGTGTAAGCCTTGAATTTGACAACATTTTCAACAAGAAATACGTTTCTCTTATCAACGCCATGGATGATGCTGTAACTGGAGCAACGACCTATTTCGTGGGTGCGCCTTTCACTGTTAAGGCTTCTGTATCATTAGCTTTTTAACTTTTTAGGATGATGGAGGATGTGACCATGAAAAAAATAAGGGGGTTTCTCATACTTTGTGGAGTGTTTTTCGTCCTTTCTTGTAACTTGCAGATGTTGAATAAATCTGGGGATGCGATCGCTTCTAGCTACGACAATTGGGCTATTCTTGGACATAAAGCATCGTCTTATGCTCAAAAAGCTCTTGGTAAGTCATATGGGCTTATCGTCTTGACCAATGCTGGTCATGCTGAAGTAAATGGTCAATCCACTCTAGCTGTTGTTGACGGTATAACCAGATCAACACCGGTAAGTATCGGAGATAAAACTTTGCTTATCGTTCACAGTAGCGTCTTTTCTCCTCTGTGGTTTGCTTTTTACGATCCTTCATCCGGTAAATGTGCTTATCTAGAATTGATAGGCGATGCTATTAAAGGAAAAAGCGATTTTTCAAGTCTTCCACTTTCGGTTTTCAAAGGTCCTGCGGTGGAACGCATTGATGCTCAGTATGTGATAGCTCATGAATCTGAATTTGATCAGAAGGTTTCCCAAAAAGTTTTTGGAGGAAATGAATTTCGCATTGTTACCATTGCAAACGCTGCAGCCATGAATGTGCCTGATTATGTTATCAATTCTGTTCTTTTTCATGACCACTACTGCCCTGGGGTGACTTCAGGAATTCTCATAGCTAATTGGGCTAAAAAGAATTTTGCTCCTTTGTCTGGCGGGGGATATTTTGTTCAGGGTATTGATCCATGGTGTAAAGAGGATGCTCTTCAAATAATGCTTAATGCTACTCCGGGCAAGAAAGGCTATGCAGTAAGCTACGCATCCTCTGATAATAAGGCTAAGTGGAAAGATGAGTTTAAAAATGCTTCTACCATCTTATATCGAGAAAATCCATCAACCAAGCAGTGGGAAGGAGTGGTTCTTGGGTTTAGTTTCGGCCAGAATACCGGTTGTGAGTCTATAAAATCCCCCACGGTTTTAAGACTTTGCCAGGATATCTGGTATTTGAAATATCTTGATGCTCCAGAACAGTTTGTTTCCAAACTTTATTCCTTTACTCTTCCTTCTGGGAAAACCCCCCAGGATCTCGCTCGCCCCGGCGTAGATCCTATGAAAGAGCTGGGACTCACTAATCCTTAGGAAACACCAACACCCCAGCTTTGATCAAAGTAGCTCGGCATTTCTCCAAAAAGGTGCCGAGCTACTCGTTTTTTACTGGTTCGGAGGAGTTCTGGATAAGGTTTCGCAGTCCCAAAGCAGTTCCATCGACTGAGGTGATCTTCGGTATTCACAGTCGTATTTTCTACATATAGGACAGTGAGGAACTTCGCAGGGATCCAGATAAACCAGAACATCAACGGGTTGAGAAAAGCTCTTCTGCAAAAGATGTTCTATTTCTTTAGCCTCTAAATGAGCCTGCCACAGGTGAAAATTTCTTGGAAGGATCAAATGTAGGTCAATAAATATGCGATTTCCCTGTCGTCTTGACCTTAGTTGGTGAATGTCTATCCAGTATTCACGACGGTGTTCGCAAAGAATTTTTGTTATCTTATCGAGCAAATCCTGGTCGGACTTGTCCATAAGCCCTTCAAAGGCTTCTTTTACAAGTTTTATTCCAGATGCAAGAATAAAAAGCCCTATGAGTATAGCAGTGATAGTGTCTGCGTGAGGATAGCCCGTAAGCGCAACAATCGCAAGCCCTAGGAGAACTGCGGCTGTGGAAAGCACGTCTGAAAATATATGATAGCCTTCTGCTTTCAAGGTAGGCGATTGAGTCTTACGAGCCGTTATGAGAAGTCCTAAGACGGCAATGAGCTGAATTGCAGCCCCGGTAACAACAAGCAAAATGCCTTGTCCAAGCCTGGATACCTCAACAGGATGCATAAGCCTTGATATAGATTCCCAAAAAATTCCTCCTGCAGCAACCACGATAAGAGCACCTTCAAAGCCTACAGCGAAATATTCCATTTTCCCGTGTCCGTAGGGATGACTCAAATCGGGAGGTCGAGATGCTATCCAGAGACTTATAGAAGCAAAAATACTTGTGAGAAGATTGACGATACCTTCGAGAGCATCAGAAAGGATGGCTGCTGAATTAGTAGTATGCCAGGCCAGGATTTTTATTGCGAGCACCAGGCAGTGTATGAGAAGAACAACTGCCATAACTTGCCGGATGGCTTTAGAGTTTTGCATTTTTCCGGTCGTTTATTTTTTTACTGGAAAGTTAACTGGTAGGCGGTTAAGCAGTTCAACCCCATTTTCTTTCATTATCGCCATGTTTTCTAAACGTATGCCGGCTTCTCCAGGGAGATATATTCCAGGTTCTATAGTAAAAATCATGCCCGGTTCCAAAACCATACTTCCCGTTTTACGAATGCTCGGCAGTTCATGGATGGCAATTCCAACACCGTGCCCAAGACCGTGCCCGAAGTAAGCTCCGTAACCTGCCTGTTCTATGAATTGCCTTGCTACACCATCGAGATCTTCAGCCTTCATGCCAGGTTTAGCTGCTTCGAAAGCGAGATGCTGGGCTTTTTCAACAATTTCATAGATTCGACCCCACAGGTCAGGAACATACCCCAGAAAGATCGTTCTGGTTATATCCGAACAGTAGCCTTCCAGTCGTGCTCCCATGTCAATGATAATGGGTTCTCCTTCCTTAAGGGGGGTGTCTGTGGGAATGGCGTGAGGAAGAGCCGCTCTTTTGCCTCCAGCAACAATAGGCGGAAAAGAAACACTTTCCGCCCCCTTTTCTTTGACTCTCTTCTCAATGAACCAGGCGACTTCCCGTTCAGTAACGCCAGGCTTCAAGAAATCGTAGGCTTCCTCCATTACCTCTTCGGCGATTCTTAAAGACGCCATTATTAGATCCACTTCTTCTGGATCTTTGACAGCTCTAATACGTTCTACAAAGTTGTCTGCTGGAACCAGTCTTGTGGAAGCTTCCTCTTTCCGAAGACCTTCGTTGAGCTTGATAAATTTTGCCAGCGAAAGAAATTCCGATTCAACACCAAGGTTTTTGATATTTTTATTACGGCATATTTTTACTACTAGCCGTTCGAGAGAATTAGATTGATCGTATTCGAGAACCTCAAAGTCAGGAGCTTCTTCCCTAGCGGCTTCGGTATATCGCGAGTCCGTAATCAGTGCCAGATAGTCCCTGGAAACAAAAAGCACACCGGATGACTCATTTAAGGCTACATCGTCAGCTCTAAAGCCACTGAGGTAAAAACGATTGTAAGGGGAAGAGATAATGACGGCGTCTATTTCCTGCCGATCCATCTCAGCTAGAAGCCTGTCAATTCTTGGCTTTTTGGAAGACTGGCTCATTTTTCTAATCTTTCTTTGTTGCTATTTTGCACGACAATCCAGAATGGGGCGTTCCGGGAATACGCCCACACCGCAAATTAGCACCGGTTAATATGCCAAATCAGTTAATCACTAGCAACGATAATTTAGGCTATGGATTTGCAGAACTCAGATTCGGCCAAAATGAAAGTGTTCTAAAAATTATGCGTTACCCATATTGTTTGCGGTAGGTTACGAACAATCTCGGATAAAATTGACAATGGTCTTTGTCTATCGTTATGCTTTAATTTGAAAAGTTGTTTAAGGAGGAAATCTATGGAAGATGATCGAGATATTATCGTTTCTGGACAGGACGAACTGCAAGAGGGGGGTTCTACGCAAACTTCCATTGATTTTTACCATCTTATGACTCTTCCTGCAAAAGCAAGGATGGAAGCGATATTAGATCGTCCTGATGCGGCACAAATAGTTCAGGCTATGAATCCACAGGATCTCTATCTAACCGTCATGGAAATAGGACCGGAAGATGCTCTACCGCTTCTAAGCCTCGCTTCCACATCTCAATGGATGCATTTTTTCGACATGGAATGCTGGCATAAGGATCGCCTTGTGTCAGCTCAGGGTATTGAATGGCTTGATCGGCTTTCTCGCACAAATTACGATGTTCTCGTTAAGTGGCTCTATGATGCTGATTTTTCTTTTCTGATAGCCCTGTTGAAGAAGTGCCTAAGGGTAGCGGTCAAGCCCGACAGTGTGGATCTTACGGAAGCTCTTGATTATCTCCCGCCAAACACCATTGATGACCAATATTTCTGGGAATGTCGATATCCCGACTATGATGGTTTAATCCGTTATATTCTCAGCGTGTTATTTGAGACAAACTATACCTTTTACCGCGAAATTATGGATTATATTCTCTACACTTTAGACAGTGAAATGGAAGAAGAAGCCTACCGTTTTAGAAAGGGCAGAATAGAAGATTTGGCGGTGCCGGATTATTACGATGCTATAGCTATTTACGCTCCTATGGAGATTTCAGAACTTTCTTTTGAAAAGGATAAAGTTGCCGGGGGCGAACCAGTTATGGAGCAGCCTCCGAGCTTTGCTCTGGCTTTGATTGGAGATCGACAGGATCTTTTTTCGCAAGCTTTGGCAACAATAGATGATTCTCACCTCAAGGATTATCTGAGGTTGGAACTGGCTTTAATCGCTAATAAGGTTCTTGTTGCCGATGAAGTGCCGGTAGAAGATAGGGAAAAAGTCGAGGAAACAATAGATAAAGTTTCGGCGATGGTGAATCTTGGGCTTAATCTCGTGTCTAGAGGCGTTCTTTCTAATGCGAGTCTTTTGCTCAGGAAATCATTTCTCGAGCATCTTTTCAGAGTGGGATATACGGCCGTGAGAAAACTTCATTTGAGAGCAAAACGTTTGGTAAAACAGGGCTGGATTTCTCAATGCCCCACGGGCATGGATATTCTCGAAGGTGAATGGTATGAGACTCTGGATCTTCTTCTGCAACCCTCGCCCAAACTCCTTCGCTCCAGACCCAAGATGGCCCCTATTCCTGACTTTTTCCGCACATCTGAAGATGTTCAAATCGTTAGAGATCGTTTAGATACAATACTTTGTATGGGATATCTCGTGGATATGCTCAGAGTTTCTTGGGAAGATCTGGAAGGAAAATTGTGGCCAGGTGGAGCCTTTACGGGAATACGTGATATTGGTATTCCTCAGCTTCTTTTTACCGCTGTGGCACACATTCTAAGCGGTAAACGACTTCCGGCTTTTTTAGAGCCTATCAGCTTGAACCTCTGGGAAAGCCTTTTCCCGCGTCTCCACCCCGATGCCGTAAGGCGATGTGTTACAACCCTTCTTGATGTTCGTTTTCCTGCAACAACCCCCGATAAAAACAACGCCCGTAAGGCTCTCGATCGTTACATCAATCCGCTTCTTGAAGACTACCGCCAGGAAATGCTGCCTTTCTTTGAACGATCGGAGATTCCAGACCCTCGCTTCAATCGGTTTTTCTTATTCAAAGAGGATTAACTTCAAAAAGCTTTATGGAATAACTATTCGTTTGATGGTGCGCACGACTTCCATGGGATCGTCCATCACCATGAAAATGTCCATGTCCTCAGGAGATATGTAACCACGAGCAAGAAGGATGTCTCGCATCCATCCAATAAGTCCGTTCCAGTAATCGCTTCCCACCAGTATTATGGGAAAGGATTTAAGGCGCTTGGTCTGGATTAAAGTTAGGGCTTCGAAGATTTCATCTAGAGTTCCAAATCCTCCGGGCATGCCAATATAGGCTTGAGCGTATTTTACAAACATGACTTTACGCACAAAGAAGTATCTAAAGTGGAGACTTACGTTGGCATAGGGATTTAGTTTTTGTTCAAAAGGGAGATCAATGTTTAGTCCTACCGATTTGGCTCCCCCTTCAATAGCTCCTTTATTTCCAGCTTCCATTATACCAGGTCCTCCACCGGTGACGATGTTAAAACCGGCTTTGGCGAGTTCTCTCGCTATGATCACAGTTTTCTCGTAAACTTCGTCACCTGGCTTAACTCTGGCAGAACCAAATATGGAAACAGCCGGATAAATGTCGCTTAAAACTTCAAAGCCATCCACGAATTCCGAAAGAATTCTGAAAAGTCTCCAAGAATCCTGAACAGTCATTACATCTATGACATACTGCCTATCTTTGAGTTTCGTTGCCATTGTTCCTTTCTCCTTTTTCCCTGTTTCCTTTGAGCCGGTTATCTATCAAGCGCCCCAGAGTTTCAAAAGCATCTTTACCGACAATTGATAGCCTTGAATATGCAACTAATTTTTTAGCCCAGTCTGGTAGTTTCAGAAAATCCTTTTCAGTGGTTACTACAAGTTGAACCGATAAGGATCCAGCGAGACGCATTATATCAACTATGTCCTCATTCAGGTAAAAATAGTGGTCTGGGAAAGGTATGCGGTGAACAACGACGATGCCTTGTCTTTCGATGTCTTTGAAGAACCCATCCGGGTAAGCTATTCCGGCAAAAGCAAGACACCGTAGTCCTTTTAAGAGATCGATCGAAAAAGGCTGTCCAGATATTACAATTTCTTCAATCTTTCGCTGGCAATAAAGGATTTCGACATCCTTCCTGAGCCATTTTCTTATGTTATTCAGGCATCTTGATGAAGACTCTTGGGTTCCAACCATAACGACCACATCGGCGCGCTTTAGGCAAGATAGAGGTTCTCTGAGAGGACCAAGTGGCAGAGTGTAACCGTTTCCCACGCATAGGTCTGCATCAAAAAGAACAACGTCCAGATTTCTTTCAAGTCGCCAGTGCTGATATGCATCGTCAACAATGATAACATCGGGTTGTTCTTCTAGATAAGCAGCCTGCGCTGTGTCGCTTTTAGATCTTCCGACCCAAACGGAAGGAAGATGTGATGCGGTAAGTGTCGGTTCATCTCCGTAACGATGAGCCTTAAGAAAGTCTGACATATTTCCAATATGGATTCTTTCAGGTGTCGTGAGTTGCACTTTTCCAAGGCTTCTTCCCACTACGGTTACGCGATGCCCACGATGCAATAAATTTTCTGCTAACTGTATGGTAAACGGTGTTTTTCCCGTTCCACCCACCGTTAGATTTCCGACAGAGATGGTAAAGCTACGAAGAGCTATCCTTTGCGATAGTGATATGCTTCTTTGAACTTTTAATGCAAAAAGGTATGGAACGGTAAATAAAACGGCAAGAAAGTCGAAAAACCCTCCTTTTTTGCGACCATACCATATTGGAAGAAGCTTCTTGGAAAAGCGATGAATCAGGCGATTTCCACCGCTATGCGTTTCCCACAGTATCATCCATCGTCTGGTATACTGCCATCCACTTGCTCCGGTTACCAGGGCAGATATGAGAAAAAGAGTCCACACAATGTATGAATGTAGTTTTATGTGAGGCAAAGAAAGAACTATAAAAACGGTAATAAGCTGAAATAGCGTAGTGATTTTACCGATAATAGATGGTCTTACTTCGAAGGGGACATCGGCTATGACTAAAAGGGAAGCTCCAAAGATGATGGCGAGGTCTCGAGTGATAACAACTCCCGTTAGCCAGTAAGGGATCATGCCAAGCCAGGCGAGAGCGACAAAGGCGGTTACCAGGAGAGCCTTGTCGGCGATAGGATCCAGAAAAGCGCCTAAAAGAGATTTTTGGTGAAAAGTCCTGGCAATGAACCCGTCAAGTCCATCCGTCAGTCCTGCGATGAAAAACACGAGTAAAGCTCCGGTTAAATGATGATTGAGCAAAAGAAGGAGAAATAGCGGTGTAAGGAATATCCGAAAAAGAGTTAGAATGTTAGGGATAGTCATAGCAACTCACTGCTGCACATTTTGTGAGCGTATTACAATACGATGTGCATTAGAATCGACCGATTCCACCTTCAACCTGGTGTTCTCTCCTGCAGATATTGTTTCAATTAAACTGGTAATGTTTTCGGGAACTTTAGGGGTTTCTATGGTGAAAGTATCTGGCGATATAAGAATTCTGGACACTTCTATGTTTGCTCCGGATTCTTTTAACTTGCGAATGATTTTTTCCCAGTATAGCCCTCCATGAGGATCTTTTATGATGATTTGCCACAATGGTAATGACTGAGAACTTTTAAGTTCTTCCGATGTTGTTTTAGATGATGAAGTAGTTTCATCTGATCCTGATGTGCTTTCCTGATTTTCTTTCTGCTGCCCGAGACTTTCACCGGGTTTGGTAATCGTTTGAGTCAGGTGATTTGCCGATATTTCTGCAAGCGTCATAATAGCGTCCATTATCGGCGTTTCCTCATCCAGTGGAACATCATCATCGATGTGATCTGTCTGATCGCCTTGAACTAGCTCTATACGAATGCTGACTTTATTGGTGAAACAAAAAAAATTCCCCCGCAAGGTAACAGCTTTACTTCCTTCCTGGGGAGAAGTTTCATCCACCGTTGCAACAGTAAAGCCCATTTCTGACAATTTTGCTGTAAAAATTTCGGAAAAAAAGTCGCCAGCATTCTGTCCTTCTACTTGTTCATCACAGGATCTATCGAAATTCCAGATGATTATAGGAAGCGAAGGAGCGGTTTTTTGGGGATATTCTTCAGTTTCTTGAGAAGCTTTTGATGATGATTCCTGGACTTTCTCAGGTGGTCGTTTTCCTTCAGTGGCTGTGGAAGGTTCTGATGGTTTGGCAGCACTAAACTTAAGATTTAAAGAAGCAATATCTTTTTTTAATGAATCTAGCCTTATGGTTGCTTCGCCCTTTACATGATATATTCCCTCCTGAGAATCTTCTCCTACTACCTTGTAAGTTTTCAGGTAACGGTCAGCTCGCTCAATAATAGCTTTTTTTAATTTCTCTCTGTTTTGATTGAACTGATCTTCTCCCAACAGATTAATAACGGCATTGATAACTGCCTGTTTCTCAAAGTCCTGGAGAGCCTTTTCTCGAGCTGAGACTTGATTTTTGTCAACTATTTGTGCTGTTCCTTCAGCTTCCACTGTTAATTCGGTGGATGAGTAAACCAAATGGGGTTTTATGAAGAGGACCAGAACCACAACGCAAGCAAAAAAGACTACCGCGAAGCTCTTTTTATCTAGCTTCATTATTTGTTATTGTGCTCCTTGCCTAGATAGAAATTTTTTGTTTTTTTGCCAGTGGTGCCATTTGTGATAGCATATAGACCATGAAAGGTGGAAGAAAAAATGTGGGACAGATCGGTCGAGAGATATTACCGTGTTCATCCAGAAGATATTTGCTATTTGACCTTTACTCTCGAGGCATACGAAGGTCTTGCAGTTGTGACGACGGTGGATAAGGATGCCTGCATTGTTCGCATTCATATCGCACCGGGCTGGGAAGATGACTTCGATGCCATTATTAAAGCCGAAACTCAGCTTAGAATACAACCCGTTATGGCTGAGTATTTTGAGTTCGAGGAGTATAAGACATCATGAAAAACCTGTGCGCAATTGATGCTCGTAAAAGGATATTTGTCCATACTTTTGGGTGTCAGATGAATGAATATGATTCGCTACGCCTTGTTCGAGCACTGCTTATTCGAGGCTATGAAGTAACGTCAAAACCTGATGATGCCGATGTGATTTTTGTTAACACCTGTTCTGTGAGGGCTAAGGCTGAGCAAAAACTCTATTCCTTTCTTGGCAGATTGAAGCGCTTCAAAAATCGAAATCCTCGGTTGGTTATGGCTGTTGGAGGCTGTGTCGCACAACAACTTAAAGACGAAATTCTTGCTCGATTCCCCTTTGTAGATATTGTTGTTGGAACATCAGGGATTTCGAAGCTTCCGGATCTCATAGAGCAAGCTTTGAAAGATAGTTTTCGGGGTGGTTTCTTCCCGGACGAAGAACCATCCTTTGGTATGCACTGGCTCGATACGTCTTGTTCTCAATGGTCTGCCGCTGTCGTCGAATATGTAACAATTATGCAAGGCTGTGACAATTTCTGTTCTTACTGTATTGTGCCCTATGTAAGAGGTCGTGAGAGAAGCCGCCAACCAGATGAAATTATAGAAGAAATTAAATTGCTCAGCGCAAAGGGAGCTCGAGAAATCGTTCTGTTGGGGCAGAATGTAAACTCCTACGGTAAAAATCTTTCCCCGCCTGTTCGCTTTTCCCAACTTATTGAACGCATCGCATTGGAAACAGATATAATTCGTTTGAGATTTACTACATCTCATCCTAAAGATCTTACCGAAGATCTTATGGTTTGCTTTAGAGATGTGCCTATCATGTGTCCACACCTTCACCTTCCATTCCAGGCGGGGTCTGACAGGATTCTTGCTTTGATGAACCGTGGTTACACTCAAGCGGACTATCTCAAAAAGGTGGAAATGCTAAGGCGCTATCGCCAGGATATAGCTCTTACTGCCGATGTGATGGTTGGATTCCCCACCGAGACCGAAGAAGATTTTAATGAGACTCTTAAGCTTATCAAAACTGTTGAATTTGATGGGCTTTTTTCCTTTAGGTATTCGGATCGTCCTTTTACTTCGGCTTCTTCCATGAAACCCAAGGTGGACGAAGAAACCAAAGCTAGAAGGTTAATTGAGCTTCAGGAACTTCAGAAAGCTATAACCATCCGTAAACATAAAGCAGAAGAAGATCTTACGCATATGGTGCTTGTTGAGGGTGAGAGTAAGCTCGGGAGTAGCCAATTAACCGGCAGGACGCCTCATAACAGGATTGTTAATTTTGAAGGATCTAAAGAATTAATTGGCAAAGAAGTTGCCGTAAGGATTGTAGAAGGTTATGCTCATTCATTGAAAGGTGAATTGGTAGTTCGTCAACCCCAAGGTTGGAGGACTTTAAATGAACACAATGGTTGAAATGACCGTTTCAGAACTTATTGTGGACACTCAAAGCAACACCCCCATTGTGGTGCTGAGAGAAAAAGGGGGTAATAGAATACTTCCTATTTGGATCGGTATTATGGAGGCAACAGCAATAGCGATGGAGCTTGAACAGGTCCGGTTTCCTAGACCTATGACCCACGATCTTATGAAGAATTTACTTGATCATCTTAATGTGGCGGTGGATCGAATCGAAGTATGCGATCTAAGAGAAAATACTTATTATGCTTTGATACATCTTAGCGTCGGAAACAGGAAAAGCGCTGTGGACGCAAGACCGAGCGATGCCATTGCTCTTGCGCTACGCACTAAATCCCCTATTTATGTTGCTGATAAAGTGCTGAAAAAATCGGTTCAGCCTGATGGGATGAGAACTGTGATCCTGGATCCAGAGGACAAAGAAAGGCTTGCTGAACTGTTAGAGGAATTATCTCCAGAAGACTTTGGTAAATACAAAATGTAAATTCCACCTTTATAGAATTCATTCGAATCAGTTCATGTTGCTTAGTTATGGAGAAGGAGAGTTAGCTGGCTGATGAAAATTAGTGTGGCTATTGGGGGGATGAGTTGTGCCGCCTGTGTGCGAAGAGTTGAACGGTCGCTCACAGGTGTTGAAGGCGTGAGTTCAGCTTCTGTAAATCTTGCAACTGGCAAAGCGACTCTGGATGTAACAGACTCCTTTAAGGAAGAAAAAGCCCGCGCTGCAATAGAGGAAAGCGGATATCAATGGTTGGGAATTGTGGATGAAGATGAAGGTCTTAGGTCCGCAATTGAGGAACTTCAGGCTCGTGATAAAAAGCGACTTCTTATAAAGCTTGTCGTAGGCTCTGTGTTTACCATTGCTATTCATGTTGCAATGTGGGGATCCCTTGATCCCAAAATATCTGAAATTATTCAATTTATATTTGCTTTTCCCGTTGTTTTCTGGGTGGGTAGCCCTTTTTTGATAGGCGCAATTAAAGCGGTTCGCAAAGGGACATCCGATATGAATACTCTCGTTTCTCTTGGTTCTCTTACTGCTTTTGTCTATTCGGCATCCCTGACTTTTTTCCCGCATTGGTTTCCCCATAATATGTCAGGTCATGGCGTCTATTACGATGGAGCCGCTATGATTGTTACGCTGGTTCTGCTGGGACGATTCTTGGAAGCAAGAACACGGGAGCGGGCTTCTCAAGCTATTAGAAAACTCCTTCAGCTTAAGCCCAACATGGCTAATATTGTGCTAGCTGACGGGAATACCCAGGAAGTTCCCGCAGATCGCATTTCTGTGGGTGATCACTTTATGGTGAAGCCTGGCGAAAGATGCCCTGTGGATGGTGTGGTTGTGGAAGGGAGTTCATCAGTAGATGAATCTATGCTAACCGGTGAGAGTGTTCCGGTTCATAAAAAAATAGGCGATCCCATCTATGCCGGAACTGTTAACATTGATGGAAGAATTATCTGTAGAGCGATCGCTCCGGTCGGACAAACTTTTTTAGATCAAATTGTCAGGCTCGTCGAAGAAGCTCAGGGCAGAAAGGCTGCTATTCAGAACTTTGCCGACAGGGTGGCCTCCGTTTTTGTGCCTATTGTTATAGCTATTGCCGTTGTGACCTTTCTTGTCTGGTGGCGTTTTTCTCCTGATATTTCTCGACCTCTTATGATGTGTGCTTCCGTTCTTGTTATTGCCTGCCCCTGCGCTCTGGGACTTGCAACTCCAACAGCAATTATGGTGGCAACAGGTATAGGAGCTGAAGAAGGTATTCTTTTCAAAGGTGGCGACGTTCTTGAATTGATGGGAAGGGTGCAAACGGTCATTTTTGATAAAACGGGTACTCTTACTGAAGGTAAGCCAATGGTTACAGATTTGATCCCTGCTAACGGTATGGCTCCTGATGAACTTCTTAGAATTGCTGGGGCAGTGGAAGAAGGATCCAACCATCCTCTGGCAGATGCTATTGTTAGAAAGGCAAAAGAACAGGGTGTGGAATTTGGAAAAGTGAAGGATGTAGTGGTAAAGCCTGGCTACGGCTCTATGGGCTGGTTGGAAAATCGCAGGATTTTTGTGGGTAGTGAGTTATTTGTTCGGGAGCAGGGCATATTTACCGACGATTGGTATTCGGTTTCGAACGTCCTTGCTCGGGAAGGCAAAACAGTTGTTTGGGTTGCTGTAGATGATTTCATAGCCGGTTTAATAGGTTGTTCTGACCGTCCCAAACCTGATGCTCCTGATGCTGTGAAAGAGTTAAGGTCTATGGGAGTCAGAGTAGTTATGTTGACCGGCGATAGACCTGAAGCTGCCCATTTTGTTGCGAAGCAGATTGGAATTGAAGACATATTAGCTGGAGTGCTACCAGATGAAAAAGCCAGGGTTGTTGAACGAATTCGGCGAGAAAGTCAGGCTCCGGTTGCTATGGTTGGTGACGGTATAAACGATGCTCCAGCTCTTGTCTCGGCTGATGTGGGGATTGCCATCGGTGCAGGGACTGACATAGCCGTAGAAGCTGGAGATGTGACTCTTATAGGTGAACGACTCTTAGGGGTAGTGTCTGCCTTTGTGCTGTCACGACATGCTTTGCGAGTGATCAAGCAGAACCTTTTCTGGGCTTTTTTTTACAATGTTTTAGGAATTCCATTGGCTGCTGGTGTATTTTACCCCCTTTTCGGGATTTCGCTTACCCCAACATGGGCGGCAGCAGCTATGGCAGCAAGTTCCGTTTCGGTTGTAAGTAATGCTCTAAGGCTTAGATGGATTTGGAAAAAATGGAGAATGTGAAGATTGAGAACAAAGTCAAAACATGCTAAAAAGTTTTTCGATGTTCGATTCGATTTATCTCCGGGGAGCAGGTTTTCATGGATGATGGAAATCATAAGGTGGAAAAAGAATTTCTTGTAATGAATAGGCAGGGAATTCACGCTCGAGTCGCAGCACAAATTGTGGATCTTGTGCAAAGGTTTAATGCAGAAGTTTGGCTTGCGAAAGGAAGTCGTCGAGCAAGTGCGAAGAATATTTTGGATGTTCTTACACTTGCCTGTGGCTACGGTTCAAAAGTCTTGGTAACGGCTGAAGGTCCAGACGCCCAGGAAGCGGTGGAGGCGCTGGGAGTCCTATTCAGAAAAAGGTTTGGCGAAGTATAGCTCGATGGGGGAAAGTTCTCGCAAAATTAAGGGTGTTGGCGTATCTCAAGGGATTGCTATTGGTAAAGCCTTCGTAGTTCGAAGAGGACCAGTTTCAATTCCTTATTATACTCTTTGGAGCGATGAAGCCATTGATGAAGAATGCAAAAGATTTGAAGAAGCTGTGAGACTTGTTGATGAAGATCTTTCCGGCATAAAGAAAAGCCTCAGGAATGATCTGCGAGAATATGCTTCTTTACTTGATGCCTATAGGCTTATGCTTCGAGATAAGATTATTTATGATGGCACTTTGGAGCTTATTCGTGAAAAACAACTGAATGCGCTCTGGGCTTTATCGCTTACTTTTGAAAAATTCCGAAAAATATTCGATGACAGTGAAAGTGCCAACGTTGCTGATCGTGTTTACGATGTTGGATCGGTCGTTGACCGCCTTATGAGAAGGCTTTCTGGGAGTCAGGATGATATTTTCTCTCCCATTAAAGAGCGATCTATTCTGGTGACCTATGACCTTTCTCCGTCTGATGCGGCGCAGCTTCCTCTAGAAAAGGTTATGGCTTTTGTGCTTGATATAGGAGGCAAAACATCCCACACAGCCATTATTGCACGATCTCTCAATATCCCCGCTGTTATGGCGACAGGACAAGCATCGAAAAAGATACAAACGGGAGATTTGCTCATCGTTGACGGAACTTCAGGGGAAGTTTTGGTAAATCCATCCGAAGATGAAATTCAACATTATGTCGAGCTTCAGCTTAGTTTAGATACCTATCTTCGTGATATTGCTAGAAAATCTTCTCTTCCTGCTATTACTCGTGATGGAATCCGGGTCGTTGTCGAAGCTAATATTGAACTCTTAGAAGAAATCGTTGCAGCAAAAGATAGTGGTGCTGAAGGAATAGGGCTTTTTAGAACAGAGTTTGGATTTATGAATCGGGATGAACTGCCCACAGAAGAGGAACTTTTTCATGAATATCGTCAACTTGCCGAATTGATGGCTCCAGGTGAGGTTATTATAAGGACTCTTGACGTTGGCTCTGATAAACTCAGTGCTTGGTTCCCTTTGCTCTATGAACCAAACCCGGCTCTGGGATTGAGATCGATAAGGTTTTGCCTGAAGCATCCAGAAATTTTCAAGATGCAGATGAAAGCAATTTTGAGAGCTGGGTCTGTGGCGAAAAATGTGAGAATGATGTTCCCGCTTGTTTCTGGAGTTGGCGAGTTGCGAGCGGTAAAGGCTATACTAAGAGAAGTTAAAGAAGAACTCCAGCGTGCTCGAATTCCTTTTGATGAAGGGATGCTCATAGGAATCATGATTGAAGTGCCCTCTGCGGTAGCTATCGCTGATTTGCTTGCTGGAGAAGTTGATTTCTTTAGTGTTGGAACCAACGACCTCATCCAATACGCTCTTGCCATAGATAGACAGAATGAACATGTAGCTCACCTTTTTGATGCTCTCCACCCGGGTATTTTGAGGATGCTTCATGTTACGGTAAGGGAAGGGCATAGAGCTGGTATTCCCGTTAGTGTATGTGGTGAGATGGCGGGGGAGCCTTTTTATGTGCCTATTTTGCTTGGGCTTGGTTTTGACAAACTGAGCATGAATCCGCAGTCTATTCCAAGAGTGAAAAATCTAATCAGCCGTTCGTTCAAAAAGCAATGCGAGTCCTTTGTTCAAGAAATCCTTAATAAGGATACTCCTGAGGATATTCATGAGTTGCTCATGGAAACCATTGCGAAGCAGTTCCCCGAAGAGTATCATTTCTTCCACAGCGGGTTTCTTGTTTAGCATCTTTTGTGAAAGGGTGTTTTGTAATGAAAAGCAATAAAGAAGAAGGTATTAAAATAGTTTGCCAGAATAGAAAGGCTTTCCACGATTTCGATATCGTGGAAACAATAGAAGCAGGAATTGCTCTGACTGGAACGGAGGTTAAGGCTCTAAGGGAAGGAAGAGCTAATCTCAAGGACAGCTATGCGAAAGTTAAAAGAGGGGAAATATTCCTTTATGGTATGCATATAAGCCCATACAGTCACGGAGGATTTAGCAATCATGATCCCGAACGTCCTCGAAAACTTCTTCTTCATAAAAGAGAGATTTTGAGATTTGGTGGAAAGGTTCAGGAAAAGGGCTTTTCCATCGTTCCAACTAAAGTATATTTTCGCAAGGGGAAAGCGAAGGTTGAATTAGCTCTAGTGCGTGGTAAAAAGCTTCATGATAAGCGAGATGCCATAAAGAAAAGAGAAGAAGCTAGAGAAATGGATCGCCTTAGGAAGAAATACAAAATCAGTTGATAATCATTCTGAAGAGTAATGAGAGGTTGCCATGGGACTGAGGATGGAATGCATGTGTCTTCAGTGTGGGATTTCTCATTATATTCCCCTGGAAGATATTTCAATGGAAGTTGCCGCTGGTTTTGACTATCCCATAGTGGCCAACATATTTTGTAGTCAGTGTGGGGGAATTCTTTTCGTAGTTGGTAAAGAAGGAGAACAACCGCGTTACATAACTGGGCAGTAGAAATTGCTGAAACATTTCGATTGTATGTAAGTTGGGGTTGTTTAACAGCTAATGTGATGGTGTTTTGAAAGATCAAAGTATAGGTGGAAAATTTTTCATTCCTTCACAGCCTCTGAGGGTGTTCGAAAAAATAGCGACGATAACCCGAGGTTGCCGTATCGTAGGGGCATGGCATGCCATGCCCCTACATATGATGCACTATTCCAACCAACGATCTTATTCCAGCGTGATCAAAACGTAAGAACTTAAAAAGATTCCAAATAAAGGATAATTTCCGAACCCCTTCACAGCCTCTTGACAAGACTTGATAATTTCGTGTATTAATTCAACGTCAATTTTGGTGGTCGTAGGCACGTAGCTCAGGGGGAGAGCGCTACCTTGACGCGGTAGAGGCCGACGGTTCGAAACCGTCCGTGCCTACCATTTAGACTTGGAAACGCAACACGCAGGGATGCTCAAGGAAGAGTTCCCTGCGTGTTTTTTTATGGGGTTGGTGAGATTATAGCTCCAAACCTTTGATGTTTTGGTGTAGCTCTCTTGTTTTTTCCATTCGCACTCGATCCCGATCTTTGGCCAGTTCATCTAATTCTTGTTGGAGAGGAACAAGATGGGGAGCATCGTGAGGAACTCCCTGAGCGTGAGCGTCTATAAAAGTTCGATAAAGTTTTATCATCCGAGCGATAAGCCACACAGGATATTCACGCCCCTGGACTTTAAGCGTAGCCAGACCAATGTCCATGTAGTCCCAGAGTTCCTTTCCGTTTATGGCAAAGGCAACGTTGGGATGCTTTCTGATACGTTCGTTGATAGCTTCAATTTCTGTTTCTGACCTGCCGCGCTTAGATAGCACCTTATGCCGTTGTTCGTCCGTTAAAAGACAAAGCCGAAAACAGCTTCCACTTCGATCTGGCCAGCCTTCATATTCAACGATTTCATTACCTTCTTCGTCGTAATAGATCTTTTTGATGTAACAATCGCTTATGAGTTCGTGAAAAGCGCAGTTTCCGACGCCACCAACACATCGATTTCCATGTATAAGCACTTCCGTGGCAACTCCAAATTGGTCTGCCGCTTCCTTAAAGGCTCTGAGTTTTTCAACCGTGTTAATCTCAGTGCTGGCTACGATCTGGGATACGCCGTATGACTTGTATTCAGCAATTTGCTTTGGGGTCTGGATGTTGCAACCCACGCTTGCATGAATAACCAGTTGTGGAAAGTTATCTCGAACCATTTGCATAACTGCTGGAGTCTTAACTATTACGCCTTCTGCTCCCCATGAGGCGTATTTTGCAACTTTGCGCATAACCAGCATGAATTTGTCTTGAGGAATTTCAGCGTTTATGGCCACACGGATTTTCTTGTTTCCATAGCTTCTTGCCAATTCAATAGCTTCCCTTATTTGGGAGTCTTCCATCTCCCAGGCACACTTCCTCCTGCTAAATCCCTTTGATCCTACATAAACGGCATCTGCCCCGCTCTGGATAACTGCTTCGACCATTTCCAGGTTTCCACCTGGCGCTAAAAGTTCATTAATCGGTGCCATAGTAAAAAACCTCCTTAAGGATAAGGACGAATTTATGAAGATCTAAGAGCCAAACGCACGGTTGTCCACGGAAAAAGGCGTCCTGGACAATCTGTGTTGGCTCCAGGAACATCTCTGTGTCCCATCATATTTGATGAAGGAATGCGGTAATAGTTCATGAGAGCTTTAACAAGCACTATGAGTGAATTAATTTGGGCTTGAGTAGGAGTTGTTTCGTTAAAATTTCCCACTAGAGCAATTCCAATGCCTACGGAATTCATACCACCCGCTTTGCAGTGGGCTCCATCCTCCTGCTTTATCCATCTTGGGGATATTTCAATTTGCCCATCCCCTTTTCCTAAAGTGCCGTTATCGATCAAAAAGTGATACCCCAGTCCATTTACAAATCCTCGCATCTGATGGCTTTCGTGAATGGTGAAAGCCTTGCCAATTTCCGTTGCCGTATGGTGTATTATAATATAACGCCATTTTGTTGAAGGATAAAGAGATATGATGTTTCTAAAGTAAGCGGCATTGGGAATTACTAATTTTTGCCCCACCTCTAGAGTATCAGATTTTAGGTTATTAGCCTTGCGAATAGCTTCTATAGAAACACCATACATTTTGGCTATGCGCCATAGAGTTTCAAGCGGCGCTACTTCATGAACTACTGTTGTTTGGGAACCTCTGGGTATCCACAAAGTCTTTTCTATCACCTGAGTCTTTGAAGGTGTGGATGGAGCGGATGGCGATAAAACGGGAGGTTGAGGATGGTAATATCCAGGATAAGGCGTGGCAACGGGCGATCTGGAGCAACCTCCACACCATAAGCTGGGAATGGTTAATATTATAACCAGCAGAATTTTTAAGAAAAGTTGAGTTCGCACCATTCGGATCTTAAGCAATCGTCAAAATAATCAATGGTTCTCTTTAATCCTTCCCTTAGCGGGGTTTTTGGTTCCCATTGGAGCACTGTCTTTGCTAAAGTAATATCAGGACATCGCCGTTTTGGATCGTCTTCAGGAAGTGGAAGAAAAACCAATTCTGACCTGGATCCGATAAGTTCTATGATTGTTTCCGCTAATTCCAATATGGTGACTTCCTCGGGATTTCCAAGATTGACGGGACCAGTAAAAGAATCAGGAGTATTGTTCATAAGCCTCACTAATCCTTCAATCATATCGTCAACATAACAAAAAGATCGTGTTTGAGAACCATCACCGTAAATGGTTATTGGTCTGTTGCGAAGAGCCTGTAAGATGAAATTAGACACTACTCGACCGTCGTTTGGATGCATTCTCGGACCGTAAGTGTTAAAAATTCGTGCTACCTTTATTTTTACGCCATGCTGTCTGTGGTAGTCGAAAAATAAAGTTTCCGCACAGCGTTTTCCTTCATCATAGCAGGCTCTCGGCCCCAGAGGATTAACATTGCCTCGGTAATCTTCTCTTTGAGGATGGACTTCGGGATCACCATAAACTTCTGAAGTAGAAGCTTGTAGTATCTTCGCTTTTGTTCTTTTTGCAAGCCCCAGCATATTGATAGAGCCGTGCACATTAACTTTTGTGGTTTGGACAGGGTCAAACTGATAGTGAATCGGCGATGCAGGACAGGCTAAATTGTAAATTTCGTCAATTTCTAGATAAAGAGGGAAAGTAATATCATGTCGCATAAGTTCAAAGTAAGGATTTCCTATTAGGTGCTCAATATTTACTTTGGATCCTGTGTAGAAATTATCGACGCAAATAACATCAGCATGTTCCTTAAGTAATCGTTCACAGAGATGAGAACCAAGAAAGCCAGCTCCACCAGTTACGAGAACCTTTTTTCTCCAACCTTTCATTTAACTACCTCCCAAAAGGGTTATAGGTCTTTTTAACTTCCCGAATTATAGATCGTCAAATACCTTACTTCAAGGTATAATGAACAAGAAAAGATTTTGTATGGCCTAAAAGTATAGTAATAAAAGAATTCTACAGAGATGTACGGTTGAGGGATCTACTTAATCTTCAGTTAATGAAATAAAAAATAGGATAACAAAATGAAGATTGGACTTAGGGGGCGCATTCTTTGCCTGGTTTTGGGACTTCTTGGAATTAACATTGTGGGAGCCTTACTTACAATTCTTTATGCTCACACCGTTTATCACATATATTCGGAAACCATTATGCGTTCTGTGAATATGCTTGTTCTGGCTGAAAAAATGGAGACAGCCCTTGTGATGCAAAAAGGTTACGTCACCTATTTCTTTCTTAGTGGCGATGATCAATGGCTGGAGCGACTGGAGAAATTTCACAGAGATTTTACCAAATCTTTAGAAGAATCGCTAAAAATGTCTGCTGATCAAGAGTCTTCCGGGATTCTTAATGAGATTAAGAGAGCTTATGAGGATTTTGCCCAGGGGAGAGACAAGGTCATTAACATGTATAGAGACGGTAGAGTTGCAGAGGCTGTAGAACTTCATTGGAGTGTGCGAGATAAATTCCATCAGATCTATGATCTTACTGAAAAATTTAAGCTGGTTTTCGAAAGCAAAATTACAGAGGCAAATGAATCTTACAAAGGAGAAACCAGATTTGTTACTATATCAGCAATGGTTGCTATCCCTTTCTCTCTTGTTATCGCTCTGTTTCTTGGATGGATCCTAATAAAGCAAGTGTTGAACCCTGTTAGATTTCTAGCTCATACACTTGGTAGAGGTGATTTTATGCAGGAGGAATTTGTCCCTTCACCGGATGAAATTACAGAATTGAGGCGCAGAGTCGAGAGACTACTTGAAGTGGTTGATACCGCTGAAAATGCTCTCAGAGAAAGCAGAGAACATCTAATTCAGTCGGAAAAAATGGCTCTTGTTGGACGACTTGCTGCGGGAGTTGCCCACAGCGTTCTTAACCCTCTCACTTCTGTCAAAATGAGGCTATATTCTCTCGATCGAACTCTTCAGCTTACACCTACTCAACGGGAGGATTTTGAAGTTGTGTCAGAAGAAATCCGCCATATAGAAACCATACTGAGAAACTTTCTTGAATTTTCTAGACCCCCGAAACCAGTTCTTCAGACCCTTAGTCTTTCTGATGTGGTGGACATGGCACTTCAACTTCTTCGGCACAGGCTTGAATCTTACAATGTTAATATTGTCATCAAGCGGGACGGAAGACTTCCCCCTATTCAGGGAGATCCAGATCAACTTAAAGAAGTTTTGGTTAATTTGATTCTTAATGCCTGTGAAGCTATGGGAGAGGGGGGAACGATAGAGATTGAAGAAACTGAAGGAGTGATGGAACCAGAAGGTCGAATTATTATAGTTAAGGTAAAAGATACAGGACCAGGTATCCCACCGGAAATTGTTAGTAAAATATTTGAGCCTTTTTTTACCACCAAGGAGGATGGCTCAGGGCTTGGACTCAGTATAGCAAAGCGTATTGTTGAAGACCACGGCGGTTGGATTCACTGCACATCTCACGAAGGACAGGGTGCTGTTTTCATAATTGCTTTGCCCTGTAAGGAGAAGGAAAAGTGGCTAAGATCCTGGTAGTTGATGATGATCCACAGCTTCGTAAAAGCTTTGAACGTATACTCACGCCACAGGGATATGTGGTTAAAAGTGCTCCTACAGCCGAGGCGGCTATAGAGATTGTTCGCGATAGTGTTCCTGATCTTGTAGTTATGGACGTAAGACTTCCCGGAATGAGCGGACTTGAAGGATTTGAGGAGATAAAAAAAATTGAACCAAGACTTCCTGTGATAATCATGACAGCCTATGGGACAACTGAGACGGCTATAGAAGCGACAAAACGAGGTGCCTTCGACTACATTCTTAAGCCCTTTGATATTCCTGAAATGCTCAAAATGATTGAACAGGCTCTTAAAGCCGGAAAGTTCATGCGATCCAGAGTAACGGTAGATGCAGAGCCTGGGAAGGATTACTCATCTGACGCCCTTATTGGTCGTAGCCAAGCTATGCAGGAAATCTTCAAGGCCATTGGGAGGGTAGCTCCCACCGACGCAACTGTTCTAATTCGGGGAGAATCGGGAACGGGGAAAGAATTGGTAGCCCGCGCTATTTATCAACACAGCGCCAGAGCTGATAAACCCTTCCTTGTAATCAACTGCGTTGCCATCCCGGAAACTCTGCTTGAGAGCGAACTTTTTGGTTACGAAAAGGGAGCATTTACGGGTGCTCACAGTCGCCGTATAGGAAAAATTGAACAGGCTCACGGAGGAACTATCTTTCTGGACGAAATAGGGGATATGCCTCTCTCTATTCAGGCAAAGCTCCTTCGACTTCTTCAAGAAAGGAGTATAGAAAGGCTTGGAGGAAGAAACCCAATCCCTGTTGATGTTAGAATTATAGCAGCTACAAATCGTGATCTGGAATCAGCTGTGGCGGAAGGACGCTTCCGTTCAGATCTTTATTACCGCCTTAAGGTGGTAGCGCTTGAGTTACCACCTCTAAAGGAGCGCCGTGAGGATATTGGTATTTTAACTGATTATTTTCTTGCCAGATACTCTGCCGAAATGGGCATACCTAATCCGGGGATAACCCCTGATGCGAAGGCTTTTATGGAAGCCCTTGACTGGCCGGGCAATGTGCGAGAACTCGCAAACACAATAAAAAAGGTGCTCATATTCAACCGTGGGATGCCTGTTACAAGAGAAGAAATTGCGGAAGCAGTGGGACATAGCGTAACTAAAAGCAGGGGAGGCGATGTTAGCCAAGTAAGGGATCTTCTTAGTCAATGGGTTCGGCAGGAACTCCTTAACCGTCAAAGTGATCATATTTTTGATGATTTAGTTGCAGAAGTGGAGGCGGAAATTATCCGACAAGGGCTGGAAATAGTCAGTGGAAATAGGTCTAAGGCGGCAAAACTTCTTGGACTCTCCCGTCCCACTCTTATTGCCCGCATAGAAAAGCACGGGATTAAAATCCAGACCCAAGTTTCGTCTGATGACTGAATCCAAAATTCTTGGCTTGACAAGAATGATGTTTCTTGGATCAATTTGATCGTTTGATTGATCAATCTTAATAGTAAAGGTGAGTTAAAAAATGGAAGATGTAACAAAGGAAAGAATTTTATCCGCTGCAGAAAGACTCTTTGCAAGCAAAGGTTATGATGCGGTTACGATCCGCGAGATTACTTCAAAAGCTCGGTGCAATCTTTCTTTGGTTTATTACTACTTTGGAAGCAAGAAAAATCTCTATCTTGAGGTTTTCAAAAACCGATGGGCTCAACGAGCTAGAGAATTACACGAGACTTTCTTTGGAGCTATCGAAAAGCGAAAGCCTCAAACGCTTGAAGAAATTGTAAGAATTCTTACGGAAATCTATCTCGAGAGAAAAATGGATGCCGAAAATATCCAGGTTCATCTTCAGCTTATAGCTCGTGAACTCCAGAAACCCACTGAAGCGCTAGATTTTATTTTCCATGAGGTAATGAAGCCGTTTTTTACGAGGCTTGAAGAATTAGTCCGTCCTTTCATGAATCCTGCTGTGCTCCATGAGGATGTTGTGCTTTCACTCTTCAGCATTTTTGCTCAGATTATACATTTTATTCACTCTCGCCACGTGCTTCCCAAAATTATGGAACGCCCTTTTGACGCTGCGATGAAAGAATTATTGGTTAAGCACATAACGAATCTTTCCCTCCATGGCATGAATTCTTTAATGGTCAAGCAACACTAGGGGTTCTGTCGATTGAACTAACAAAAGGGAGAAAATGATATGCCGGATCAAGAAGAAAACAAAGCTCTACAAGTTCTTGATGGACTTAGAAGCTTTATGGAAAGCCGGGTGGTGTTTACGGCTGTAGAGCTTGGAATTTTCGATTTGATTGAGCGAAGTTCTTCAGCGCCTATGGCTCAAAATATCGCTAGCGAACTTCACACAGATTTGCGAGCCACTATGCGCCTTCTGGACTGTCTTGTAGCTCTCGGGTTTCTTAACAAGACAGACAAAGGCGAATACCAACTCAATGAAAGGGGATCCTACCTTACATCTTCTCATCCTTATTCCGTGCTCCCAATGGTTCAACATCAGTCTTTTCTCTGGAAAAATTGGTCACACCTTACAGATGCTGTTCGCCACGGGTTTAATCCTTATCGCGAAGGGGTGATGAGTTCGCCGGAATCAAAGCGGGCTTTCATTCAGGCTATGCATGTAATTGCCAGAACACTGGCTAAGGATATTGTAGCAGGTTATGATGCATCTTGGGCGAAGAAGCTTCTCGATATTGGTTGCGCCTCCGGAACTTATGCCGTAGCTTTTCTTTCTGTTTATCCCACAATGAAAGCCGTCCTGTTTGATTTGCCTGATGTTATTCCCTTTGCCGAAGAACGCATTGAAAAGGCGGGACTTTCCGATAGGGTTTCTTTCATTGCCGGAGATTTCTACACCGACGAACTACCTGAAGGATGTGATCTGGTTTTTTTGTCTGCCATAATCCATCAAAATAGTCCCCAGGAAAACATTGATCTTTTCAAGAAAGTTTTTAGAGCTCTGGAGCCAGGGGGCAGAATTTTGATTAGAGATCATGTTATGAGTGAAGACAGAATCTGGCCCCCTGCTGGAACTCTTTTCGCTCTCAATATGCTTGTGGTAACTCCCGCAGGAGATACCTACACTTTTTCGGAGCTTTCCGAATTTTTAAAAGAAGCTGGTTTTGAAAACGTCCGACTTGTAAGATCCGGTCATAAGATGGATTGTCTGGTGGAAGCTCACAAGCTCTAAGCGTTTTTCTCACTTTCTTTTTTATCTCTTACGCAGTATATGCCTTCGCCTTTTCTGGCGGGACCAAAACAGAGATTATCGGATACGCATAGAGCCGGTCGAATGTCTCCCTGTTGCCAGTGTTTTACGAGAAAAGGCTCACGGATAAGAGGGCGACTCATTGCAACAAAATCGGCGATCCCTTCGCGAATAATTTGTTCCGCCGTATCGTAAGATCGGATTCCTCCAACCAAAATAAGGGGAATTTTTACTGTGTTTTTAAGCCTTTTAGCAGCTTCTGCATAATAAGGCGGAACCTTGTCTTTGCTTCTTTTGTGAATTCTTACAGGGATCAGATCGTTTGATATTATAGTTCCGCCACTTAACTCAATAGCATCGATGCCCTCCGATTCTAAAATACGCGCTGTCTCAACCATATCGTCCACTGATAAACCGCCTTCTAAGAAATCTTCTGAGTTCATTTTTATTAACACGGGAAAAGATTCTCCCACTTCTTTTCTTATTGATCGTAGGACCTCAATAACTATTTGGGCTCTTCTTTTTACATCACCACCGTATGAGTCCGATCGCTTATTAAAATATGGGGAGAGAAATTGACTCAAAAGATATCCGTGAGCGGCGTGAATCTGAACACCATCAAATCCAGCATCTTTGGCTCTTTTAGCAGCTTCCCCGAAACAGTTGACAATTCTGACAATATCTTCCTGTGACATCTCTCTCGCTTTTTTGAAAGCGCTTGGTGCTAAAGGGGTTAGGTCTTTTTTTTCCGAAATCCCAATAGCAAATGCCCCGGCGTGAGCAAGTTGAAGAACAATTTTTCCAGCTTTTTCATGGACTGCCGTTGTCATCTTTTTAAGACCATCTACAACTGAATCGTTATGGGCACCGAGTTGCCACGGACTTGCTTTGCCATCTTCCGATACGAAAGCATGACCTGTTATGATGAGTCCCACACCACCTTGAGCCAACTCAATCATCTTATCTATAAGCTTTTCGGTTACTCTTCCATCTTCTTCTGTTGCAAGCCCTTCCCAGGTTGCAGATCTGACAAATCGGTTTTTGAGAGTCATAGATCCAATATGTGCTTGCTCAAAAAGCATTTTTATCCTCCAGTTTTTTGAAGTGTGAACATTGTCAGACCAATACTGGTGAGCCGCGATACTATCCCAAAGCCCGTGAAATGTTCTTCTGTTATTTCTTCTAAGCTGTTTCTGCTATCGGCGTATAGAAAACCTATGGTTTGTTTTTTAACGTTAATAGGTGCAACGCAACAGGGTATATTAACAAACGATGAAATCAGGGGATGTTTGATAAGTTCAGCTATGTCGTTAGGGATTGCTTTGTTAATCCATATTGGGTCAGTGGTATTCATGAGGTGCGAAAATAGATGAGGTTTTGGTTCGTTTAGCGGAATTTTTTCCGGGAGAAGAAGAGCCCTTACGCCGGGGCGAATAAAGCTATGCCTTACAAAACAGGATTTTTTATCCGGGGTTAATAAGAGAAGGAGCACAACATCCATGTTTAAGCCTTTGTATATTAATTCCATAGCTAGCGAAAAAAAAGCATTAAGATCCTTAAACCCACTATGTATAAGCGACACTATGTCATTAGAGATATTTACGAACAAACGAAAGTCTATTTCGGACCTTTTCTCATCTAAAAGGATATCCTGTTCCTCAGTTTCATCTGTTTTGCTAGTATCAAGAATTGTTTCAGATGTGGGAATTGATTCTGAGTCGTATTCATGGGTAACCAAGACAGGGAGAAAATGGGCAAGCATGTTTTGAACTTCTCGAACACTTTCCTTGGTGATTTCCTTCAATTTTTCTTGCTTTAGTCTCAGGCTTTTTTCAAATTGTGTAAATTCCTTTTCAAAAGCATTCAGAATATCGTTTATATGTTCCTCGGATTTGGAGGTTAGAATCTCTTTTTTAAAAAAATGCTTCTTTGTAAGTTCACACGCTACCTTTACACATAGAATTTCAGGTGAAGAAACGTCTCCTGCGAAAAACCTTTCTAATATACTGGAGAGCTTCCATTTTGAAGTTATTTCCCTTGATAGATCTTTTACCGAAAAACCAAGTTCTTCTTTTTGAACTATTTCTAAATTTTGACCATTGCGTTTTGCCTTTTCTTCAATTTCTTCCAGCACATCAGGATCTATCAGCAGTTCTAAAGCCAATTCTCCTATATCGTAAAGCAAACCGGAGATGTATATTTCCTCAGGATAGGGACAACGAATGGCGCTTCCCAGATTTCTTGCCATGATTGCTCTAGCAAGGCTACGGACGAACAGTTCAGATATTCTCTTTCTTCTTCCTTTTTTGATGAGATCATCCAGGAGAGCTAATCCCAGAGCAATACCTTTAACATTCTGCAACCCTAGCAACATGATAGCTCGAGTAACTGTTTTTACGCGATCACCAGGGTTGAAAAAGGGACTATTGGCTATCTGGATTAGTTTTATAGCCATTCCTGGATCACCGAGAATTTTTTCTGCAAGCTTTGGAACGGGTTCTTGTGAGTTTTCAAGAGAACTTATGAATTCCAGAGTTCTCCTAAATACCGGAAAACCTTCTTCCTCAATTTTTTGAAGGCATTGTGTGATGTCCATAACCCCCTAAACTTGGTTTAATAAACGTCAGGATAGAGTAAATTCCCTGCTCGGATCTGAGCACGAGCAGGGAACAATTTACAGCGTCTCATTGATGAGATGTAATGTTAAAAGCCCCTTTACAAAGCGACGGCTTCAGAATTTGTTTGAGCATATTCTGGCACAACAGTCAAAGCGCCATTTTCTAATTTAACATGAACAGTGGCTCCTTCTCTTATTTCCCCAGATATTATCGCTCGAGCAAGCATCGTTTCAAGATTCCTCTGAATGTATCGTCTCAAAGGTCTCGCACCGTAAACAGGATCGTAGCCAGATCGAGCTATAAACTCACGTGCCTCATCAGAGAGCACAAGCTTAATGTGCCTGTCTTTTAATCGTTTTGCAACATCTTCTATCATGAGATCAACTATTCGTTTGATCTCTTCAAGTTTAAGCGTTTTGAATAGAATCACATCATCGACTCGGTTGAGAAACTCTGGCCTGAAATGACGTCTAAGTTCCGCCATAACGCTATTTCTGACCGACTCGGGAATTTCTCCGTTCGGTGTTAGTCCTTCGGTCAAATAATGTGAGCCGATATTACTGGTCATAATGATGATGGTGTTTTTGAAGTCCACCGTTCGCCCATGACCATCCGTAAGTCGTCCATCGTCAAGAATCTGAAGAAGCAGGTTGAATACATCCGGGTGAGCCTTTTCAATTTCATCAAATAGGATAACCGAGTAGGGCTTTCTTCTTACGGCTTCGGTCAATTGTCCTCCTTCTTCATATCCGACATATCCCGGAGGAGCTCCAATGAGCCGTGAAACTGTGTGTTTCTCCATGTATTCGCTCATATCAATGCGAATCATGTTTTCTTCCGTGTCAAAAAGAGCTTCTGCTAGAGTTTTGGCGAGCTCGGTTTTACCCACGCCAGTAGGTCCCAGGAAAATGAACGATCCTATGGGTCTTCTAGGATCTTTGATGCCCGATCGAGCGCGAAGCACAGCATCTGCTACCAATTGTACAGCTTCATCCTGACCAACTACTCGTCTATGGAGCACTTCGTCAAGCTTTAACAGTTTGTCTCGCTCGGTTTCGATTAGCTTTGATACGGGAATGCCAGTCCACCTCGACACAATTTCAGCAATTTCTTCTTCGGTAACTTCTTCTCGTAGTAGCCTTTTGCCTTTCTGAATTTTAGCCAGTTCTTCCTCTTTCTGAACCAGTTTAGCTCTTAGTTCAGGAAGTCGTCCATGCTTAAGTTCTGCGACTTTGTTCAGATCATACTGCCTTTCCGCAATCTCTATCTCTCGATTGACTCTCTCAATTTCTTCTCTAAGCGCCTGCACTTCCTTGATTGCGTTCTTTTCAGATTCCCATTGAGATTTCATCACATCAGCTTTTGCTCGCAGTTCGGCAAGCTCTTTCTGCACATTCTCGAGCCTTTCTTTGCTTGCTCGATCAGATTCTTTTTTGAGCGCTGTTTCTTCGATTTCAAGTTGCATGATTCGTCGCATAACTTCATCGAGTTCCGAAGGCATTGAATCTATTTCTGTGCGGATCATAGCGCAAGCTTCATCCACAAGGTCTATTGCCTTGTCCGGTAAGAAGCGGTCGGTAATGTATCTGTGAGAAAGAACCGCTGCTGCAACAAGAGCGCTGTCATGGATCTTAACGCCGTGGTGGACCTCATATCTTTCTTTAAGGCCTCGAAGTATTGAAATTGTATCTTCAACCGAAGGTTCTTCAACAAGAACAGGCTGGAAGCGTCTTTCTAAAGCGGGATCCTTTTCAATGTATTTTCTATACTCATCCAGTGTAGTGGCTCCGATGCAGTGGAGTTCTCCTCTGGCAAGCATTGGTTTTAGCATGTTTCCAGCGTCTATTGCGCCTTCAGCCTTTCCGGCTCCAACGATTGTGTGCAATTCGTCGATAAATAGGATGATTCTGCCTTCCGATTGCTTAATTTCCTGGAGAACGGCTTTGAGTCGCTCTTCGAATTCTCCTCTGTATTTGGCACCGGCTATTAGAGCGCCCATGTCGAGAGCAAAAATGTTTTTATCTTTTAGCCCTTCAGGGACGTCGCCCCGGACAATTCGGTGAGCAAGCCCTTCAACAATTGCCGTTTTACCGACCCCCGGTTCACCAATTAGCACGGGATTATTTTTGGTTTTTCGGCTGAGTATGCGAATAACACGCCGTATTTCGGCATCACGACCTATTACGGGATCAAGCTTACCACTACGAGCTTCCTGAACAAGATCACGTCCATACTTCTGAAGAGCTTCGTAAGTAACTTCAGGCGTTGCGCTCGTCACTCTCTGGTGACCTCTTACGGCGGTGAGAGCCTTTAGGATCGCATCTTTAGTGACCCCGAACTCCTGAAGGATACGCCCTAGAGACGTAGTATTTCCTTCATCTGCGATAGCCATCAGGATGTGTTCTACCGAAATATATTCATCTTTTAACCTTTTGGCTTCTTCTTCGGCTTTTACCAGAAGTTTTCCAAGCCGATGAGTAAGATAGACTTTCCCCGGTTCAATACCAGGTCCGCTTACTCGCGGCTTCTTTTCCAGTTCTTTCTCTACTCTAGTTTTCAAAGCTTCAATCGGGACACCCATAATTTGCATAAATCTGGGAACAAGACCGTCTGTCTGCTCAAGCAGAGCCATAAACAGATGTTCGGCATCCACTTCCTGGTGCCCATAGCGAATGGCTTTGGTTTGAGCCTGTTGTATGGCTTCTTGGGATTTTATAGTAAATTTACTGATATCCATTGTGAAAGTCCTCCTTACAGTCGTTTTTTAGGTAAAATTAAGATTGCAAATTATCCCCGCAAGGGGATAATGCCCTTTTTAGTTAAGATTAGGTTTTAATTGATATTTTTTGGGAACTGGGAAGCTGCTTGGATTTATAAAGGGTTATAACACCGAACCTAGTTCATCAATCAATCGAGTAATCCGTTCTTCGAGAATTCTTACTCTTTCTTCCAATGCTTCAAGTCGGCTAAGAAGATCCAGAACAACACCAATTCCTGCGTAGTTGATGCCCAGTTCATTTCTTAAGCACGATTTTTCTCACTATAGGGACAGCAGATTCATCAAAAAGCCATGCCCCATCTGCAGGATCTTTTTCTACAGGATCTATAAGACCTAAACAGACAAATCGCTCGATAAGTTCTGGATGTAAATCACACTGGGCAGCTATTTCTTCAATCTTCAGGTATGAACCTGACTTTGCGGACTTTACAAGATACGGTGTCATGATAGCATTACCTCCCGCTCCGGGATTCTTAAGTATTTAGTGCCGGCGTAGTGGCATACCGATGCCATTTTCTTTGGAGTAAGACCTATCGAGGATTAAAAGTAGATACATCTTTTAACCTTTCGAATAACTCTCGTTCTTCTCGAGAAAGATGTTTAGGAACCATAATCTGCACGACAGCGTATAAATCACCCGGAGCACCCTTTGGGTTTGGCATTCCCTTGCCTCGAAGCCTCAACTTTTGCCCGCTTTGAGTTCCGGGAGGAATGCGAATTGTTACAGATCCTGCGATAGTTCCAACCGTTACGTCTCCACCGAGAGCTGCTTCCCAGGGAGTAATTGGAAGATTCATATACAAATCACGTCCTTCAAGTCGATATACAGGATGGGGCTCTATTTCCACCTTCAGATAAAGATCGCCACTTCGGCCTCCTCCAATGCCCGGTTCTCCTTGACCGGCAAGACGAATCTTTTGCCCGGGCAGTATGCCAGCAGGGATTTTCACTTCGTAGGTTTTATTACTGTTTGGCAAAGTGATAATCTTTTCAGCACCGTAATAGGCATCTTCGAGAGAAATTCTAATCGTCGCTTCCTGGTCTGCTCCATCACGGACTCTTGTAAATCCGGATGTTCCGGTTCCGGCCTGACCTCTTCTCATGCCCCCAAAAAGCATTTCGAAGAAGTCGCTGAAGCCTGTTGAACCGCTTCCTTCAAAACCGAATATATCTTCGAAAATCTTCCCTGTGCCCGGCCCAAATCCGAAGTGCACTTCCCAGCCTGGTGGTGGAGTAAAGTCCTGTCCGGCTTTCCAATTAGTTCCCAGTTGATCGTATCTTTTGCGCTTTTCTGGATCCTTGAGCACCTCGTAGGCTTCGTTGATTTCTTTAAACTTCTCTTCTGCTCCGGGTTCTTTGTTAACGTCCGGATGATATTTCCGCGCAAGCTTCCGGTATGCTCGCTGAATTTCCTCCTGAGTAGCCGTGCGAGGAACGCCAAGAATTTCGTAGTAATCTTTATATTTCACCGCCATTTCCGATTACTCCAAGGACCTAGGAAGTAGGGGTGTAGCGATACTACACCCCGCAATTTTGGGATTATCGTTCTCTGAATTCAGCGTCTATTACGTCGTCACTTCCAGAAGCCTTGCGCCCCCCAGCTTCGGCTCCACCGGCTCCACCGTGCTGCTGGGATGTGCTCTGCTGATATGCCGCTGCTGCGATCATGTGGAGAGCCTGCTGGATGTCGCTGTTGAGTTGCTTGAATCGCTCAGCGCTTGTGCTTTCATCGTTAAGAGCTGCTTTAGCGTCCTCGATGAGTTTTTCACATCGGCTCTTTTCGTGAGGTGGCACTTTGTCTCCGAGTTCTTTGAGTGTCTTTTCGAGTTGATATGCGAGAGAATCCGTCTGGTTTTTCGCCTCGACTCTTTCTTTTCGTTTACGGTCCTCTTCAGCATACTGTTCGGCTTCTCGGAGCATTCGTTCGATTTCGCCCTTATCCAGGTTCGTAGATTCCGTAATAGTCACGGTCTGTTCTTTACCAGTTGCCATGTCCTTAGCTGTCACCTTGAGGATGCCGTTTGCGTCAGTGTCGAAGGTGACCTTAATCTGAGGCACACCTCTTGGTGCAGGCGGGATACCCTCAAGGCGGAATCTGCCGAGCACGCGGTTGTCTCGAGCCATATGACGTTCACCCTGGAGCACAACTATATCGACGGCTGTCTGATTGTCTTCGGCGGTTGTAAAGATTTCTTCACGTCGGCAAGGTATTGTTGTGTTGCGCTCTATGAGTTTGGTCATGACGCCACCGAGAGTTTCTATACCGAGAGAAAGTGGTGTGACATCGAGGAGCACAACGTCTTTTACCTCGCCTTTAATTATTGCCGCCTGAATCGCTGCTCCAACTGCAACAACTTCGTCAGGGTTTACGCTCATGTTTGGTTCTTTGCCGCCGGTGAGTCGCTTTACCAGGGCTTGCACCGCCGGAATACGGGTCGAACCGCCCACGAGAATAACCTCATCTATATCCTTTTCGGTAAGGTTAGCATCAGCAAGAGCCTGTTTGACTGGTCCCATGCAGCGTTCAATAAGATCTGCAACTAGCGATTCGAATTTGGCTCGAGTAATCTTCTTTACGAGATGCTTGGGTCCCGTTGCGTCGGCGGTGATGAACGGGAGATTGATTTCCGTCTCCATCACCGTGGAGAGTTCGCACTTTGCTTTTTCAGCTGCTTCGTATAGACGCTGTAGAGCCTGACGGTCATTTCGAAGATCTATCCCGGTGTCTTTTTTGAACTCGTCAGCTAGCCAATCGACTATTCGTTTGTCAAAGTCGTCGCCTCCCAGGTGTGTGTCACCGGCTGTTGAACGAACTTCACATACGCCGTCTCCAACATCGAGAATGGAAACGTCAAAGGTTCCACCGCCAAGGTCGAAAACAAGCACCGTTTCGTTCTTTTTCTTTTCTAGACCATAAGCGAGAGCAGCGGCCGTGGGCTCGTTGATGATTCTCAAAACCTTGAGCCCGGCTATTTCTCCCGCATTTTTGGTAGCTTGACGCTGAGCGTCATTGAAGTAAGCCGGCACAGTGATAACAGCTTCGGTTATTTTTTCGCCAAGGAACTTTGATGCATCTTCAACCAGCTTTCTTAGCACCTGAGCGGAAACTTCCTCAGGAGCTACAAGTTTTTCTCGGATGTCGAATCTAACAGCATCGTTGGGACCCTTAACAACCTTGTAAGGCACCATCTTGGATTCTTCTTCTACCTCATCCCAGCGCCTTCCTATGAAACGCTTTGCAGAATATATAGTAGCTGCCGGGTTCAGGATCGACTGTCTTTTTGCAATTTGTCCGACAAGTCTCTGACCATCTTCAGTAAATGCCACAACTGAAGGGGTTGTTCTGGATCCCTCGGCATTAGGAATTACTGTAGCTTTGCCGTTTTCCCACACGGCAATAACAGAGTTAGTAGTTCCCAAATCAATACCTACCGCCTTTCCCATTATTATCCTGCCTCCTTTTTATCCTGTTTTTTTGTCTTAAGATATTCTGGGCAACGCCCCATTGCCCTTTTTGCCTGTTTGGCTAGCTTAGAAATTAATCATGGATTTTTAAAATGCTAGTGGTTGCGAGTTAAAAAGGCAAAATTTTTGCAAGGTTATACCGCAAATTTTTAATTCGTAAGGACACTCGATTTTATTATGAACAAACCGCTATGTGTGCCAACTTCAGGTTTTCATCTTCAATTGTGAGCCTATTCTGGGGAGATCTTTATAATACCCCGCAGCCACAAAAACTGGGCTATCTTTGAGTAGTATTGATTCTAGCTATTTTTTTTGATATCCGAAAATTAATATCATTTAGCTTTTTGCCATTAACCTAATAACATGGGGGAGATGGGTATGGCTAAAAACTTCAAGTATGCTTTTGCGCTGAAATTTTTTTTAGCTTTTTTTGTTATGACTACAGGTCTCTACGCAAGGGATTGGGTTCATTCCCCTTTCTTCCTTCGGACAGAAGATGGACAAATAATAAATCCTCTAACAGGTGAAAATGCCAATCTGCCTTACAGTTCTCGCCAGACCTGTGGAGCTTGTCACAATTACGATGAAATAGTGAAAGGATATCATTTTCAGCAGGGATGGGATCGCATTAAAGACGATTTTAATCCCAAAAAACCGTGGGTTCTCTCCGACGGAATGATGGGTAAATTCTGACCTCCTTCTTTCCGCCAGTTGGCGAAAAAACATAATAAGACTCCGGATGAAATTGATCTGACAGTATTTGAATGGGTGAGCGTTGGTCCGACGGATCCCAAGCAAATAGGGCAGCCGGGTTGTGGTGGCTGTCACCCTGGTGGGGGAGGATTGGAATTTGACAGAGATGGAAAACGTTATGATAAGAGACTTAAAGAAGAGCCAAACCTGGTCAATACTCTTGATGGGGACTACTATAAAAGCAAGTGGGATAAGTCTGGTGTTGTGGAAGCGGACTGTCTCTTGTGCCATCTTCCAGGGTATAATTTTGTAGAGCGTAACAAACAACTTAAGATGTGGAATTATAAGTGGTCTTCAACTGCGTCGTCCGGCATTGGGCAAGTAAAGGGATTTGTAAGGGAGGGACAATCTCCAACGGTTACCTATAATAAACGTCTTTTTAACGAAGATGGACAAATCGTTTTGCCCATTTCATATCCACCTCCTTCAGAGAATTGTAATTTTTGTCATGGTATTTCTGATGCCAAGAAAAGAGGTTTTTCATGGAATGACCGAAAAAATCACGACGTCCACAATGCTAGAGGGCTTCATTGTGCTGACTGTCATCCGGCAATAGATGATCCCCAAAAAGGGGTTAAGAAGATCAATCATCAGTTTGCAAAAGGTAATGAGAATGTATCCACTGTTAGAGATGATTTTGATAATACGATAATGACCTGCAGGGAGTGCCACCAGAAGGGATATATAGGTGCTCCACGTCCATCTCATCTTTCCATACGACCTAATCATCTGGAAAAGCTTTCCTGTGAGTTTTGTCATATTCCGGTTCTTCATATTGCGGCTGGAGAAGGATTTGATGTTACTACAGGCAATATGGTTAATTACCCCAAAATAAACTTAAAAGATCCTGCAAATTCACCCAAATCTATTGGTGAATACTTCGACTGGCATCCTCGTTACGGAAGGATAAAAAGCGGTTTGCTGGCGCCAGTGAATCCTCTACTGGGAATTGTCTATACGAATCTTGACAGTGACGGAATCTATTATCCTCTCTTCGCCCGAGAAATTAAGAAAGCCTATGAAAAAATTAAAGACACTTTGAAACCATCTAATCCACAACGGCCAGAATTACACACACCTGAACAAATCAAACTCATGTTGACCTCTCTTACTGAGACACTGAAAGGGAATGCTCGCTTCCATCAGATTAGGCCCAACTACCATAAGGGTGGGAAAATTTATTATTTGAATGATCAAGGTGATGTTGTGGTTGAAGAAGATCATACCTGGGCAGCACATGCTGAAGGGTTTAATATTAACCACAATGTTGCGCCTGCTGGGATGGCTTTGGGTGCTAGAGGCTGTGCTGATTGCCATTCGAGCGAATCTCACGTTTTCAAGGGACAAGTTGTGACAGATCTTTTTGGACCGGATGGTAAGCCTGTGACAATAAATTCGGGAAGACTTATCGGATGTTCTCCCTGGGTTTTTGCTTTGAACCAATTTCATCAACTGTATCTTACTCCTTATGTAAGTATCTTTATATTGCTCATTGTCTTTGCGTTAGTGCTTCATTACACGGGGCAGGGTCCAAAGGTTGCCGATTTCTATGATGCTCCTGCTACAATTGAGTGGTTTTCTCTTGCTGAAAGATGGACTCATCTGTTTAGGCTTGTGTCTTTCTTAATTTTAGCTTTTACTGGATACATCTTCTTCTATAACAACGTCACCCTTCTCAGAATGTCTTTCGGAACTCCCAAAACTGCTGTAGTTGTGCACTGGGTAGCAGGGATTGTGTTTCTGATTGCTTCTGGCGTGTCTTTGAAGCTCTGGGCTTCTTATGCTCGCTTTGCTCCGTATGATAAGGAATGGCTTGAGAAAAAAGGCGGATATATTGGTGGCAAAGAGGTGGAAGTTCCTGCTGGCAGGATGAACGCCGGGCAAAAAATATTCTTCTGGTTTACGACGGTTCTCAGTGTGATTATGGGTATCACGGGTGTTCCGCTCATATTCAAGACAAGTCTTCCATTGAGCCTGAGTTGTCTCTTATCAACGATACACGGTTTCTTTGCAGTTGTTTTCTTTGCTGGTGTTATTGCTCATGCCTATCTTGGCACTATCGCCAATCCAGGGACCTGGCGAATACTGGTGGACGGAAAGGTTAGCAAAACCTGGATTAAAAAGCATCATTCCGTTTGGTATAAGGAGCATGTTGAAAAAGATGAATCTACGCCAAATAAAGATACCAAGGAATCCAGTAACGATAATTCAATATCTTCTTGACAATTAGTTCGGTTTTGGCTAAACAGAAATCCGCCGTGGCGAGGTAGCTCAGACGGTAGAGCAGTGGACTGAAAATCCTCGTGTCCCCAGTTCGATTCTGGGCCTCGCCACCACAATTTCATGTTCAGGTTCGGTCTGATTATCCATTACAGATTGGGATAGCTCACAAGGCAATTCCCCATGAAGCGAAGCCCGCAACAAGCGGGTTTTGCTTTTTATTAGGTAGGAAAGTGTCATGAAGATTAAAGAAGTTGTGCATCATTCTGAAGACGAACTGATCTCTAGGCTCAGGGAAGTTAGATTACTAAAAAAACCGGATGTTCTTATCTACAAAAATTGCACAATATCGCTTGAACGAATTTCCACCGATTGGCTTTATCCTACCCAGCGTTACGTGCTTATACAGGAATTAGAGAAAGTTCGTAACCTTCAATGGGCTTTGAAAGAACTTGGTTATGATATGTTCAACCTTAATGGTTTTCTGGAATTGTGGATGGAGGGAAAAGACCAGCCTGTAACTCTACTTCCTCCCGTGGTGGAAGAATCGATAGAAGCTAATGGATCCGTTGTGGTTCTCATAAATGACGGTATGCATAGACTTTATCTTGCTCGCTCTCAGTGGGTGATTCCACAGGTCGTTTATGTTAGGGGAATTCCTAAGGAGTATCCATACTATGCCTATCCAAACCCCCGCCAGTGGGAAGGTATTGATGTTATTGATGAACTTCCTCCAGGTTATATAAAGAAATGGCACAGGATTGCGAATTATCACAGTCTTTATAGAAATTTCAATTCAGCCTTTTCATCGGTAGGTGCACCTAGAGGAAGGTTCACCAAGGAGTGAGAGTGTTCTAAAAAACTCCGTAATAGAATTGTAGGGGCGACGCATGTGTCGCCCCTACAGTTATTGGTGAATCATATATTGAGGTCGTTTTTAGCTACCTGAGTCTGGAAGGGTCTTCCAAGCTGAGCTTCGTCCCTGCCTTTTCTATGTTTCGCCACCTCATGAGGGAAGTTTTAAAACACCCTCCACCAAGGAGTAGATTTTACTTCTTTTTTTCCATAGCAAGTTGGATCAGTTTTTCTATAAGTTCAGAGAAAGAAATTCCTGCGGCTTGAGCTGCTTGAGGGAAGAGACTTGTTGCCGTCATTCCAGGTATGGTGTTGGTTTCAAGGATGTAAAATTCCCCTTCGTGTAGAATCATGTCGGTTCGGCTGTAGTCCTCACAGTAAAGGGCTCTGTGTGCTCTGAGCGCATACTCCTGACATTTCAAGGTAAGTTTTTCGGGAAGTGGAGCAGGGCATATTTCTTCTGTGGCGCCGGGTTGATACTTAGCATTGTAATCGAAAAATTCAAAACCGGATGTAGGACGAATTTCTACAGGAGGGAGTGCCTCAGGAGGAGAATTTCCAAGGACTCCAACGGTAATCTCTCTTCCCTGGAGATATTTTTCAATCAAGCATCGTTTGTCATAGTTCCAAGCTTTCTCAAGGGCTTCTTTTAGCTCTTTGAAATCTCTTACTATGGTTACCCCTATGCTTGAACCTTCCTGTTCTGGTTTTACCACCAGAGGAAGACCTATCCTTTCGAGTATTTTTAATTCATCGGGCATAGAATCTTTATTACAAATCATATAGGGAGCAACAGGAAGTCCTGCCTGAATATATAGGTGTTTGCTAACAATTTTATTCATGGCGACAGCGCTTCCCAGCACTCGACTTCCCTGATAAGGGATGCCAAGCATTTCAAGGAAGCCCTGCATTGTTCCGTCTTCGCCGCCGCGACCATGGAGCATTATAATGGCTACATCGATATTTTTTGAGTCTTGAGCGAGTTTCAGAAGGTCGGTAGCTGGATCATACATGAAGGCTTCGTATTTTTCGGGGTTGAGCGCTTTTCGAACTTGATTTCCACTTGAAATGGAAACTTCTTTTTCTGCCGATGTGCCTCCAGCCAAAATGGCTACTCGAATTTTCCCTTCAGGCATTTTTCCCTCCCTAAATTGTCAAAGTAGAAATATCTCTTGTAAGAATTTGACTTAGTTTTTCTTCCAGTTCTTTGTAGAGTTTCCATCGTTCTTCTAGGGATTTTTTATGTTCTGGCGTTTTACCGTAGCGATTTATAAGGTCTTCAAATCTTTTATCAAGCGACACCACCGATGTGTGAAGAACTCTTTTGTCAGCATAATTTACAAGAATCGATTCATTTGGACAGGCCAGTATGTCAGCCCTGGATATGTTAACGTGTTGCTCCACAATAGGAGCAATTTCTTTATAACCGTAGAGTCTAACCATCTCAGCTCCAACTATGGCGTGATGGCAGTTTTCTTCCAGACACCTGGCTTTTGCGATGTCGTGTAAAAGTGCTCCGGCTTCAACCTTTTCGACAGAAACAGGATAGGATTTCATCAGGCAAAGTTTTGCTAACACTAGGGCCACATCACAAACTCTGAAGCTATGTTGCATGATATGTTCCGGCATCTGAAGCTTCATCATGAGAGCGATGCATTCTTCCCGGCTGGGGACGGTAGAATCATTTGTTGACATTGCCAGAATATTTTTTTGATTCATTGGTTGGCCTCTCTTAGAAAGAGATACTCTCAAAGATTAAAGTCGCTTATCTTTAACATAACTTTTTGGGAGAACTCCAGTTTTTTGGTTGATCGTTATCATCCGAAAAAAGTTTAACGCAGGCTCATCCCTTATTTGGGATATTTTAATATCCTACATTTTGAGAACGTTGGAACGGGATCAAGCAGTGCATCATGAGTAGGGGCATAGCATATCATGCCCTTACGATACGGCAACCGCGATGGTTATCACCGCGATCTTTTTCGAACATCCTTCATAAAAAATTGACAAAGTTAGAATCATATCGTTAAAGTGACCTGTCACTGAAGGGGTAAATGTTAGAGAAAAATTTATAGTTTTTGGAGGGTCTTAGGAGATGGAAAAGCGAGTTTATAACTTTAACCCAGGTCCTGCTGCTCTTCCTATTCCTGTGTTGGAGCGGATTCAAAAGGAGATGCTTAATTTTCGTGGAACAGGCATGTCTATTTTAGAAATGAGTCATCGCTCAAAGGAATTTGATGCGGTACTTAACGATGCTATTGCCAGGATAAAGCGACTTCTTAAGCTGGATGATAGATTTTATGTGCTTTTTCTTCAGGGAGGAGCAAGTCTTCAGTTTTGTATGGTGCCAATGAATCTTGAAGTTCCCGGAAAGCCTCTGGATTATATCGATACCGGAACGTGGGCATCGAAAGCGATAAAAGAAGCAGAAATTCAGAAAAAGCCGGTGAGAGTTATTGCGAGTTCTAAAGATAAAGAATATACCTACATCCCGAAAGACTTTACCGTAAACCTTGATGCGTCCTATCTGCATATCACTTCAAATAATACTATTCGAGGCACTCAGTGGAAATCCTTTCCTGATTCCAAGGGAGTTCCCCTTGTGGCAGATATGTCTTCGGACATTTTTAGCCGTCCCTTTGATCCAGGTCCTTTTGGACTAATTTATGCAGGTGCTCAGAAAAACGCTGGACCTGCTGGTGTTACACTGGTGATTATACGGAAGGACATGCTTGAACGTGTTCCGCAAGATCTTCCTACCATGTTGAAATACACAACCTTTGCTGAGAAAAACTCTCTTTATAATACACCTCCCTGTTTTTCAATTTACGCTGTTGGGCTTGTGATGGAGTGGCTTGAGGAAGAGGTTGGTGGTTTAGAGAAAATGGCTTCCATAAACGAACTCAAAGCCAAAATGTTGTATGAATGTATTGACGAGTATGAAATTTATCGAGGCACGGCTGTGCCTGAAGATCGATCTTTTATGAATGTTACCTTCAGATTAGCTACTGAAGAACTGGAAAAGGAATTTTTAGCTAAGGCAACGGAAAAAGGTCTTGTGGGCTTAAAGGGGCACAGATCTGTAGGGGGGTGTCGTGCTTCGCTTTATAACGCTGTATCCGTGGAAGCCGTGGAAGCACTTGTTGATTTTATGAGATCTTTTGCTAAAAGCCATTAGGTTTTTGTTGTTTGGGCGCACGGATCAGTGCGCCCATATTAGGTTCTATGGAAGGTAAGGGGTAATGTCTTTTACGTATTCTTTTAATACCTTATAGCCGCCTTCCATAAGGACCTGGGCGGCTTTTTCAAGATCTTCCCGCCTGAATCTCAAGAGGATCTGCCACACTTTGTCGTATCTAGGTAAAGGATGAATTAGGATACTTTTTATACTTATAGCGTTATCTTTAAGAAGAGAAGTAATGTGACTGAGAATACCTATTCGTTCTTCGGATAGTATAGTGATTCTTCCGCTATCGTCGCTCATTCCCATCGCTGTAAGAAGGACTGACATTAGATCGGATGTGGTTATCATCCCCACAAGCTTATTACCGCTTGATACGACCGGAAGGCATCCGATTTTCTCCTGATGCATGATAAAAGCCGCTCGCTCAATGGTGGTGTCTTCAGTTATAGTGATGAGCTTTTTTTTCATAATGCTTTCCACGGTGATTTTTTGTAAAATGTATGTGAGTTCGTAAACGCTGAGAGTTGTAGCAGGAGATGCCCATGCTTCCCGGAGATCTCTGTCGGTAACAAGTCCTAATAAACGTCTCTCTTCGTCGGTTACGGGAAGATGAGATATGCGTTGTTCGTTCATAATTTCGCGCGCCTTCATGATAGGCGTATCAGGGGAGATGGTGATGAGATCCGTCACCATGTGCCATCCGACATACATAAAAGGCCTCCTTGTATGAAAAAGTTTGCACTGTCTCTCTGTAACTTGTTCAGTTATTGTATGAAATAAAACCTATGGGAGCAATAGTCTTGTGAGCAAAGACAGACGTTTTTCAAATCAAGATTTGTTTCAGAAATTAAGAGATGAGGTGGCCTTGTGGGAGGGGTCTAAGTATTACATAGCAGATAAGGAGCTTTTCGATATCGAGTGTTTTTTAGACGATCATGATGCAAGCGATATCAAAAATGAATTGGAGCGCCTGTATGGATCACCTCTAAATGAGAAATTTTGGGGTTCTTTTCTTGCTTATCACCGGCTTAAGAAAGCGCGAGAAGAGATAAAGTCTGAAGAAAGAGAGCAGGAAGAAAAAAGAAAGCGCTACCTGGAAGCCATAAAGACTTACCAGGAGGCTTGGAATGAGTGGATAGATGCTTGGGTGAGAGAAGAACGTAAAAGATGCTGGAAAGTTATCCCGGGTAAAAAGAAAGATCAGGAGTAAATTCCCGCTTTTTAATTAACTGATAAAAACAGGTTTGTAATATTCCATATCTTCAATAACCGCTCCCGCCCCTCTGACAATAGCAGTAAGCGGATCATCAGCTACGTGAACATTAAGGGTTGTTTCTCGCCGTATCAATTCGTCAAGACCTCTTAAAAGAGATCCCCCTCCCGCAAGCCATATTCCTCGCTCGTAAATGTCAGCGGCAAGATCTGGGGGGGTCTTTTCAAGAGCCCGTTTAACAGATTCCACGATAATATTTACCGGTTCTTGAAGAGCCTCTCTCACTTCTTCATCTGTGATAAAGAAAGTTTTGGGAATTCCCGTAAGTATTTCTTTTCCTGTTAGCTGAACTTTAACTGGTTCTCCCACAGGTATAGCAGATCCAACCTGTATTTTAATTTGCTCAGCGAGTATTTCACTGATGATCATTTGGTGTTTCCGTTGGATGTAACGTAGAATAGCTTCGTTTGCTTCATCCCCTGCTACTCTCACAGACTCACTATAGGCGATGGCGAAAAGAGAAATGATAGCAACCTCTGTTGTTCCTCCACCAATATCGACTATCATACTTCCCACGGGTCGATCTACAGGTAAGCCAGCTCCAATTGCAGCAGCCATAGGTTCTTCAATAAGCATAACACTGCCGGCTCCAGCCTGTTCTGCTGCCTCTATTACTGCTCGCTTTTCCACCGATGTAATACCCGTTGGAACTGCAATGACAAGCTTTGGTTTGATAAAATGCTTACGTTTTAGAACTGTGCTCAAAAAACTTTTTATCATGATGCTGGTGACTTCAAAATCGGCAATAACGCCATCTTTGAGAGGACGAATGGTCACGATGCGCTGACCATGCTTTCCCATCATTTCCCTTGCCGCTCGACCAACGGCAACCACCTTGTAATCGTCCTGGCGAATGGCAACTACGGATGGTTCATTGAGCACTATACCATGTCCGCGAAGGTAAATAAGTGTATTAGCTGTGCCTAAATCCATTGCCAGATCTTTCGCAAAGAAACGCAACAATCGTCCGAACATAGCTTCATTCCACCTTTTGCTTTTGGTTTTCCATTGTTGACGAGCACAAGAAAAACTTACATCTTGATCTCTTTCTTTTTAGACTTAGAGTGCTGCTGAGGTCAAATTATTTTACTGGGAGGACGGTTGTTTTTCTCCAAAATTTAAGTCTAGGAAACGGAATTAAATCGAAGAAGGAGGAATCCATGGTTGAAAACAGATTAAAGCTCGCTGCTGGATTATTTCTAGGAATTATTTCGTTGGTAATACCAGTTTTAGGAATCGCTGCTGATCTTCCTAATTCAGGGGTGGTCGTTAAGGTTATAGATGGTGACACTGTTGAACTGGAAGGGCACGTAACAGTTCGGTATTTTGGTATTGATGCCCCTGAGATTGCTCATGATGATACTCCTGCTGATTGTTTTGGAAATGATGCTAGAGATAGAAACACCAGATTAGTGCTTGGGAAAAAGGTAAGGCTTCAGTATGAAGATAAAGGCGATAAAGTTGATCATCACGGGCGAGTGCTCGCTTACGTGTTTTTAGAAGATGGCACTCTGGTTAACGAGCTTTTAGTAAGAGAGGGTTACGCCTTTTTACTTCAGGATTCGAGAGGATTTTCCAGATCCCAGCATTTTTTGAAGGCTCAGCAAGATGCGATAAAGAACAGGAGAGGCATGTGGGGGGCGTGCAAATACGATAAAGAAGCGTATTATGTTGGCAATCAGAGAAGTTTTGTATTTCACAGACCCGGATGTTCCTTTGGCAAGCAGATGTCACCTTCGAACCAGGTGAGGTTTAATAGTCGCGAAGAAGCTTTTATGGAGGGCTACCATCCATGTCGGAGATGCAAACCTTAGTCTATGATCTTGACTCCCGCCTTTACCCGCCTCGACCCATTGTAGGAGTGGGAGGGTTGATATTCAATGGTGATAAAATTCTTCTAGGGCTGAGGGGGAAAGATCCCGGTAAAGGTAAATGGTCGATCCCTGGTGGGGCAGTAGCTGTTGGGGAGACTCTGGAAGAAGCGCTGAAGAGAGAAATATACGAGGAAGTGGGCATCCCTGTAGAAGTTAAAGATATTGTTGCCGTTCTCGACCGTATTATCAAGGACGAGAACGACAACATAGCCTATCATTACATTCTAATTGATTTTCTATGTATTCCTGTCGATCATTCAATACCAAGACCTGGTTCAGATCTTGTTGATTGTCGATATTTTTCAATCGAAGAGATCGATCGTTACAACCTTACCCGTGGCACTGCCTCCATAGCGAAGCAAGTTTTTAACTATCTAACCGGGAAATCATCGATAATACCCGTTTACAATCCTGATCAAGCCTCTAATGTTTTTTCTTCTCTTCGTCCATGATTTCTTTAGCGGCTGCATACATTCCTTCTTCTGCGAAGGCGATGGCGGCTCCATGACGTTCTAGCTTAGCTTTGTAAGCATCTCTGAGCACCTTAACGAGATGATCAATGTTTACAGGTTTTTGAAGATATTCAAATGCTCCAAGCCGCCTTGCCTCTTCTTCATCCTTTTCCGAACCGTGACCTGTTAGAATGATAACCTGGATTTCGGGATAGGCTTTTTTCACTCGACGCAGAACTTCCATACCATCTATCCCGGGCATTCTGAGGTCGAGCACCATAACATCTGGGATTTCCTCGTCGAGGGACTGCAGAGCCTCTTCACCACTGAGAGCCACATCGGGACCCAGATCTCTCATTTTTAGTCTTTCTGCGAGAGCCTTCACAAAGTCCTCTTCATCATCTACGAGTAACACTCTAAATTGCTTTGCCATTTTCAACTCCTATTCTTTTAAATTTTTACAGTACCGTAGTAAACGGGTGCTCCCTTGAGTCCAACGGTTTCGAGGAAAGAAAGGAGAGTGGGTTTTTGAGCTGGCTTAGCAACGGTATCGGTTGCCAAGGCGTAGGCGTAACCAAATTCTTGAGCCTCGGCAAAGGCTGTAGCTGTGCTGTAATCTTCAATTATTTGCTTCAGAGTCCGTCTAGACTCACGCACCCCAGCCATTTCCATTGCTTCCTTTTCTCTCCCCTGTTCGGCGAAAGCAACGGCTGCAAAAATTCTTTCAAGAGTGTCTTTCCATCTCATGGCTTTTCCTCCTTGTTTAAGTTATGTTTGTAACCCATTTCACTTTACGTTACAAGCAAGAAACGTTCCCATGGGAAGATTTGTTTTTCTTGCGATGTTTTCGTGTCTTTTAGAAATCAAAAGAACATTTTGAATCGATATGAGACGTTAAGAAAAGATTGAGTTGTGGTTTATGGTGTCTTAACGTTTCTTTATGTTTCTTGATGGTTAATTGGCGGATTAAAGTATCCAAAACGGATGGTCGGTGATATTTCTCGAACACGTTCCATCCAGGTCATTATGCCAATGGGCTTCCCGGAAGGCTTAAAATTAATAGAACGCATATACCATTCAGGATCGATATTGAAGTTTCTCATCTGGATAAGATCAATTTGAGTTGTGCGAAGAAGATCTTCAAAAGCTTTGAATTCAGCAAGGTCGTCGGTAAACCCTGGTAACATGAAATAATTGATGGACACGAAGAGCCCAAGGTCTTTGGCTTTAGAGATGAATTTCTTTACATCGTCGAGTTTATATCCTTTGGGACGGTAGTAAGCATTATAATATTCAGGTTGAAGGCTGTTAAGGCTTACTCTTACGCTCTGTAGCCCGGCTTTTGCGAGCTTTTCCAATACATCGGGAATACTTCCGTTTGTGTTCATATTTATTGTCCCTGAAGTTATTTCAGATCTTATCAGACGAATTCCTGCTTCAATGGTGTTGGCTACGAGTAGTGGCTCTCCTTCACAGCCCTGTCCAAAGCTGGCTACTGGTTTTGGGGCTTTTTTAAAATGCATAACGGCAACTTCTGCAAGTTCCTCCGGGTTGGGAGTAAATTTGATGCGCTGTTGGGTAGATGGTATGGGTGAATTGGTTTGGAGACTAATGCATCCTATGCATCTGGCATTGCATCTGGGAGAAGATGGAAGGGGAGCTTCCCATCGCCTGAGGAAAAAATTGCGAGCAGCAGGACAGGCATAGGTGAGAGCACAGCGGGCAAGGTGATGAATAAGTCTATTGTGACGGTATTGCTTCATCCACAGGCGAGCGTGTTCACTAACTTTTTCAAGATCAAGGTGTTTAACGTCCTGACGTTCGTCCGGATCAACTCTCATTGCCGCCACAACAAATTGTCCCTCGTGCCATCCTACAGCAGCGTAGGAAAATAAAGGCAATACTGGAGCACTGGGTTTTGTGCGGTAAGCTGCAGAGAGAAGAGTTGTATAAGCCGGGGCTACGGATGCTGCAACAGCCTGCACGGATCCATTCTTTCCATAGGGGTTTTGCGTTAATACCGAGAATTTCTTTTTTCTCGAGTCAAATCCCACAGGGAGTCTTCCAGGAAGCACAAATAGTTCACTTCCTTCTGGAAGAGGTATCCACTCGCTTCTATTAAGACATCTCCACTGCCCGGCTTCGCTTCCCGCCATTTCAAGAAAAGGATGTTCCATAATCCTTCCAGTTTGATCAGCAAAAACAAGCAAAGGATATCTTCTGGATGCCATGACTTCCTACTTTTCTAGCATTTCCTTAAATGAGGTTATCTTTATGGAGGTGTTTTTTCGGGCAACTTCTATAAAGTTTGCGATAAAAAGAAAAGCGTTAAGATTCATCCGGTTGTGGTGAATCATAATTCCTGCAGGTTCACTTGTTGCAAATAACTGTTTACAATCTTCAATGAGGTGGTCAAAGTCAGAGCCTTTCTGGGATGCTTTTCTTGTATGTAGATCGATGTATATCCTAAAAATTCTCAGGCTACGTTGTTTGGTAACTTTCTTCTGATCTGTTGATATGGCTTTAAATCCCAGATTGTAAAGAAGTGTAAAGACTTCAGGGCTTATACGATTCCATGGAGGAGTAAATACGGGCACAAAGGCGTTTCCAAATATTTCTTTCATCTTGTTTAGCCCTTTCCACAAATCTTGCCACTTTTGATTTTCAGTTCGGCTTGGTCCGAATTCGGCTTTTTTTCCATCCTTTTCCCAATTTGTGTGTCTCCATCCATGTTGATGCCACGACCATAGGGTTTCCGACGGCGACGCCATTTGAAACAGCTGGTCGATTCTTTTTTTGTTTATCCATGCTGGAACTACTGCAAGAGCAAGAGGAACCTCAAAATATCTGAATATCTTGCATAGGGCATTAAAGGCAACCCCAGGAATGCCTATGTCATCAGCTCTGAAGAAAATATTTACAGTTTTTGACTGCTTAGACAACATAATTTCTTCTAAACGATCCAGCCAACCTTCTGGGAAGTTTTGCCAGACAGAGCTTACTTTTTTTGCACAATACTTTTTAGGGAGTTCAGCAATATCCGTAAGTTCTGATAGATTCATTCTATCTGTCCTTTTTTGCTAAAATCCTGCATTGATATATAGTCTGATGATGAGCTATTTTTATACACCGTTTATTCATTGTTCCCCTTACGTTACACGGATGGCGGATGTTACGTTATTTTCTTCTAAATTAGTATGACCATCTTTTTGTTGAGAATCATTCTGTTTTCGATTTCTGTTTCTGGAATAGCTCTTTTAAGCTGGAGTCTATTTCGTCCTCCGAAAAGTTGTCCTCGAGCTGAAAATAAGGGGTTGACGACGAGTGGATTGACAACATATCAAAAGCTGTATTTATAGCACTCCACGCCCATGTTCGCCATGCCTGGAATGCTTCTGGATCTCCTTGTTTAAGTTTTTCCAGGTTGATATTAGCATCTAATCCTTGCATAGAAAGTTCTTCCTTTATGGCTTGTATTAGATCGTCATCAATTTTGGGTCTTCGCTCAGCTATACAATCCACGATTAGATTTAGGAAAAAGGAAGCAGGGTTTCCTTCTATAAGCTCCGGGTGGCAAATTAAACACATATCCTTATCGTGAGGAATTTTTCCGTTCTCTGGAAAACGGTTTTCTCGAGCAAGCTTGATAAAATGAGTTTTTGTGTAATCTAGCATCTGACTGTATGACTTCGTATTCATGATGACACTCCTCTTTTCCACAATTCAGCGTTTTAGTTTGGGCTTTACTTAATTAAAATTTCAAAAGCTTTTTCAGAAGTTCAGCAAACACAACATGATTGATAAAGATCATAGCAACAATAGTAAGAATCACTAAAAACTTATCCGATCTTTTCTAATTCTTTAAGGATTTCCGGACTCAAATTATAAAAATGTTTTATTTTGCTCATATCAAATTTTATCATACAATGCTCGATGAGGATGTTCAACTACACTTTTTCTCGATCCAAAAATCTGGTCGTTTTTAGGAGCACTGCAAATGGACCAAGACCGAATTGTTCAAGTTCTTACTATTTTGAGAGATCTTTATGGCACAAGACCCTGGAACTGGCACACCAGGCAAAAACCTTTTTACGTGCTCATCGCAACGATTCTTTCCCAAAGGACTCGGGACCCTCAAACCGATGCAGCAGCTAAGCGCCTGTTTGGGCAGTATCCTACACCTCAGGCTCTCGCTGAAGCTCCTCTTGAAGATATAGAGAAACTTATAAAGCCCGTAAATTTTTACAAGACCAAGGCTAAGCGAGTTAAAGAAGTAAGCCGGGTGATAGCTCAGGAGTTTGGTGGTAAAGTTCCTGAGTCGCTTGATGTTCTTATGAAACTACCAGGAGTAGGGCGAAAAACTGCTAACTGCGTTCTTCTCTACGGCTTTCATCAGACGGCTCTCCCTGTGGATACTCATGTTCATCGTATTGCTAACCGCCTTGGGTGGATTGAAACAACATCTCCTGAAGAAACGGAAATGGTGCTGACTAACATCGTTCCTTCAGAGTGGATTCCTCTCGTGAATGATCTTTTCGTAAAGCATGGTCAGACCTTTTGTAGCCCTCAGAAGCCCAGATGCCATGATTGCCCGGTTTTTTCTCTTTGCCAACACGGGCGTGGCGTTGAAGTCAAGAGTCATACAAAGTAAATACAAAGGGGGATCTAATCTTTGGAAATCAAAGAGCCTGTAAGAATTCTAATGTATTCTCACGATACTTACGGACTTGGACATATTAGACGTTCTTTAGCCATTGCCCAAAGCGTCACATCTATTCCTGCCAACGTGCTAATCGTTACTGGCTCTCCTCTTGTGGGACGCTTTGTAATACCGGAGGGTATTGATTTCGTTCGGGTTCCTGGCATGATAAAGATAACCAACGAGGAATACACGCCTCTTTCTATGAAACTACCTTCGTCGCATGTCCTTTCAATTAGAGAAAATATTATTCTTGCGACAGCCAAGTCCTTCCATCCTCATTTTTTTATCGTTGATAAGGCTCCACTTGGTCTAAAAAAAGAAGTTCAACCAACCCTTGAATGGATTCGATCAGAATATCCCGATTGTACAACCGTTCTTGGTCTAAGAGACATTATGGACAGTAGCGAGGAAACGATCAGGGAATGGCGAGAAAAGAATATATACGAGGCTATGGAATCTCTGTATGATGAGATATGGATCTATGGAGTTCGTGAATTTTACGACCCTGTTAAGGAATACCAGATCCCTCCTTCTGTGGCCAAAAAGTTATATTTTACAGGTTATATTCCTAGGTATGTGCCTTCCTACAGAGAGATTGAACGTGTGAAAGAGAGCGTTTTGGTTAGAAGAGCTTCTGGCTCGCGGAGCAAGGCTCACCTCCCAATTGTGCTCGTTACTGCAGGAGGTGGAGGGGATGGGTATCCCATATTTGATACCTTTCTTAGAGCATTTGAAAAAGACTCTTCCGAGAGTGCCAGGTTTTCTGCCGTTCTTGTTACCGGTCCTTTTTTGAGCGCAAAAACTTTTAAAGATATCAAAAGAAGAGCTTCACGGCTTGGATGGAAAACTATCAGGTTTTACAGGTTTATGGAGGCTCTTATTGCGGCTTCTTCATTTGTTGTCAGTATGGGAGGGTATAACACTATCTGTGAAATTTTTACCCTTAAAAAGCCGGCTCTCATTGTGCCACGCTGTGTGCCTAGAGAGGAACAACTCATTCGAGCAAAAGTTTTGTGTGAACACGGTTTTTGCGATTATATTCCACCGGAGAGTTTCTCGCCCGAGGTTTTGAAAGAAAAGATCCTGTCTTTTTTGAATCATAATCCCATTAATTCCGCAAAGTTTGACACATTTCCTTTTACAGCCTTCCAATTGATTCAAGATCGAATACGGCACCACCTGATAGAAAAGGAACTACTATGAGATCGACTTCTAAAAGACTTGCAATGGTTCTCAAGGGTTATCCTAGAATTTCGGAGACCTTCATAAGTAACGAGATTCTACATCTAGAGCGATCAGGAATTGATATTGCCATATTTTCATTAAGGCAGCCACGAGAGTCTTTTGCTCATAAGCATGTTAAGCAAATTAGAGCCCCAGTAACCTATCTGCCGGAATACATTCTGCCTTCATGGAAGACTCTCTTTAGAGCTAATTTCAGGTATTTTCTATCTTATCCCTACAGATACCTTAGATCTTTCTCCAACGCATTGAAGGCTTCTATTGCTATATCATCCCCCCTTACTCCAACAGTAAGGCATTTTCTTCAAGCAGGATATCTTGTTCAACATGACTTATTTCGCAAAAACATCGCTCATATTCACGCTCATTTTGCCCATACTCCGACATCAGTCGCTCTTTATGCTTCAGAACTAACCGGCATTTCCTTTAGTTTTACCGCTCACGCCAAGGACATTTACACATCTCATCCAGCCAAATTGATGCGCAAAATAGCTCGTGCTCGATTTATAATAACCTGCACAGAATACAACCGACAATATCTCTTAAGCCTGGCTGAGGGACTTTCCACGCCCATTTACACAATTTACCATGGCATTGATCTTTCTCGGTTCGAATTTGGTCCTGATCATCTGCCGTCACCACCATTCAGGATCTTGTCGGTGGGAAGACTTGTTAAGAAAAAGGGATATGACGATTTGTTGAAAGCTTTACGAATCCTGAAAACTCAGCAGATTCCTTTTGAGTTTTTCCACGTCGGTGATGGGGACCTAAGAGAGCAGATTCATAAGATGGCAGGAGATCTCGGTCTTCTAGATAATGTTCATTTCTTGGGCACTCTAACTCATGAAGATCTCATACCGCTCTACCGCAGAAGCCACCTTTTTGTTCTGGCTTCAAAAATAGCCCCTGACGGAGACCGAGATGGGCTTCCCAATGTTATTCTTGAAGCCATGGCGATAGGTATTCCGGTAGTGGCTACTAATGTTTCTGCCATCCCTGAAGCTGTTCATCATGAGAAAACCGGGATTCTTGTTTCACCAGAAAATCCTTACGCATTGGCGCAGGCAATAAAAAGGGTTCTTTTTAGTCCGGGTGATGCTAGATCTATGGTCTTCGAAGCTAGACGATTTGTCGAGAGCTATTTCGATTCTGCAATATGGATGCCTAGGCTTTACCGTATTTTTAGGGATGTTGTAAGAAATGATTATATCTAGGAAAGTTTTGCTGTGAGAGTCGGTCTCTATTTTCCCAACAAGCCACTAAATATTGGCATTCCTTCAGGTGATAAAACTATTGCAGAAGGAATTGTGGCGTCACTTGGTCGTCATGGACATCTATGCCGGGAAATGACAGATTTTAGAAGCAGGTTGTTTTGGAAGTCTCTCCAAGAGATTATCAAATTACCTTACGCTTTCTGGGAATCTGTAAGACGGTTTCGTTCATTTAAGCCCCATATCTGGGTTACTTACCACAGCTATTATAAATCACCGGATCTATTCGGGTGGTGGCTTGCGGCGCCTCGGATTCCTTATGTTATAATTCAACCCATGAGAGCTAATAAACGAAGGAAGCAAGCCCTTACAAAGCTCGGAGCCGCTATAAACGATATAGCCATACGGCGAGCCAGTCTCCTTATCTCAAACAATCTGATGGATATTGAAGCTCTCAAGCGCTTTGTTCCCAGTAAAGAACTTTACTATATTCCTCCGGGAATATTTCCTGATATGTTTCCTCGGGATCTAAATGCTGCATCGACGTTGCGATTAAAACTATCTCTTCCACCAAACATCCCCTTGCTTCTTACAGTTTGTATGTTCCGAAAAGGCGCGAAGTGGGAAAGCCTTGCTTTCCTCTTTGAAGCCCTTGAACTCTTGAAGTCTAAGAAAAACTTTATTCTGCTGGTTATTGGTTCTGGTTCTCTCTGGTCGTCGGTAAGGCATTATGCTTGGGAAAAACTTGGGGATCGTGTTGAATTTCTTGGGATGATTCCTAGATCGGAATTGTTCCGCTATTATTCTCTTGCCGATCTCTTTGTTTTCCCCGGTATTGGCGAATCGCTTGGAATGGTCTATCTGGAAGCTCAGTCCTGCGGTTGCCCTGTGGTTGCTCTGGATAGCGAAGGGGTTCGTCAGGTGGTTTGTCACGGCAAGACAGGCATTTTGGTTTCTTCGCCGCTGCCGGAAGCATACGCTGACGCTGTATCTCTTATGCTGGATAGTCCGAAATTAAGGGATGAAATGGGCAGGGAAGGGATGACATTCGTTAGAGAAAAGCGAAATGCGCATCTGAACAATTTAAGCCTAGTAAGGCTGTTAGAAAGACTCGTTCATGAGCATGATTAGGCCATCGTCTTCTCATGCAGTTTGTCTTTTTTCAATTAGCCCATGAGATACATTCACCCGGGCAGGATCTAATAGCATCTTCTACACATTCGCTTCCGCCTTCAGGTTTAATCACAGTAGATTTTTCGGAAGCTTCATCGAGCTTAAAGACTTCGGGGCATAGTTCTTGACAGGTTCCACAACCAACACAGCACTCTGCATCTATAACGATTTTTTTCGGCATTTTTATCTCCTTATGGGACATTCAAGCTTTTTCGCTCAGAAGTTTCATATTTTTTAATCTTACTGCAAAAGCAAACAGCCTGGTGGTTACCATTGCAACAATAAGGCGGGGAACCCAGAGCCAGAACGGTGGTAACCCGAGAGGCAAGAACAAAGTGGGATCTTCGACCATCGAGTGATTTATGCCCACAGACAATTGAAGTGCTTCCAGTTCGTCTTGGGGAATGTCGCCGTTTTTAGCTTCCTCGACAATTACTGCTCCTCCGTAAGCCAGTCCAAAGACCACAGCCGTCATCCACAACAGTCCCACTCGCTCTGACAATCCCAGCATTTTTAAGGCTGGCTTCGTCGCTTTTACAATTATAGAAATCCAGCCCTTTGCCTTGGCCACTTCAAGAAAAATCATGATAGCCATAATAATGAAGAAAATTTTTATGCATAGCTTACCAGTTCCAATTGCCCAGGAAATTGTCATTTCCAGGAAGCTCTGGTGAACTGTTACGCTTGAAGCGACATCACGGACATTTCCTTCGTGCACACCGGTCTTAATGAAAAATCCCAGCAGGAACACTGTTACAGTTGCGGCTGTCACTCTAACCATAACAGCCTTCCACGCCTTGATACCGGATTTGGATTGAATTACCGTTTCCTGGATCATATTGTGGCATATAAGAATAAAATTCGCCATCAGGATCATTTCTTCTTTTGAGAAGGGCAAGACGGACATGGCGGCAATTCCTCCATAGACGCTGGTGAGAGCCCCCACGATAATAGGAATAGCGCTTATGCCAGGAAGGCCCAGAAGATGCATAATAGGCGCAATTATTGCGGTTAGCTTTTCCAGAATCCCTGTCCAGGAAAGGACTGCCGTCAGGTAGGATATGGGCAGGATGATTTCAATCATCCATATAAACCCTGATAGTCCCTTTTTGATACCGTTTTTCAAGGGAACAGTGTCCATAAAGATTATCCCGCTTGGATGGATTTAAGATTGTTTGCCATAATCACACCAGGGTTGCAGACTGCAGGCGTTACACTTGGGATTTTTAGCCGTGCATGTTCTTCTTCCGTGAAGAATCAGTGCGTTACTAAACCATGTCCAGATAGTTTTAGGCACAAGGTTCATGAGTTCTCGCTCTATAATCTCCGGCTGGCTTGATCCACTCACTCCAAGCCTGTTGACTACTCGCTGGACATGTCTGTCAACGGCTATACCTTCTTCAATACCGTAGGCGTTTCCGAGCACCATAGCCGCTGTTTTTCTGCCAACTCCGGGGAGTTTAGTGAGATCATCGATATTTTCCGGCACTTTGCCGCCAAAACGTTTTTCCAGCATTTCCGCACAGTTTTTTAGAGTTCGTGCTTTTTGCCTGAAAAATCCCGTGGGGCGTATGATTTCTTCAAGCTGCTCAACAGGAATGTTGATGAAGTCTTGAGGCGTCTTGCATTGCTTGAATAGCTTTGTGGTTACTTGATTTACTCTTTCGTCCTTACATTGAGCAGAAAGAATCACTGCCACAAGAAGTTCAAAAGGATTTGAAAACTTCAATTCAAGGGGCGCTTCGGGATATTCTTTCCGAAGCGCTTCGATGATATTTTCGAGTTTTTCTTTTAAATCTCCCATGCTTTCACCAGTTCAATGAGTGTTCTGATTCCAAAAGCTGTTGCTCCTTTTGGCATCTGGAACCATGGTTTTTCTGCCCAGGCTGGACCGGCAATATCTATGTGCGCCCAGGGAATTTCCTTGGGGACAAACTGTTTTAAGAAAATTCCCCCGATTATGGTTCCGGCTTTGCGGTTTCCTACGTTTTTGAAATCGGCAATATCGCTTTTAATGTCCTCGGCATAAAAATCCCAGAGCGGAAGGGGCCAGAGCTTTTCCCCAACACGATTACCCAATGTGCTAATTTTTTCGACGACGTCGTCTTTATTGCCAAGAATCCCGGCAACGCGATCCCCCAGCGCAATAATGCAGGCTCCTGTGAGAGTTGCTAGATCCACAATAAGAGCAGGCGAATAGGTTTTTACGGCGTAGGTTATGGCATCGCACAGGATTAGCCGCCCTTCAGCGTCCGTTGTGATAACTTCAACCGTCTGTCCTGAAAGAGTTTTTAACACATCTCCTGGACGATAGGCTTTTCCATCGGGCATGTTTTCAGCGCAGGGCATAACGCCAACAACTCTTCTAGGAGGTTTCATTGTGCCCACAATTTCCATGGCTCCAAGGACTGTGGCAGCTCCAGCCATGTCGTGCTTCATAAGTTCCATACCTGAAGCTGGTTTGATGGAAATTCCCCCCGTGTCAAAAGTGATGCCTTTTCCAACAAACACCAGAGGCTTTTCGTTTTCACAGCCCCGTGGACAATATTCCAATACGATAACATAACCAGGGTTGGCACTTCCCTTAGCGACGCCCACAAAGGCGCCCATGCCCATCCTTTCGGCTTCTTCCTGGTCTATTATTGTGCATTTCAGGTTATAGGTTTCGGCAATAGCTCTGGCTTCCCTGGCGAGTCGTTCAGGGGTAATCTCATTAGAGGGAGCATTAATTAGATTGCGGGCTCTCACTATGCCGTTTTCCAGACTTTTCAGGTAGCTGAGCACATCAAGAATAGCTCCATTGGGTTCGGTTTTCAGTAGGACAACCTGTTCTTCAATTTGCTTTTTAGTTTCTGCAGGCTTGGTTTTAAATTCCCGGTATTCGTAGGAAACAGAAAATCCCGTGAAGAGGAGTTCTCTAAGGAACCAGTGCAAATCTTCTGAAAGAAGTTCAAAAATCGGAAATGGAAAGGCTATTTTAGTGATTCCTTTTTCAGAGGCTTCATTAAAAGTTTTAGCCCAGACAGAGTAAAGAACATCCTGATTATGCTCATCTTTTTTACCCAACCCGGCAAGAATTATTTTCCTGAAGGGAACGCCAGAGGGGCTATAACCAGTCATTATTTGCTCTTTTTTGGCTGAAAAATCGTTCCACCAGGGCATTTCTTTCAGCCAGGGGAGAACTTTTGCTATCCAGGGGTGCTGAATAATGGTATCCCTTGTTTCTTCAAAGGAGAAAATTACAATAGCGTCTGCACAGCCATTGTAAGGTTCGGTTTTCCAGGAAAAAATCATTTTTTCTCCTCCTTAATTCGGTTATCCGAAATAGCAGGTTTGTTCGTCAATCCAGTTCAAAGGTTTATAATCATAGCCGTTCCCGATTCTCCATCCCAGTAGAAAAGTTTTCCCGAATATAAAGGAGATTTCGAAGTAGCTATCCGGATTGCTTCGTGAATCTGGACTGAGGCTATCATTGAAACCACGGGAACGAGAGTTCCAAGTTCTTCTTCGTGTTTTCTGGCTTCTCTTTTTACTCCTGCATAAAGCTTCTTGAGCTTCGGTCTGTCGTCGGGCATTGTAGTGGTTACCTGTCCCCACCAGCCTCTAACCGCTCCATGAATGAAAGGTATTCCTCGCCGGTTTGCTTCTTCTTCTGCCGATATGCGATCCTTTGGGTTGTCAAATCCATCCAGGACTATATCTACATCGTCAAAGTGTGATGGCATTACGCGGGATTCGAAAGCTTCTACTTCGACAAGAGAGTTGATCCTTCTTATGATTTCTTTTGTGGCGAGGACTTTTGGGAAAAAAAGGGAATCTGCTATACAGAAGGGCTGTCGATTTAGATTTGATAGATCAAATCTGTCGTGATCAACTATCCTTATAAATCCGAAGCCGAGCCTTGCTGCAAGTTGTATGATATGACCTCCCAGTCCGCCGCAACCACATACAAGAAGTCGGGTTCTGCAGATGTGAGCCTGATCTTGGGTTGAAATGGTGCCCAGGTTCTTAAGATACCTCTCTGGTATGATGTTGTGTTCTATAGCTAGAGCCGTTGCTTCCCGGACTGAAATATTCTTTTTCTCAGCTAGCAACATAATTTCAAAATCGGATACTTTTTTAATCATGTTCAAAGCCCTCTTTGAGTGTTACCTTATTTTCAATGTTGCCAGAGCGATGAGAGCCAGGATGCCTGATACTATCCATAAACGGACGACGACTTTAGGTTCAGCAAGCCCCCGGTATTGCAGTGCGTGATGAAGAGGCGCTCTTGTGAATAGGCGTTTCCCTATGAGTTTTACACCGATTTTGTCCTGAATCTGGCTCGATAGAGCTTCCGCCACGAAAAGCCCGCCAAGAATAGGGAAAAGCATTTCCTGCTTAAGGAATACGCACATTGTGGAAATAGCTCCTCCCAGAGCAAGGGATCCCGTATCTCCCATGAATATCTGAGCCGGGTAAGCGTTATACCATAGAAAGCCCAGCCCGGCGCCCCCTAAGGCAGCGGCTACGACGGCGAGTTCTCCAGCCCCAGGAATGTAAGGATAGTATAGGTATGCCGAATAGATTTTGTTTCCAATAACGTAAGCAAAAACTCCAAGCACAGAAATGGTAAGAATTGAGGGCATTATAGCAAGTCCGTCCAATCCATCGGTTATGTTTACGGAATTGGTTACAAACATTACGAACAAAATGACAAAAACTGTGTAGAGCCAATGCCCCAGGTTAACAAGGGGAGCTTTGAGAAAAGGGATGTAAAAAAGCGTAGCTTCCCTTGGGTGGAGCGGACTGAAGGAACTTGTAACATAGCACGCAAAACCTATGGCAAAAGCCGCCTGAACAATTAGCTTTGTTCTCTCAGAAAGACCCCGATCACCACTTTTTCGCCTGAGTTTCTTTATATCGTCGATAAATCCGAGAGCACCAAACCAGGTTGTTGCGAATACAACACCCCAAAGAAAGGGGCTCGATAAATTGCCCCATAGAAATAGTGAGAAAAAGGCTCCACCGATTATCAGAATTCCTCCCATCGTGGGAGTGTCACCTTTCCCTGATATGAACCTGAGGCCAGTTTCCCGCTGTTGGTCGAGAATCTTGCGACGATGAAGAAACATTATGTAGGGTTTGCTACAGATAAGAATAAAAATGGCCGCTGTAAGAGCCGCCATGATAGCTCGAAAGGTTGTGTAGTTTACCAGTCGAAAGAAGGAGAGAAAATCTGAAAGGGACATAAGCAGGTTGCCAAGCCAGTAAAGCATTCAAAAACCTCCAAAGGATCGGAATAGTATTTCAAATTCTAAGAAATTGCTTTTCTTGGCTTCATTCTGCCAGTTTTACTATCCTAGTTCTTCTTTAGCTGTTGTTTTAGTTCCCGCCAGACAGGCCTTTTGTTTGCGGACTCGCTCTTCACACAAAGCCATTATAGCACAGTAGGTCTCCCTGATGGGGAAATGGGGGACAAAATCAGTGGATGTTAGAATAAATCCATTCAGTCCCCTGTAAAGTTCTGGCGAAGGGCAGATAACATGTCTTTCCAGCATCTTGAGAATACCTCGCAATGCTGCTTCCCGCACTTGCCAGAAATGATGCGTTCCTAGAGAAAAGAGCACTTCAATTGCTCGATTATCAACTCCAATGTGCCCTATGGCAACGGCAGCTTCCACGACCACTTCAAATGATGGATCCCTTAACTTCGCAAGAATCCTTTTGAACCATACATCCTTTCCAGCCAGCAGTTCTGAAAAGTGAGTTACCACCTGGCAGGCCTCAGCCCTAACCTCGTAATAGGGATCATCAAGGGCTTTTTCTACTGCTCTGGCAACCTTTGCGTCAAAGACTCCAAGAAGCCTTATGCTTTTTAGGGCGTTACGGCGTATAAACCCAACTTCTCGAAAATCACCTCCTAGAAGTCTTTGCCATAGCGGAACGGGGGTTCTATCTTCGATCATTCTCAAAAGTTCCGGTATTTTGTCGCGGCAGAGCAGGTATCCTGCGAGTTTAACGCCCATGTTTCGAATCTCCCACCGATGGTCATTTAAAAGCCGTCCGACACGGTAGCGAAAGTATTCCAGTTCATCTTCATCCTTTAGCACATCTAGGGGTGTATAAGCGGAAGGATTTTTTTCATAGGAAAGTTGAAGAGCGCGAAGCAATTTCCCATTCGTCCATGCGGGTGGAATATCCATGGATGCAAGGATTTTTTCTGGAGGTAGAGGCACAGCTCTTCCTTCAATTATGTCGGCGATAGTTTTTGCTGCATTTCGCTGGAAGATTGCTTTGGCGCATAGGCTCATTGTTGTAAGTAAAACGTTATCCTGCAGGATTCTCAGGATGGCTTGAGCTAGCACCTGCCCTTTAACTTGCTCTACGATCTCTCCGTTTTCATTCCTGGTCACATCCTCGTAAAGAACATAAGCTGCTCCAGTTTGTTTCATTGCTCTGGCATTCATTACCTGATGATCCCCGGGAAGCCCACTTTTGGGGATCAGAATAGATGGCTTCCCCATGGCAGCTATTTCACTGATCGTTCCGGCACCACTTCTTGCTACTACAAGATCAGCAATAGCATAGACATTCTGAATGTTATAAAAGTAATCCTGCCCGTAGTAAAAATTTGGTAGTTCTTGCTTTATTTCTTCATCAAGTTGAGCAATACGTTCTTCTGTGTCGCGTTCGGCATCATAAATCGGCGTTTTTGAAAGTCCTCTTCCGTGCACGATAAAAATTTTGTGACGGTACGGAAAAAGGTAAGGAATAGCGTCCACAACGGCACGGTTTATAGTTCTTGCCCCCTGGGATCCACCAAATATGAAGACCACTTTTCTGTTTGGTGGGACCTTGAAAGGCAAGGCGGACTCAGACGGTTTTTTATCCATCACCGATATAGACTGCCTCACAGGGTATCCGCTGATAACGCCGTTTTTAGGGAAGAAGCTAAGAGTCTGTTCAAAACTTACAAATACTCGATCAACCCATTTTCCCAATATCAGGTTAACCTTTCCGGGGATGGTATTTTGTTCATGCAGGAAGATTCCTATGGGGACTCTAAACAACCGTTTCAGAACCAGAGCAGCCATAACGGTAGGAGCACTGACGTAGCCACCTGTGGAGATCACCCATAAGGGTGGGAATTTCAAAAGATAAACGATACTTTTTAAAGTTCCAAAGGCTGTAACTACAAGGCACCAGCAAAGCTTAACGGGATTCCTTACACCTTCAAAAGGATGTGCCCAGGTATGAAGAAGCTGAAAGCCTTCCTTTGGAATAATGTGGTCTTCTGCTTTGCCGGCTTTTCCAATGTATATGACTCGATAGTTTGGGTGTCGGCGCTTGATTTCTTCCAGGATCGCAAGCAGGGGATAAACATGTCCCCCCGTTCCACCACCGGCAAGAATCACAGTTGGAGTTTTACGGACAGGCTTAATCCTGAAACGTACAAGAACACTCATTAACCCGTATAAACATACCAATAGAGCTATGGCACCTAACATAAAAGTTAATATCTTCATTGATTTTCCTTGCTGTCACCATCCAGAACTTTCATAAGCAAATCATACGGGATAGCCCCCTCCCGCAGAATCTTTATTTCTCCCCCTGAGCAGTCAACAACAGTTGATGGAGTCCCAAATATAACACCATTGTCAATAATTACTGCAAGGAAGTTTTTGAGCCTTGGTGGTATTGATGAAGGGTCCCTCAGAGGCATTTCCCCTGAAGGATTTGCGCTTGTTGATATTATCAATCCCCCCGCAAGTTCTGCAAGAAGTCTTGCCACAGGATGAGACGAGACACGGACTCCAATTTTTCCTGTCTTTGCATGCAGTATTTCTGGAAGCTTCGGATTTGCCTTGAGCACGATCGTTAGAGGTCCTGGCCAAAATTTAAGAGCGAGTTTTTCGACTAGATGATTCCACTCTACCCATGCATCTTTTGCATCTTCAAGGGACGCAGCAATGAGCGGAAGAGGTTTATCTTCGGGGCGGCCTTTAGCAAGATAGATGTTTTGTATCCACTCTTCCCGGTAAGGTGCGGTGCCAATACCGTAAATTGTTTCGGTAGGATAGAAAAAAATCTGACCCTTTTGAAGAAGTTCACGCCACAAATTTTTAACTTCTTCAGGGATTACCTCATCCTTGTTAAGTTGCCAGTAGAGAGGATTCATGATTGTTTGCCCGCTTTTAATTAAGCAGGCAGGGACAATGTATTACCAGTATTATCCCTGCTTCTGCTAACTCTATTTCATAGTCTCAGAAAGTTCCTCGTTTTTCTTTAGGATCGCTTCTCTAGTTTCAGCACGGTAGGCAACAAGGCGGTTTTTAAGTCTTTCATCCCATAAAGCCAAAATTTCTACAGCCAGGAAAGCTGCGTTTTTTGCTCCCCCTTTTCCAATGGAGACCGTTGCTACAGGAACTCCCGGAGGCATCTGCACGGTCGAAAGAAGTGCGTCCCAGCCATGAAGGGGAGACGAATCTATGGGAACTCCTATGACGGGAAGAACTGTGTTGGCAGCGATAGCGCCTGCAAGATGAGCAGCCCATCCGGCTCCTGCAATTATAACTTTGATACCTCGACTATCAGCAGTTTTGGCAAAGTTCGCCACTTCTTCTGGTGCACGATGAGCCGAAAGCACCTTAACTTCATAAGGCACTTCGAAAGATCTAAGCACTTCCAGTGCACCTTCCATCACCTTCATATCAGAGTCACTGCCCATAAGAACCGCTACTAATGGTTTTTTTGTCATCTGTTACTCCTCCTTACTCCTTCCCGATGTCGCTTCTGTAATACATACCTTCAAAACTTACTTTTTTCATTTCCCTATAGGCGATTTCTCTAGCTTCCGCTAGAGTGGAACCTCGACTTATAATCCCAAAGACTCTTCCACCTGTAGTCACCAATTCTCCATTATCTCCAATTCCAGTCCCCGAATGAAAGACAATACAAGAAGGATCCACCTCTTCCAGTCCTTTAATTGGCACTCCAATTTTGTATCTATCTGGATAACCCTTATACCATCCTTTTTTGCCCTTGCATCGACCACTAACAGCTATAAGACACAGATAGTATGAAGGATCCCAATCCAGACGAATTTCTTTTAGCCGGCGTGTGGATATGGCTTCACAAACATCAACAAGATCGGTTTTAAGGCGAGGTAGAATAACCTGAGCTTCAGGATCGCCAAGTCTGATGTTGATTTCTAACACATAGGGGGTAATGGAATTATGTTCTTCAACAAGCATTAATCCAAGGTAAATTACGCCTTCGTAGTGGATTCCGCGTTCGCTGATGCCCTTTACAAGGGGGCGAGCAACCCGGCTCATGATATGTTCTGTAAGTTCTTCAGTTAGCCACGGGTGAGGACTGTAAGATCCCATTCCGCCAGTGTTTTTTCCCTGGTCGCCATCGTAGGCTCGCTTGTAATCCTGAGCGGCAACCATCGGAAGAATGGTTTCTCCATCGGTAAAGCAGAAGAATGATAATTCTCTACCGTAAAGCCTTTTTTCTATGTCCACTCTATTTCCTGCGTCTCCAAATATTCGATCAACCATTATAGAGTGAACAGCCTCTTCTGCTTCTTCTGGAGTGCTACATACAATGGAACCTTTCCCTGCGGCGAGTCCGTCCGCTTTAACAACCACAGGATAGCCCACAGATCGAACATATTGTTTGGCCTTGTCGGGATCATCAAAAATGGCGAATTCAGCCACAGGTATGCCAAGATCTCTGAGCAGCACCTTTGTGTCGCACTTGCTCGATTCAAGGCGGCTCGCCCTTTTGTCCGGTCCTACTATAGGAATACCACGCTTCCTGAATTCGTCCACTATGCCAGCAGAAAGGGGCTTTTCTGGGCCAACGAAGGTTAGATCAATCTTTTCCTTTTCTGCAAAGTCGGCTATCTCTTCAACTGTTTGAGCGTTAACGCATTCGGCTATTTGAGCTATGCCAGCGTTGCCGTGAGCAACATAGACTTTTTTAACTCTAGGGCTCTGAAGGAACTTCCACGCTATCGCATGGTCTCTTCCACCGCTTCCTACCACAAGAACCTTCATTTTTTCCTGAATCCTCCGTTCTGTCCATAAGAGGCAACTTGACGTATCGCCTCTACAAGCTCATTCAAGCTAATTCCCACATTTATTCACAGTCTGGGTATGTTGCTAAGATAATTACAAATTGCCCCATCGTAGCGATGAGTCAAACAGAAGGCCTTTTTTGCCATTTCAAAGCTAGTTTGCTCGGAGATTTTTCCTCCCTGAGAATCCATTTCTTTTAGAATGGTTTGGTAATCTGCCGGGTCTGTTACAACAACTACATGTCGGAAGTTCTTCGCTGATGCTCGGATGAGAGTTGGTCCGCCGATGTCAATGTTTTCTATAGCTTCTTCCAGAGTGCATCCTTCTCTGGATACGGTGGCTTCAAAGGCATAGAGATTTACGACCACCATATCAATTAACTGAAGCCCGTGAGCTTTGATGGTTGTCATGTGATTTTCGTTATTCCGTAGAGCCAGAATGCCGCCGTGGATTTTTGGATGTAGAGTCTTGACTCGCCCGTCGAGCATTTCGGGAAATCCAGTAAAATCCGAAACATCGGTTATAGGTAGCCCCGAATCCCGAAGCACTTTAGCAGTGCCACCCGTTGAAATGATGGATACTCCGTGACGCACAAGCCCTTTAGCCAGATCAACTATTCCTGTTTTGTCTGTCACACTTATAAGAGCTCTAGTGATTGTTATCATCTATCTATGAACTCCTTTCTTCCTAAAGAATATTGTTAATGGCTTGAAGAATCAGCCGCAGAGAATATTTGATCCGCCAGCCGATTGAGATATGGCGTGGCGGTAGATTTCAAATCGTCTATCCGACTTTTCGGGCTTTTGCTGCTGTCGAACTAACATCCGCTAGAACCTTTTCAAAGAAAGCTTCACTGGCTTTTACAATAGCCGAATCATCTGGAAGTGCCATGGTGGGTTTCCCCTGAAGATCGTATTGAGCAATCAAAGGATCCACCGGGAAAACAACTACATTGTTTCCGAAGGTTTTAGCGACATCATCAGGAAGGTTTGTTAAGAAAGAGTTGGGGTCGCCAGCCCACTGATTAACAATAAGATATTGCTTGCCCAGCTTTATCGGGAGTGATCTAACCAGTTGGGCTATGCGGCAGGCTGCCGTGATTCCTCGTTTGCTACTGTCTGAAACAACAAGAAGAAGGTCGATATCTTTTTGAGTTAGCCGGTTAAAGTGTTCCATTCCCGCTTCGTTGTCCACAACTAAATAAGGGTAATTTGCCATGAGTTTGTCGAGAAGGTTAGACAAAATGCTGTTTGCAGCGCAGTAACATCCGGGACCTTCTGGATGTCCCATAGCGACAAGATCGAAGCCGTCAGCTTCTATAAGCGCTTCTTCCATTTGAAGTTCCATGAAAATGTCTTTTGTCATGCCCGTGGGAACATCTTTTTTCATTCGTTCTCGAGCATCAGAAAGAGTGGTTTTGATTTTTACACCAAGCACTTCATTAAGATTCGTGTTAGGATCGGCATCTACGGCTAGAATCGGTTTCATGCCGTTTTTCAACATGTAACGGATCAGAAGTCCTGCAACGGTTGTTTTTCCTGTTCCGCCCTTTCCTCCGAGCGAAATTACATAACTCATGGGATCTCCTTTCATACTACTTCTTATTTAAGAATTTCACGGCTTCTGCCGCGAATTGTTTCATTATTCCCACCACTTTATAAGTATACTTCCCCACGTAAAACCTGCTCCAAAAGCTGACATTACCAGGTAGTCACCCTTCTTAACTTTTTTCTCTTCGTTGATGATTTCGTATAGACATAGCGGGATCGTAGCTGCAGTAGTATTTCCGTAGCGATCAATATTTACAACTACTCTTTCCATCGGTATGCCAGCGCGTTCAGCACAGGCCTGTATGATACGAAGATTTGCTTGATGGGGGAGAAGGAAGGCAATGTCTTCGCCTTGAAGCCCGTTTTTTTTAATGATCGCTTCAGTTACTGCGGCCATTTCCGATACGGCTACTTTAAAGACAGGTCTGCCTTCCTGATAAACGTAGTGTTCTCTATTCTGCACTGTTTCTATCGACGCCGGTTTTCGGCTTCCTCCTGCTTTCATATGAAGGTGAGGCTCTCCCGAGCCGTCGCAGTGTAAGATGAAGTCGAGAATACCGAAGTTTTCTTCAGGGCAGGGTTCTACAAGTGCTGCTCCTGCAGCGTCTCCAAAGAGCACACAGGTGTTACGATCCGTGTAGTCAATGATGGAACTCATTACATCGCTTCCGATCACGAGCGCTCGATCATATCGTCCCGATTCTATGAACTGAGCTGCTGTAGCCAGCCCGAATACAAAACCAGAACATCCCGCTGACAAATCAAATCCCCAGGCTTTTTTTGCACCTATGTCTCGCTGAACAAGGCAGGCTGTAGATGGAAAAAACATGTCCGGTGTTACCGTTGCGACGATGATGGCATCTACAGTTTCTGGACCTACTCCTGCACGTTCAAGACATTCTTGTGCAGCTCGAGTAGCCATGTAGGAATTGCCCAACCCTGGTTCCAGAATGCGCCTTTCACGAATGCCCGTTCTGGTTATGATCCATTCGTCGGTCGTATCGACCATTTTTTCAAAGTCTTTGTTTGTAAGCCTTCGCTCAGGAAGAAATCTTCCAACTGATCTTATATAAGCTTTCCTTTGCGGCTTCATGCTTTTTATTCCAGATGTTTGATTGTTTATTATTACATTACTCCTTTATACCAGCCTCCATCTATATGAATGGATGCGCCGGTTATGTAGCCGGCTTGCTCAGAGGCAAGGAAGGTGACCAAAGCTGCGAATTCCTCGGGAGTTCCAAGGCGTCCCATGGGAATTTGAGACTCCCATCGTTTAATTATTTCTTCCGGGGTGGTTCCTTCCTTGTCCGCTGTTACTTTCGCAAGATTTCTGACTCGGTCTGTGAGAGTGTATCCTGGGCAAACATTATTTACCGTAATGTTGTATGGAGCCAGTTCGTTAGACAGACTTTTCGCAAAACCCACAACGCCGGATCTTATAGTATTTGAAAGAATAAGCCCATCGATAGGTTGTTTTACTGAAATGGAGGTCATGTTGATAATTCTTCCCCACTTCTTCTCTTTCATAACGGGAACTACCTCGCGAGTCATCACGATGGTGCTTAAAAGGTTAAGTCGGAAGCCGAAAAACCAAAGGTCGTCGTCTATTTCCAGGAAGGTTTTCGATGGAGGTCCGCCAGCATTATTTACGAGGATGTCAACAGTGCCGTAATATTCAAGAGCTTTCCTGATGAAGTTTCTTGCTTGTTCGGGAATGCTTACATCGGCAGCAATGCCTATAATTTCAGCTCCGGTTTTGGCTCTTATTTCTTCAACGGCATTTGGAAGTTCGGGATCATCGAGAGCGCAGATAGCAAGTCTTGCCCCTTCTCGCCCCATTTCCATTGCCACTGCCTTACCCAGGCCCTGGCTACCTCCAGCAATGAAAGCAACCTTTCCCTTAAGTCCCAGATCCATTCTCTATCCCTCCCGTCTTTGTTTTTTCAGACATGAGATTAAAATGCCATTTGGGCATTTCTTACGGGTTTTATGGTTCGTAAAATTTCTCAACTTGTGGTGTATATCTTTTTTCGCCCGACTCGTAAACAAAAAGCGGTGGAGCAATTATAAGTTCACGGCCTACCTTCTTTCTCATAACTATATGAACAAGTTCAGCGTTAGTTCCTGGTTGCGAATGAATACAGGTAAGCTTTTTAGCTCTCAGATTGTATTGGTGCGCTAGAACAATCAGATCATCTAACCTCCAGGCTGGATAAATCATGGATAAAGTTCCACTATTTTTAAGAAGATATGCCGCTGCGCTCAAAGTGTCTTCAAGTGTCATCGTCAGTTCGTGGCGAGCTATCGCCTTTTGCGATTCCGGGTTGATCCTTCCGGTTTTCACAGGACGATAAGGAGGATTGCTTACAACTAAGTCGAAGGTTCCAGCTTCAAAGTGGTCTTTAATTTTTCGAACGTCCACACGGTGAATATCTATAATACTGTCAAAACCATTTTCTTCCACATTTTTTCTGGCTATTTCTGCTAGATCTTCCTGGATCTCTACTCCCACAATCCGACGCCCTTTCCCACGATAAGCTAATATAAGAGGTATTATACCGCAGCCCGTTCCCAGGTCTATAATAAGGTCATTTCTAGTGCATTCGGTAATATTTGCAAGAATGACCGCATCTATGGAGAATCGATAACCCTTTTTGTATTGGTAGATTGTGAGCTTCCCGTTGAAAAGCGAATCCCTGGTTATCGTATTAGAATCAACAGTCATGGACCTAACTGATAGGATTGCATAATGTTACTGGATCCGTCATGGGATAGATTACAAGACCGCTTGCCACTTTTGGGTAGAAATAAGTGGATTTGTGAGGCATTACAAGACATCGAGATGCCACTCTCTTGACCTGATCAATCCTTGTGGAATTGATAAAAAATCCCGCCATTTTGGAGCCTTTAAGCACTTTGTTCAAGGCATCCCATATATCGTGGGAAAAACAGATCTTAAGCTCGTCATCCAGCATGGTTTGATCAAGTCTCAAAAGATGTCCGAAGATGATGCTATCAAGGATGACGACGTCAATATCCAGAAATTCTTCTGCTATACGAAGGTTCAAGAGAAATTGTCGGACTTTTTCAGGTTTTGCTCTGAGTAGCCACATTTCACTTTGCCCGTGAAAGACCACCCCAAAAGCATTGCGACGGTTCTGCCCTTCATCCCAGAGCGCCTTTGCCCACAGACGTTGTTCTTCTTCACTTGAAGTAGAAAACGAAGCGATCTGGAAGAATTCCTTTGCTCTTTCAAGAAAAGGTTGAACAAGGTCTAACGGGAATGATGGGAATAGCCGGTGAGTAGGAAGTATCATTAGCCCAGGATCTTCCATGGGCGAAAGATACATCAAAGCATATTCGTAAGGTTCATTTCCGTCTGCTCTCCCTGTCTTTTCTCTCATTATGTTGCGGTAGGCTAGGGCTGTTTCATAGCGGTGATGACCGTCGGCTATGTAAATATCCTTTTCGACGAAGGCTTTACGAAGAAATTCGCAGACTTCTGGATCATTGATGCGCCACAGTCTATGAGCTATACCTTGATCGTCGGTATAGGTTACGACTTGGGGATTTTTGGAGCTGGCTTCTCGAAGTGCTTCGATGAGTTGACCGCCATTGTCAGAATAAAGAGCAAAAATCGGGCTGAGGTGAGCTTTGCATGCGGTGGTTAAAAGTAGCCTATCTTTTTTAACTCGCGAAAATGTCTTTTCGTGAGGATAAACACAGCCTTTTTGGAACTCTTCAAGCTTTAAGAGAGTAAAAAAGCCTTTCCGCGTGTGAAGAACATTGTCTGTAGGAATAAAATAATCGATTTCGTAATAATAAAAAGCAGGTTCTGGGTCTAACTCAAAAATCCCTTCCTTGATCCATTCTGAAAAAAGCTTTTTGGCATGTTCATAGGGATCTGTGTTTAATTGCGTTTCGTTTTCGGGTTGGTTAGGGGGTTTAGGAAGATCGATGTGCACAAAATTGTAGGGACTTCGCAGTCTATACTTTTCTCTTTCTTGGGGGCTTATAACGTCGTATGGAGGAGTTATTACGTCTTTTAGTGAAAAGCCCTTAGCGAAACATCCTTTGCCGTAGCGTAATCCTCGAAAAGGAGCAATGATAGCCATTTTTTTGTTGGTCCTTCCTTTCTGTTCTATAAAGTCGAAATTTCTCTACAAATTAGAGGCTTTGTTGCTATCATATAGACGGGATTTTAGCAAGAGGGGATCAGAATGCGTTGAATCTATGCTTGTGCCGTGTTATAAATTCAAACGAGACTTTAAAACGCCTGATTGATCAGGTAATTTAGCATTAGAAAGAAGGGGAGCATTGAAAAATTGAACGAGGAACAACCGGCAAAGTTGTTGAGATGGCTTAAAAAATTCTTCCGTAAAGTATCACACGCCAGAAAAGCAGAAGATTTTGAAAAGGAAATCGAGCAACTCATAGATGAGGGGGAAGAAGAGGGGATCATTACTCAGGATGAAGGAGAAATGATTCAGGGTATTTTCTCCTTCAGGGATACGATTGCTAGAGAAGTAATGATCCCTAGAACCGATGTTATTGCTATTAAAGCTGATGAACCTATTGAGGAAGTTATTAAAACGATTGTAGAAAGTGGTCATTCGAGAATTCCTATCTATGAGGACACTCTGGATAACATCATTGGCATAGTCCACGCTAAGGACCTTCTAAAATACTGGGGGCAGACGGGAATTGCGGCTTCTCAATTTGTTCGTCCGCCATATTATGTTCCCGAAACTACTAAAATAAGCGTCGTATTTAAGGAACTTAGATCGAGAAAGTCTCACATGGCTGTAGTGCTGGATGAATACGGCGGCACGGCGGGTATTCTTACTCTTGAGGACATTATAGAAGAAATTATTGGCGACATAATGGATGAATACGATAATGAGGAAGTATGGATTGTTCCCAATCAGGATGGATCCTTAACCGTTCACGCTCGCCTTGATGTGGAGGATCTTGAAGACTACCTGGGAGTAGATTTGCCCGAAGGAAAGTTTGAATCCGTTGGAGGGTTGATTATAAGCCTGCTTGGTAGAGTTCCTGCTAAAGGGGAAAGAATTGCAGTGGGCGGAATCGAAATGGAAGTTCTTCATTCTACAGACCGGAAGATTGAAAAAATAATTGTTAGACCTCTTCAATCTCAGGAAAATTCAGATACAGTGGCTTTGAATGGCTCCAGAGAATAGATCTTTTCTGTCATCTTTGTGGGGATTGTTTTTTGCTTCTGCTTTAAGTGGGGTATTAGTTGCTCTTAGCTTTCCAAGTGTTTCATTATGGTTTCTTGCCTGGATTGGCATGGTCCCTTTTTTGTATTCGATTATTGCTCGTAAGGATATGTTAACCCTTAAACAAACGTTGTGTCTTGGCTTTGCCTTTGGTTTCTTCCACTTCCTTGTAGGGCTTTACTGGATCAACATTGTGCTGGAAAAATACGGCGGCCTTCCGATATGGATTTCTATCCCCGTGCTGATCTTACTTTGTGGATACCTTGCGTTATACGGTGTCGCCTTTTCCATAGGTCTTAAATTTTTCCCTGATAATAGAGCTTTTCCCCTGTGGCTTTTTTTACCGTCCTTATGGGTTGTGCTTGAATGGCTGAGAGGTAAACTTCTTACGGGTTTTCCCTGGAACCTTCTTGCTTACTCCCAGGGCGATATTATATGGCTTCGCCAGATTGCTGATGTCACGGGAGCTTACGGTGTTAGCTGGCTTGTGGTGCTTGCAAATGTGCTGCTTGCCCGAGCTTTCATGAGACGTAAAGATTTTATAGGTTGGCTATGTCTCGCTGTGGCTTTACTGTCCACCTTTTGGTATGGAAATAAAACTCTCTCGTCCGATTTTTACTGCAGTAAGAGAGACGGATTTAACGTGGCAATCGTCCAAGGTAACATCGATCAGGCTCAGAAATGGGACGAAGCTTTTCGGGACTCCACTATTGACATCTACCGTCAGTTATCACTTAAAGCTTCCCAGTCCAATAAATCGCTTGATTTAATCGTTTGGCCGGAATCGGCTATGCCTTTCTTTTACGGATTTGTGCCGAATCTTACACTGCGAGTTGATACGATTATTCAAGATGTGGGTGTTCCGGTGCTTTTTGGAAGTATTGGAATTACCGGTTTTGGCAAAGATGCCAGGTTTCTTAACAAAGCATATCTGGTGGAACCAGGAGGTTTCATTGTTGGAGATTATGCAAAAGAACATCTGGTGCCTTTTGGGGAATACGTTCCACTCCAGCCTTTTCTATTCTTCGTTCATAAACTAGTTCCTACTGCGGGGGATTTCGTTCCGGGACAATCTCCTGGAGTTATTTCCTGGAAAAATGAAGCACTCGGAATGCTTATATGTTATGAAGCTATCTTCCCGGAACTTGCAAGAAGTAGAGTTTTGAACGGGGCAAGCTTGATTGTTAATATATCAAACGATGCCTGGTTTGGTAGAAGTAGTGCTCCATACCAGCATCTTGAGATTGCAAGGTGGAGAGCAGTTGAAACAAGAAGGCCGATTATTAGATCTACCAACACGGGTATTAGCGCCTTTATCGATCCCCTGGGTAACATAGTTTCGACTCTTAATTTATTTGAAGCTGGAACGCTTATTGGCTTTGTGAAACCCTGCTTAGCTCAAACCTTTTATGTTCGCCACGGGGATTTGTTTGTCGTTTTTTGTGCCTTGATTATCCTTTTAGCTTCGCTATATTCATGGATGAAATGGCGAAAAGGGAAGAATTTATAGTTTTTATTGCCTGAGATCCCAGGGCATGGAAAATGTTATTCCCTGGGCGATTGGGCTGAGCATTTTGAAAATAATGGAGGTAAGTTTATGGCTGTAGATACTATAGAAATTCAGGGTTCTCTCAGGGAGATAAACGAAAAATTGTCGCTTCTAGGAGCCTATCTTTGACATTGAAGGAAAACAAAACCAGCTTTCTGAACTGGATGCTTTAATGAGCCAGGATATTTTCTGGCAGGATCCAGCAAGAGCGAAGGAAATTCTAAAGAAAAAATCGGAACTCTCAGAAGTAGTGAGGAAATGGGCAGATCTTAAGCGCGAATTGGAAGACGCTACTGTCCTTCTAGAACTTGCCGAAGAAGAGAATGATCAGGAAACGTTGCAGGAGGTGATTCAAAAAGTTGGGCGTCTCAGGAAGGAGATTCGCTTGCTGGAATTGGAGCAACTCATGAAAGATGAGCAGGACGTCCTTAATGCTATTGTCAGTATCCATGCTGGTGCCGGGGGCACGGAAGCTCAAGATTGGGTAGAAATGCTTTTAAGAATGTATCTTCGGTGGAGTGAACGTAAGGGGTTCAAAATTGAAATGGTGGATATGCTCCCTGGAGAAGAGGCAGGAATAAAAAGCGTAACTTTTACTGTGGCTGGAAAGTATGCTTACGGGTTTCTAAAGTCTGAGTCGGGTATTCATAGGCTTGTAAGGATTTCACCTTTTGACGCCAGTGGAAGGCGTCATACGTCTTTTGCGGCAGTTTTTGTATATCCTGAAGTAAACGATGAAATAGTCATTGACATTAGACCATCGGATCTACGGATTGAAACTTTTAGAGCCAGTGGAGCTGGCGGGCAACATGTAAACAAAACTAGCTCGGCTGTAAGAATTACTCATATTCCAACAGGAATTGTTGTAAGTTGCCAGAATGAGAAGTCTCAGCATAGAAACCGTGAAATTGCTATGAAGATTCTTCGTTCGAGGCTTTACGAACGGGAGATCAGGAAAAGGCAGGAGAAATTTCAGGAAATTCACGATAATTTAGATGATATTTCCTGGGGGAATCAAATAAGGTCCTATATTCTTCAGCCATATCGCCTTGTGAAAGATCACCGCACAAATGTTGAAAAAGGCGATGTGGATAGTGTGCTTGACGGAGAAATCGACGCCTTTATAGAAGCCTTTCTTCTAAAACAATTACAGGAAAGAGAATCGGTAAAAGCGGCGATTGCGTAGAATTTCCAACCTCTCGCAGGGGAATATTTGTTGGAATTTTATTAAACGAGCGTGTGGACAAAAAGAGGAGATCTCGCATGAGAACTTTGTTTGAGGCAAAGAGTGTAGCGGTCGTCGGAGTTTCTACATCTCCAGACAACATGGGCCGAGCAATCATATACAATCTGGTTCGTTATCAATATTCAGGTGTGGTGTATGCCGTTGGACCAAAAGGAGGAAGCTTTCTGGGCTTTAAGATATATCCATCCGTTATGGATCTTCCAGAGCCAGTTGATCTTGCGGCAATACTTGTGCCAGCAAGAGCCGTTCCCGATGTATTACGACAGTGTGGAGAGAAGGGAATACGACGAGTTGTTGTAGAATCTGCTGGTTTTACGGAGCTTGGTGAAGATAGGGCATCCTTAGAACAAGAAGTTCGTAACGTTCTTTCGTCCTATAACATGAGACTTATAGGTCCCAATTGTGTTGGAATTATTAACCGCCACACCGGTCTTGCCGTGCCCTTTATGCCGATTGAGCCTCTCGCTCCGCCTGGTGACATAGCCGTAATTGCTCAGAGCGGTGGAGTGGGGGGTAGCCTTCTTAACATGTTTGGAGAAGAAAGAGTTGGTTACAGTATTTTTGCCTCCATCGGAAATAAACTCAATGTTTCTGAATGTGACCTTGTTGATTACTGCATGGATGCTGATCATACTCGAACTATTTTTCTTTACCTTGAAGGTATAGCCGATGGACGCCGACTTATGGAACAGGCTATGCAAGCTCGAAAACCTATTATTTTATACAAATCCAATCGAACAGAAGCTGGAAAATCTATCGCTCGCTCACATTCGGCATCTCTGTCAAGCGACGATATGGTTGTTAATGCTGCCTGTCATCAGGCTGGCATAATTCGAGTTGACGACCAGACTGAAGCTCTTACGGTCTTAAAAGGTTTTTCCCTTCCCATTCCCAAGGGTCCGAGACTTGCCATTATTTCTCGCTCCGGCGGTCATGCTGTTATTGCCGCCGATGCGGCAGAAGAATACGGCTTTAAGCTTGTTCCTTTCCCGGAAAACATTATCGAAATGGCGGAAAAACATTCTCGAGCTGGAGTTATACGTTTTCAAAATCCTATGGATCTTGGCGATGTATTTAATTTGAATCTTTATCGCATGCTTGCAGAAGAAGTCATGAAAAGTCCCGAGTTTGATGCTCTTCTTTTTATTCATCATTATCAAGGAGCCCTTGATGCGGGTGGATCCAGAGAACTGGTGAAAGAGTTAGATTCAATGAGCCGCCGTTACGATAAGCCCTTAGTTTTCTGTCTTTTTACTTCTCCAAATGAACACCTTGGCAATAAAGCCGCTACTCGATTTCCAATTTTTACTGACCCAAGGCACGCCCTTCGAGCTCTTGCCGCAACGGTGAAGTGGGAAACTTATAACCCTGTTCCATTTTCTACCAAGCCACCAGCAGGAATTGATAAAATATCTGTGAAGAAGATTTTGGATAGCTCTCCGTCCGGGCTTCTTGGTCCTGGAGAGACCGCTGGTATTCTTACATGTTACGGCATACCATTAATTCCATGGAGTGTGGCTTCCAGCGAAGATGAAGCCGTTTCGGCATCGGAAGCTATTGGGTTTCCTGTTGTGATAAAGACGGCTTCCACCAGGGTTATTCATAAAACTGATGCTGGTGCCGTGATCCTCAATATCAAAAATGCTGGTGAACTCAGAGAAGCCTACAGGAAAATGTCCGTTTTCGGCAGTGAAGTGCTCATTCAGGCTATGGCTCAAGGTGATGGGCTGGAATGGATCGGGGGCGGAAGGCAGGTTGATCAGTTCGGTCCCGTGATTCTTACCGGACTTGGTGGTGTAATGGTGGAAATTTTTGCAGATCGAGCTCTTCGCGTTGGTCCAATCACTCACGAAGAGGCGAAGCGCATGATCGACGAAACCAGGGGAGCAAAGCTTCTACAATCCTTCAGAGGCAGAGAAGCTAGAGATCGGTCTGCTCTCGAAGATATCCTTGTCCGACTTTCCTGGTTGCTTTATGATATGCCACGCATTCAGGAGGTAGATTTGAATCCTCTCTGGATAACTGCCAGCGGTGCAGTGGCTCTTGATTGGCGGATGATTCTTTCTTAAAGGGAGGTATCCTATTAGAATGAAAATAGCTTTTAGTTCTAGAACTTATTCATTTCTGCCACTATACGGAGCTCTTGATGTAATTGCAAAAGCTGGGTTTTCCTACGTAGAAATAGTGGCTGAAAAACCTCATCTCTGCCCGGAAAAGTTTAATGCCGCTATGGCAGTGGAGTTGGCGGAGTATCTTAAAAAAAACAACCTCGTTGTAACTAGCATAGACACATCACTTACTCATATTCTCTGTGAAGATGATTCTCAGGTGGTTTGCTCCTGGCTTTCGGAAGACTGGAAAGAACGAGAGAAAAGGATCCGATACACTCTGGACTGTGCAAGAATAGCAGCCGCTATGGGTGTTCCTCAAATTGTGGTCTCGGCAGGGAGTCCTGTGCCCGAGACCATGGATTCCAAGGAAGCTTGGCGACTTTTTGTGGCAAACATGTTTAGAGTTCTTCCGGTGGTGGAGCGATTAGGTATTGCTATTGTTATCAAACCCTCCCCAGGTATTCTCATAGAAACCGCTGAACAGCTATTAGCATTCCTTAAAGAGATGGAATTTCATCCATTTCTTGGAGTTGACCTGGATGTGACTCACGCTTATTGCAGTGGTCAGGATCCCTGCGACGCATTTAAGTTGCTTGCCCCATATGTTAAGAATATTCACATTAGTGATGGCACCTGTGGTGCTTCCTGCCGCCATCTTCCCTTTGGAGAAGGCGATCTGGAAGTTTCCAAATTTGCTGAATGTCTTAAAAATAACGGCTACGATGGATTGCTCACAATATGCTTTGACGCTACGGGAAAATTTCCGGAAGAAACGGTTCAAAAGGCTGGGTTATATTTGAAGGAGCTTGTCAGTTAAGGGTTTTTATTAAGTATGTGTGTTCGTGAGGGCACACAAAACCGTGTGCCCTTGCAGAATATTTCCGGAAGCGATCATATTTAACTGCTGTGAGTTTAGATCGAGTTGCTCCAAATTGAACAAGCTCCTTTGTCTGGTTCCATTAGGAGTTCGGTAGGACTCAACCAGCTGGTAATAGATGCATTTGATCCCTGTGGTTCGGTCTATTTTTCTATCTTTTCTGATGAACATAGCGAAGTGATAATATTTCAATACGATTTTCACTCTGACCAATTCATGACTTTAATGAATTAGGCCTCTCTTACCTTTTTCCGATATCCTGTAGAGATAAAGCGGGTAATGTATTATACTAATAGAGAGCGTAAACAGCAAATTCAGGAAGTCTACGGCTGGAAGGAGAATTTTCCCGACGGATGAATCTCTCCTTAAGTGTCTATACCTGACAGCCATGGAGCTAGAAAGGAAATGGCGCTGTCCCGCTAAAGATTGGCCATCAGTTTATGCTCAACTATCTATTCTATTTGAGGATAGGCTGTGATCGAATTTACACAAAATTATGGACAGTCCCCTGTTCCTCCCATAGTTATTATCCTTCAAGGTTTTCCAGAATTTCCTGAATTTGCTTTTTAAGGTGTGGAATATCTACTTTTATTGTCTCCCAGACAAGTTCATACTTTATCCCAAAATAAAAATGAATTAGCCGGTTCCTCATTCCTATAATATCTTTCCATGGGATATAAGGATATTTCTGTTTGACGGTATCAGGAATATTTCTTGCCGCCTCCCCGATAATTTCAAATTTCCTTATTACTGCGCTTGACCTCATATCATCATTTTTGAAACTCTCTAAATCTACATCTTTTACAAATTTCTCTATTGCTTTTATAGCTTCTAAGATATCTCTCAAATAAAGCTTTGGATCTCTCATAAATAAATTGCCTCTTTTAGGATATAATCTTTAATTTCCTCTCTAATGGTATCTACTGGAACAATATCAACTTTTACAGAGAGATTTTCTTCAAGAAAATTTCCAAGTCCTGCTAAATGAAGTAATGTTGCTCCTTCAAGAAAGTTCACAAGAATATCTAAATCACTACCTTCTTTCTGTTCACCTCGTACATAAGAACCAAATATTCCAATTACCTCGGCTTTGTAGTTTTCTTTTATTTTAAGTTTTAATTTTTCAAGGGTTTTTATTATTTCTTCAACCTTTTTGTTCATTTTTTTTATTCTCCCATCAGTTTTGTGAACCACCATCCACCTGTAGATGTGGATGCTTCCTGCTTCAACGACCAGACTTGCCGCTGAGTTTCCTTAACGGTAAAGGCCCGGTCTCCACAGGCGTTAATTCGGGCAGTTCTTACCCTGCTGGTTTATATCCAACTTCATAGCTCTTGTCGAATTTATTATAAGCAATTTGTCGGATCCAGACGACAGTGGTGAGGGTGTTCTAAAAACTCCGTAATAAATTGTGGGGGCAACCGGCCGGTCGCCCCTACAATATCCCCTATACGCACGTCAACCAATATCGTAAAATGGCCGGCACTACGGACATATCACCCACTTTCTAGAGCACCCTCTTTCATAGCTTGACAGAAAAATGGGCTTTTAAGTAAATTGATTCTTGATCAAGAATGAAGCTTGGTCAATCTAAGCCACGAAGGCTCTGCATGCTAGATGGGGTCTAAGTGGCTTTTTTATTTTCATGAATAGAAAGGAGGAAAGAGTTATGAATGGATCTGGGGTTAGAAGAGTGGTCAGGTTTTTTGTTTTATTAGCATGTTTTGCTCTGGTATCTATGCTTTTTTCGCCGACCGCATGGTCTTATGAGGTTAATGAGCGGCTTTCTATTTCTGGAACAGCGACGGGAGGTTATCAGTGGCTTGAGAAATCGGCAGGGGCAGGAGATGATGAGAATGACGGATGGGGTGTATTTGATTTTAGCGTATCAGTCAAGGCTCCCTGGGAAGGTGGTGAATTTTCTGGACGAGCAAGCTTTGCAAAAGGTAATGGCGTAAAAAATAAAAGTCCCTTTATTCTTTCCCCGAACGCTGATGATCTTGAGGACGATCTTAAAAATATCAACGGTCATAAATGGCAAGATCACCTTCAGGAGTTGTGGTATGCTCACACAGTAAAAATCCAGGAGGGCACTTCTTTTAAGATTACAGGGGGTATTATTGATGCCACTGCTTTTATTGATGACAACGCCTACGCTAATGATGAAATTGGCCAGTTCATGAATGAAGCCTTTGTTAACAACCCATTGGCAAATCTTCCCAGCTATGACCTCGGTGGGTCAGTGGAATTTGAAATGGATGCCTGGCATGTGAGGTTTATTGGAATGACATCCAAAAATGATGCGGAAAATGATTACGCCTACTTTGGACTACAGGTTGGTTATAAACTTGATACCCCGATTGGTGAAGGAAATTACAGAGTTTACGGTTTCATAACCAACGATGAGTTTCCCAAGTGGGATGAGATCGGCAAGGCTTCTCTCAAAGGAATTGGGATAAGCTTTGATCAACAGCTTGTGAAGGACATTTTGGGAGCATTCTTGAGAGCAGGTTGGCAGGATGATAAAGCCGCTGTGGATTATGAAACCTTTGTTTCTTTTGGTTTTAACATAAGTGGATCCTTATGGGGACGGGAAGGTGACGAGATTGGTATAGGTTATGGATATTTGAACGGTCCTTCAAAGTCGGAGGTTGCTCATACTCACGTGTTAGAGAGCTATGTTAAGTTCAAGGTGTTCGAATACAAAATGATCAACTCCGATTTTACCGTTGATTTTCAATACATTAATGACGATGTAAGGGACGCTGGACACAACGAAGGTTACATCTGGGGTGTTAGATTTAATTTGAACTTCTAGAAAGATATCAGAGGAAGGTAGCTCCCTCCCGTAAATGGTGGAGAGCTACCTGTTCAGGTCAACTAACATCCACATCCACAACCGCAGCCACCGCTAGGGTTACAGAAGAGAGATGGGCCGGGGCTGTCGGAAATTTCTACCACCTCAACGTCAAAGGTAAGCTTTTGACCGGCAAGAGGATGATTCAAATCAATAGTAATGGTTGTAGGCGTAATATCAGCTACAATGGCGTGAAGTCTTGTACCGTCTTCGGTCTGGAGAGCAAGTATTTCTCCAACTGATGGCTGAAAATCCATCGGCAGTTCTGCTCTCTGGAATGTCTGAACCAGCCTTTCATCTCTGTGTCCATAGGCATCGTCTGGCTCGATTGTAAACGTTTTCTTTTGGTTTTGCTCCATTCCCAGGATCGCATTTTCAAAACCTGGGATGACCTGACCGGAACCTACCTGAAACTCAAAAGGACTTCGACCCTCACTTGAGTCGAAGATTTCGCCATTCTCAAGTTTTCCGGTGTAATGAACCTTTACAAAATCGCCTTTCTGAACTGTCCTCATCCTGAACTCCTTCCTTCAATAAATGATTCTTTTTGTGGTGCTTTTAAAAACAAAAAACCAGACCTATATTCCTGTCTGGTATCTTTTTGTTTCTCCTTCCTGAAAAATTACTCTATCCTTTCTATTAAGCTTTTACGCCTTTCCCCTCTTTTGGCGCCCTGGACTCCTGCGCCAATCAAGCAGGAAGTTGTCGAAACACATTTCTTCATAACCTATTGAAGTGGTGCGTTCAAGTGAAATGTGAAAGGTTTTCGAAGTTAATTTTCTTTTTCGCATGACACTGTGGAACTATTATGATAATATTTTCCGCTCGGCAAAGGGGTAATGCATTAGTGGTTCATTAAATTTCTAATTTTTATGGAGGACTAGTTGATGGGGAAGTTGTGGATGTATCTTGTTGCCACCTTGGCTATGTTTCCTCTAACTGTTCTGGCTGCTGTCCAGAATGATCGTCTCACAGAAGATAAAAACTCTACAATATTTTATTTGACTGGCACCGTGTTGGATCCTCACAAAAACCAGGTTAGATATGCCAGAATAAGACTCTTCGTAAACGGTAAACTTCATCCAATTATCGTTGATCAAAATGAGGTTGAAGAAACAGAAACATCTTCTCATGGTGTGTATAAACTGGCTTTCAAAATGCCTAAGCAAGAAATTAGTAGTTCCAGGATTGAGATAGAAATTTACAAAAGTTCATTTGAAAAAACTCTAATACCAGTTTCTCATGAAGAGCTCTGTCTTAAAGATGGTGTGTGCTATTTTTCAAAGGATATAACCATAAACCGCAAACTTAATCCAGCGTTTTACATAGCAACAATTATTTTTGTGCTAACTTATATGGTTATTTCTTTCGAACTGCTTCATAGAACAATTGCAGCTCTTGCTGGGGGTTCTCTCATCATGCTTGTAAGTTATACTCTGGGGAGCATTAATCCTGAATATCGTATCATGTCTTATGAAACTGCTATAGCATCTATTGATATGAATGTGATTTTCCTTCTTATGGGTATGATGATTATTATAGGAGTTCTCAAACATACCGGCGTTTTCCAGTGGTGTGCTTACATGTCCTATAAAATTGCTCGCGGTAATGTTATGGCTTTATCCATGATTTCCTGCGTTTTTATTGCCGTAACATCGGCTTTTCTTGATAATGTTACCACCATGCTACTTTATACTCCAGTTCTTATGGAAATAGCCTTAGCACTTCGTATTTCGCCTTTAGCCTTACTACTTCCAGGCGTTCTTGCTTCGAATGTAGGAGGAACAGCTACTCTCATAGGTGATCCTCCAAACATTATTATTGGTTCTTACACAGGCCTTACCTTCATGCAATTTGTGTATAACCTTACATTACCGGTCGTGATTTCTACTATTGTTCTCGGTTTCTACATACGATTTTTTTATGGTAATGAATATCGTAGGGGTAAGGTTGACGACGTAGATGCTTTCATCGCAAAGTTAAAAGAAGAATATCAGATTACCGATAGGATTTTGCTTGGTTATGGGCTTATTGTTATGGCCATAGTAATTGCTTTCTTTGCCTCCCATGGTTACTGGCACATGGAGGTTAGCATACCGGCTCTTTTTGGAGCAGCGGCCCTTGCTGTGTATGGACTTCTTACCAAGAAAATCCACCTTTATGAACTTCTAGAAAAAGACATTGAATGGCCCACTCTGATTTTCTTCATTTTTCTCTTTATTCTTGTGGGGGCTGTTGAAGAAGTCGGACTTTTGTCAATAATTGCTGATTGGGTTCTTAACCTTTCTAAAGGGAATCTTTTATTTGCTATTAGCCTTATATTGTGGGTTGCCGCTATAGCAAGTGCTTTTGTGGACAATATCCCGTTTACAGCTACAATGCTTCCCATAGTTGCTTATTTAACCAAGTCCATACCAGGAGCTGAAAACAACGTCCTGTGGTGGGCGCTGGCTCTTGGAGCCTGTTTCGGAGGCAATGGAACTATCATTGGAGCCAGTGCCAATGTGGTTACAATGGGTATAGCTGAAGCTAAAGGTTATAGAATGACCTTCATGGGATTTATGAAGATAGCTTTTCCGTTTATGATAATAAGTGTTGTGATTGCTAATTTATGGCTGTTATTGTTTTACTAACTCAAAATCTTGTGCTTTTGTCATGCTGGTGGAGAATAAGCTAAACTCTTAGATCTGGCTCAAGATAAAGTTAATGTTTTTCACTAAATGAATGTAAGGGGGATTAATAGCCCCCTCACATTCATTTTTCTAGAAAATATCAGGATAAACACTTCCAGAATCTACAATCTGCCAACCCCTTGATGTTTTGCCCAAAAGAAGATTAATTTGCCAGCCTATTCGACAGTGACTCAGAATTTCCTCCGGAAGTCTCAACTCAACCATTTCAATTTCAGAAGATAGAGTTGATAAAATAAGCTTTCCCGGCATGATTTCCTCTATCGTAAAATAATCGTCTATTTCCATGTTCCAGGATCTTGGAGGATGAGAGTGAGCATATTCGTATAATAGACGCGCTAACCGCTCAGCAGCGGGTAGCACTCGACTAGCTTCCGCCGCATAGTTCATAGCTTTTTTAGCCTTAACTTTGCTGATAGCTCCCTTGTCACTTAGCCACTTAATAAGCCGTTTGGTCACAGTTCCCGAATAGCGAAGAAGCGACTCTGATGCCGCTACTCGTCTTATCATAAAATCCCCTAAAAAGGTTGAGAGAACCAATACAACCTTTTCAGGCCCGAAGATAGAACAAAATTCAAGCTTTTTCCGCTCGTAAAGCCGTTCGTAAAGTTGCGATTCGGCTTCCGATAGAAAACCATATCCGTAGCTGTCAAGGCAGTGTTCCAGGAGCTGGATAACTACGTAGTAGTTTCGAAAGGTGGCAGGCCTTAATCTTCTGCGTTCTTCTTCAAGAAATTCTTCGAAAAGATCCTTTATGCTTGGTTTTTCTGGGGTAGGGAAAGGAATTACTTGTCCCCGCTGATTTCCCATAGTCATTCCCTGTCTTTGGTAAGGTTTTACATGAAGCCAACGACCCAAACTAACCTTTCGCTTTATATCTTTGTTCCACACTGAGGGCAATACTTAAATGAAGGGTCAAGCAATGTGTTGCAGGATGGGCATCTTAGAGGCTCCGTTGCTCGACGCCAGCCATCCCCCCGATAAGCCTGCTCTTCGGGAACAGTGAAACCGCAGCGGTCACATATGATCAGGGGTTCACCCTTTTTTATGCGAACAATAGGGATAAAAAAAAGACTTATATAGTGGTCTATCCGCTTAAGACGAGCCTGAGTAAGGCCGCAATTGGGACATAACCTTGGAGTATCGTCAATTGTAACCGTCTTTGGCTGGACTCCCCCGATGAAAAAGAAAAACATATTTTTTCAGTTTCCTCCCTCTGTTTCAGGGCTTTTGTTGCACCATTGCTTTTTTAAATTCCATCACCATGTTGTCAAGAATTCTAAGTAAATCGATGTTGTCTTGATGTTCTTCAATGGTTTTTTCAAAAGCACTTCCAATAACTACTCCATCGGCAATCTGCGCAATGCGAGCCGCTTGAGCAGGAGTTGATACACCAAACCCAACACAAACAGGCACAGTTGTCATGGTCTTGATCAATTGAACCATGCGAGATATTTCGTTGTAATCAAGATTGTCTCTGGGGTTGCTGCCTTTTGAGGAAGGGAGAATTTCTTCACTGCCTGTAACACCAGTTTTGGAAATCAAATAAACAAAGCCAGATGAATCCTTGAGTATTTCTCCCATTCGCTCGGGCGTTGTCGTGGGAGCGATAAGCCTTATGAAACTGAACAGTTCTGGTGTCCAGCCATTCCACTTTTCTGTAAATTCTTTTGATTCTTCAGGTGGAAGATCCACTACTAAAACTCCGTCAACTTCTGATTCCAGTGCGTTCTTGTAGAAACGATCTCCACCATAGCGAAAAAGAGGATTATAGTAGCTAAAGAGAATTACTGGTGTTTCTATGTTGTCCTTTCTGAGCCTTTTTACAAATTCGAAAGCTTTTTGAAGAGTCATTCCTGCTTTGAGAGCTCTCATGGATGCACGCTGTATTACAGGTCCGTCGGCTGTGGGATCGGAAAAGGGCATTCCCAATTCGAGGATATCCACCCCGGCTGTGCAGAGAGTTTTTGCTATTTCAAAGGATTTTTCGATTGAAGGGTCTCCAGCGGTTATGTATCCTACGAGAGCTTTTTCTCCTTTTTCTCTTAACTTACCAAACACTTTTCCTATGCGATTCATGGTTGCCACCTAACCTTTCTTTTCAAGTGTAAGTTGATCACGAAAAGACTTCAAAAAACATTAAGACGGCTGGTTTCGATATCGCCACACCATTTCAAGATCTTTGTCTCCTCTTCCGGAAAGATTTACTATGAGCACATCATCTGGTTTTCTTTGCCTGGCTTCCACCATAGCCCAGGCAAGGGCGTGAGCACTTTCAAGCGCCGGGATGATTCCTTCGTAGCGAGAAAGCGCGTCGAAAGCATCAAGAGCTTCATCATCCCTAACGGACACATAGTGAACTCGACCGATCTCTTTAAGATAGGCGTGTTCTGGTCCCACGCCGGGATAATCAAGTCCTGCCGCTATTGAGTGAGCTTCTCTGATCTGCCCATGTTCGTCCTGAAGGACGTAGGACTTAGATCCGTGAAGCACACCGACCTCACCGGCTCCGAGGGTTGCCGAGTGTTTTCCCGTCTGAAGTCCTTTTCCTGCCGCTTCGACCCCGATCATTTCCACAGGATCATCCAGAAAGGCGTAAAAAAGCCCCATAGCGTTGCTTCCCCCACCTACGCAGGCTATGAGACAATCCGGCAGGCGTCCTATAGCTTCCTGCACCTGGGATTTTGCTTCTTCCCCGATGACTTTTTGAAATTCCCTCACCATGAGTGGATATGGGTGAGGACCTGCGACGGAGCCGATGACGTAAAAAGTGTCTCGAACCGTCTGAACCCAGTAACGCATCGCCTCATTCATGGCGTCCTTGAGAGTTCCCGTGCCGCTTGCTACAGGCACCACTCTTGCTCCCAGGAGTTCCATTCTTTTTACATTCGGCGCCTGGCGCTTTACGTCTTCCGTTCCCATGAAAACCGTGCACTCCATTCCAAGAAGAGCCGCGGCAGTGGCGGTGGCCACACCGTGCTGACCTGCTCCGGTTTCTGCAATAATTTTCCGCTTGCCCATGCGCTTTGCAAGAAGAGCCTGTCCAATAGTGTTGTTGATTTTGTGGGCTCCGGTGTGAGCAAGATCTTCTCGTTTGAGAAATATTCTGGCTCCACCAGCATATTCAGAAAGCCTTTTTGCATAGTATAAAGGCGTAGGACGCCCAACATAGGTTTTTAAGTAGTAGTTTATTTCATCAAGAAAGCTCTGATCATGGCGGTAAGTCATAAAGGCTTCCTCAAGTTCCAGGAGTGCGGGCATGAGAGATTCCGCTACATAACGTCCCCCATAAATACCAAAATGACCTCTTTTGTCTGGAACCAGTTCCCGAATTTTCACCGTTTCTGCCTTTTTTGCACAGACTGTCATCATGTCCTCCCTTTTTCTGAAAACACTGGTTTAACTTCCCAGCTTATTTCTGTTGAGTCCACAACTCTTATGAGAGTTTCTATAAGCTTTGGATCTTTTATCCCTGGAGATTTTTCTACGCCAGAACTTACGTCAACCCCGTCGGCCTGGGAGTGCCTGAGAGCTTCTGAAGCATTTTCTGGACTTATACCTCCTGCGATGAGATAGGGTTTACCGTATTTTCTTAGTTCACTTGCATCTTTCCATGTCCAGGACTCTCCTATACCACCCAATCCCTTCCCACCACGTTCGGCAAGAAAGGCCGAAGCGCTTGATGATTTGGCTCTGGTAAAAGATGGTTCTCTCGCATGAAAAAATGCTTTTATGACCGTAATTTCTCTGGACTCAAGTTCTCGAATCAGTTCATCCGGCTCATTTCCGTGTAACTGAACTGTTCTGATTCCTGTTTTTTCAACAATTCTCAAAACATCTTCAAGATCTGGATTTACGAAAACGCCAACAACTACGCCTTCAAAAGCAAGACTTATTTCCTTAGCTCGATTTACCTCTACAAAACGTGGACTCCGTGGATAAAAGACGCATCCAATGGCGTCCACCCCAATTTTTGAACAGAATTCTGCATCTTCCGGACGTGTGATGCCGCAAATCTTAACCTGCACCGGTCTCATGTTAATCAATCCCTCGCAAATGCTTTATCATCTGCCCCGGATCTTCTGATTTCATGATAGACTCACCAACCAGGAAGCATCTAATACCGGTTCCGGTTGTGATCTTTTCTATGTCTTCACGCTTATGAATGCCGCTTTCGGAAACTCCTATGTGAAGCTTGGGATCAAGATATCCAGCAAGGCGAAGGGTGGTTTCAAGGGAGATGGTAAACGTTGTAAGATCGCGATTATTTATGCCGATAATGGTTGCTCCGGTGCTGAGAGCCTTTTCCATATCGGCTTCGTCATGAGTTTCAACCAGAACGTCAAGGGAAAGTTCGTCGGCCAGGGCAATAAGATCAGCAAGTTCTGATTCTGAAAGAATTCGAGCGATCAAAAGAACAGCATCGGCATTCCATGCGGCAGTTTCGTAAAGCTGGTAAGTGTCCAGGATAAAATCTTTTCTCAGGACGGGAATTTCTACAGATTTTTTCACAGTAGCAAGATCGTCAAGGCTTCCCTGGAAAAACTTCTTTTCGGTAAGAACCGAAATCGCCGATGCTCCCGCCGATTCGTAAGTTTTGGCCCATAGAGGCACACTAAAGTCCGATCGAATAAGCCCCTTCGATGGCGATGCTCGTTTGATTTCAGCAATTATGTGAATTCCGTTTCCGATTTTGGAAATGGCTTTACGAAATGGACGTTCGTTTTTCCTGAGTTTTGCGAATTCTTCCGCCCTGGGTATGAGTCCGCTCATGGGCATGCGGCGTTTTGCATCTGCGAGTTCTTCCTTCTTCCAGTTCAGGATTTCTTGCAGACGATTAGATTTTGTCATGTCTTGTTTGCCTCCAGCAATCCTGATCAGGAAGCAGATTGGGTAAAGTCTATCAGCGCCTTGAGCTTACCCAAGGCAGCTCCACTGTCTATGCTTTCTCTGGCAAGATTGATCCCTTCCCGAACAGTTTCAGCCTTGCCTGCAGCCATCAAGGCAAAGGCGCTGTTAATAAGCACAACGTTTCGCTTGGGACCCTGTTCGTCTCCGCTAAGTATTGACTGAAGAATAGCAGCGTTTTCTGTGGGGTTACCTCCCTTAAGGGATTCTTCATCTGCGCGTTCGCCGAAGTAATGTTCTGGATAAACATCGTAGGTTTTTATGATACCGTTTGCAAGTTCGGTTACTCGAGTGGGCGCACAGACTGAAACTTCGTCCAATCTATCATGTCCGTGAACTACGAAGGCTCGCCTAGCCCCCAGGCTCTTAAGAGCATTAGCAAACATTTCCGTTAGCTCTGGTGCATAGACTCCTATAAGCTGACAGTGAGCTCCGGCGGGGTTTGTAAGTGGACCCAACATGTTGAAAAGGGATCTGATGCCAAGTTCTTTGCGAGGTTTTGCCGCATGTTTCATAGCGCCATGGTAAAGTGGGGCAAAAAGGAATCCGATGCCGATTTCATGGATCGCTTCTTCAACTACTTCTGGCGGCACGTCCAGCTTTACACCTAAAGCCTCCAGAACATCGGCGCTTCCACAGGAACTCGATACCGATCTGTTACCGTGTTTTGCTACCGTAACACCACATCCGGCAACCACAAAGGCTGTGGTGGTTGAAATGTTAAACGTATTGGCTCCGTCTCCGCCAGTTCCGCAGGTGTCCACAATAGTTGAAGCCACAATTTGAAGTTTTTTTGCTTTAGTTCGCATTGATCTAGCCGCACCGGAAAGCTCCTCGGCTGTTTCCCCCTTTGTAGCCAGTGCCGCCATAAAGGCGCCTATTTGAGCTTCAGTCAGCTTTCCTTCAAACAGTTCATCCATGGTTTTCATCATCGTCTCTTCTGACAGGTTTTCCTTTACAACTATTTTTTTCAGAACATTGGAAAACATAGCGTTTCCTCCTGAGCGAGTTTTGATCTATAGGAACGCACAACCGTGCGTTCTAGCTAGCCTGATAGCCGATTCCCGTTTGTGACCATTTCTTTAAAGTTCCTGAGAATTCTTTTTCCCACGGGTGTACCTATAGATTCTGGATGGAACTGGATGCCTTCTATTGGGTAAACTCGGTGACGAATACCCATGATTTCTCCATCATCTGCTACTGCACTGATTTCGAAAAATTCTGGGAGACTTTCTTTCTCTACGGCAAGAGAATGATAGCGCATAGCAGGGAAGGGTTTGGTGATGCCTTGAAAGATAGTTTTTCCGTCTGTTGTCACCATGGAAGTTTTTCCGTGCATAAGCCTTCTAGCGAAGGTAATGATTCCGCCAAAGGCCTTTGCAATAGCTTGATGCCCCAGGCATACGCCGAGAATGGGCACTACCCCTGCAAAACGTCTTATAACGTCGATAGTGATACCTGCTGATTCGGGTCGCCCAGGTCCTGGGGAAATGACAATACCCTGGGGACGCATCCGAATCAGTTCGTCCACCGATATAGCGTCGTTTCTAAAGACTTTAAGTTCACAACCCATATCCCCGAGATACTGGGCAAGGTTGTAAGTAAAAGAATCGTAGTTATCTATCAGGACGATCATTGATGAAATCCTCCTTTATGTTGTTTGTTGCTGTATGAGCAAGGATGAGCTCTGGTAGTCTTGCAAGAGCTCTTTCCATGGCTTTTGCCTTATGGATCGTCTCAAGCCTTTCTCTTTCCGGATCCGAATCCGCCACGATACCGGCTCCCGCCTGCACAGTTAGCACTCCGTTTTTGATTGCGGCTGTTCTTATGGTTATCGCCATGTCCATGTTCCCCTGAAATGACACATATCCAACCGCTCCACCGTAGGGACCTCTAGGACGACCTTCCAGATCGGCGATTATCTGCATAGCTCGCACTTTTGGCGCTCCTGTAAGAGTTCCAGCAGGGAAGGTCGCTTTGAAAAGATCCCATGCATCAAGCCCCTTTTTAAGTTCCGCCTGAACGTGAGACACAAGGTGCATAACGTGGGAATATCGCTCCACAACCATGTATTCTGTGACTTGCACTGTGCCCATTTCGGCGACTCGCCCCAGATCGTTTCTTCCGAGGTCAACAAGCATAACGTGTTCTGCTCGTTCCTTTTCGTCCTGGAGTAATTCGTCAGAAAGTCGCCGGTCTTCTTGCTCTGTTGCACCTCTGGGTCTTGTCCCTGCAATGGGTCTCAGGGAAGCTATGCCTTTTTCAAGCCTCACCATGGTTTCCGGGGATGAACCCACAAGAGTTGTATCGCCCAGTCGGCAAAAGAAGAGATAGGGAGATGGATTTATGAAACGCTGAAGGCGATAAAGAAGCCATGGATCAGGAGCGTTAGAACAGATAAACGGCTGAGAAAGGACTATTTGAATGGCTTCACCCTCAGCAATAAATCGTTTTGCCTGAAGAACTGCGTTTCTGAAGTCTTCTGGTTGAACGGGAGAATGCAACTCAAAGGATAAATTCACCTGTGATGAGTGTATAGGGAGATAGCCCAGGTGTTTGCTCATTATGAGTTGGTAAAGCTCTTCCAGGCGTTCTTCACCTTCTCTAGCAATTTCCAACGTTGGTTGATCGCGGGCTGGTAGCACAAGGCTTATCAAAGTTATAGTATGGCGACGATTGTCAAAGACGATGATGTCTGACGGGAGGACGAAGTGAGCCATGACGGCATCTTCAGGGAGGAGATTTGGAACGGGTTCAAAGAAAGAGATCATTTCGTAACAGACGTATCCGACGAGTCCCCCCCAGAATCTGGGGAGTGCCGAGAGATCGAAAAGCTCTGGAGGCGGTGCGGAAAATCCCTTCATGAATGTCCGCAGAACTTCAAGTGGATCTCCCTTGTGCTCCTGCACAATAGTGGAGCTGTCTTTTGAGGAGCTAATCTCAACGGTTTTTTTGAATACTTTGATGTGATAATGAGTGCCAACCCCAAGAAAGCTGTATCTTCCCCATCGTTCACCTCCCTCGACGCTTTCCAGAAGAAAAGTTCCGTCGCGATGATACACACGCTTAAGCATGGACACGGGAGTTTCTATGTCTCCTAGCGTTTCAGTAAAGAAAGGAATGACAGGTTGAACCGATGGAATCCTTCTAAAATGATCCATAAGGCGTTCTAAGGTGTTGATATCAGGAAACGATCTTATGCGCATTGTTTAATTGCTCCTTCCTGGAATGTGTTGGTTTGATCATTTGATTCAAGGCTTTTCATTGCTTCGTTTATTATCCGCAAGTGATGCATGAGTTCAGCGAATTCTTCTAGAGTAAGCGACTGAGGACCATCGCTTAGAGCTTTCTCAGGACTGTTGTGCACTTCAACCATAATGCCGTGAACACCAAGACTGCAGGCGGCTCGACTAAGCGGTATAACCTGTTCTCGGCGTCCTGAAGCGTGGCTGGGATCAATAATCACAGGAAGGTGGCTTTCCTTCATGACGAAGAGAGCTGCGGAGAGATCCAGGGTATTTCTACTGTGGTTGCCGAAAGCCCTGATTCCCCGCTCGCAGAGTATAACCTGGCTGTTTCCTTCATGAAGGATATATTCGGCTGCCATAAGCCATTCTTCCACAGTTGATGACATGCCTCGTTTTAACAATACGGGCTTTTTGGATTTTCCGGCTCGTCTGAGAAGCGAAAAATTTTGCATATTTCGCGCGCCGATTTGAATGACATCGCAGTATTCTTCCACGATATCGAAGAGTTCATGGTCGAGCGCTTCAGATATAACGGGCATACCTGTCTCTTCACGAACTTTTGCGAGAATCTTCAGCCCTTTTTCTCCAAGCCCTTGAAAAGAATAGGGGGATGTTCTTGGTTTATAGGCACCACCTCTGAACATTGTGGCTCCTTGAAGCTTTACGTGATGAGCGATGGTTAGGGCTTGGGTTTCACTTTCGATGGCACAGGGTCCTGCGATGACAGCAAACTCCATGTTTTTCCCTATGAAGCATGAACCTGCCTGGACCATTGTATCACGAGGGTTGAATTCTCTACTTACAAGTTTGTATGGCTTTGTGACGGGGATGGTTTCTTTAACACCCGGGCAGGAATCGAATAAAGCGGGGTCTATGGGGTGATCATTTCCTACGATCCCAATAGCTGTTCGTTCTCTACCTGGTATTGGGCGAGCGTCATAGCCGGCTTTTTGGGCTTTTTCTATGACTCTTTGTATGTCCTCCTCGGAAGCATTTTTTTTCATTACCACCAACATTGGTGCTCTCCTTCCTGAACTGAGTTGTTCCTAAATAAAAAAGCCGTGGGGGAAATCATCCCACGGCTTTAAAAACACGAAAGCCGTGGGAATCTCTGGGACTCCCACGGCTTTTGCCTGCTATTTTAATCTAATCACCCAACGGCGCACCCGTGGTGAGTCCCTTTTATGGGCCACCACCAGCGCCAGTTTTTAACATTGAGTGATATATTTTTATTTTCCATTTTCTGCCTCCTCAGCCATCCTTCTAATCCAAATAGATTAGGTTAGTCAAGAGCAAATCAAGGTGTTCGAAAATTCTTTATCAAATGAAAAATCTATCATCTTTGCTTTTAGTTCCATTATTGTTGGACAATACGACAAGCTAAAAACCAAACTGATATGAGAAATAAAGCCTTATACCCTTTTCTCTAAGTAGCTCTCTTATTTGAGGCGGAGTTTGATAAGTTACAGCAATTAGTATGCGATCCCCTGGGAAAAGATGCTCTATTTTTGCAAGTTTTTTAAGAAAATCTTCAACGTCTTTCTTTTTGAATTGGCTCTTACACTCGCCTATTATCCAGACTGTTTTTCCGTCTTTGTAACCCTTCCCGAGAATGTTAACTTCTTCGTATCGTCCGGGCCCAAGTTCTACAAAGTCTCTCTTTAGATCCTCAACATCAATACCTTCGTCTTTTTTAAGCAATCGTGGAAGATACACAAAAGCTCGATCTTCCAAAACATATCCAACCGAGTGGGAAAGTTTACCAAGCTCTTCTCTGGTTTTTCTATGTTCCCCGACAAGCTTTTTTAGCTCTTCCTCGGTTTTCTTCTGAGCTTCAGCCAGTTCATTGAGTCTTTGTTCAGTTTTCTTCTGGGCTTCAGCGAGTTCATTGAGTCTATGTTCGGTTTTCTTTTGAGCTTCGGCGAGTTCATTGAGTCTATGTTCGGTTTTCTTTTGAGCTTCAGCGAGTTTTTTAACTATTTCCTTGAGTTCGTTGAATTCCCTTTTGGTTACGGACTCCTCTCTTTGCCGCTCAATTTCTTCTACAAGAGTAATCAAGACGTCCCGAAGGTCTGGTGGGACTTTTTCTAGTTTTCTGAGAAATGTTACGCTAATCATTTTCAAGTCTAGCCTCGAGCGAATTTTATGTCGATATTAATTAATAGTCCAATATTTAGGACATTTCCACAAAATTTTGTGGCTGTTCCAGAGTTTGTTGTTGAAGATGGTATGAATTTGTGGTTAAGCCATAAGGGCTGTAAGGTTAAAGGAAGCTCTAGCTATGAAAGTTATCCGCTATCTAATACTTGTTGTTACTACAAGATGTAACCTCCAGTGTCGGTATTGTTATAACGGTGAGATTTGCTATACAACTGATATGCCAGAGAATATCCTCAGGCAAGCCCTAGAGATCGTTGGTGAAGGCAAAAGTCCTATTCATATTCAAATAACCGGGGGAGAACCTGCTCTTGTGCCGAATAAAATCGATGTGATCTTGGAAAGTGTTCGAAAGAAGCTGGCAAGGCCGTATACTGTTGGGATTCAAACTAATGGAACCCTGATTAGTCCAGATCTAGCTAAAAAATTTAAAATGTACGGAGTTCAAGTTGGAATTAGCCTGGATGGTCCCCCTGGAATTAACGAAGTTTTAAGGGGTAAAACAGGGGCTACCTTGCGAGGAATGGCGATCCTTGAACATTACAGGGTGCCTTTTTGGATAACAACAGTGGTTACAGCTCAAAATCTCCCATTTTTGGACAAACTTGCCTATATGCTTGCTGGATTCAAGGAAGTTAAGGGAATTGGATTGGATCTTCTGGTTAGGAAAGGACGAGCTTTCTCCAGTAGCGAAATTGCTCTACCGGAACCCAATGAACTACGTAAATCTGTCAAATCTTTCCTTATGGCTTTAGATGAGATAAATCGTAGACGCTCTGTGCCGATAGTTCTGAGAGAACGGGAAAAACTCAAAAAAGCTCTTGCTGGTTTTCGCCAAAGTTTTTTCTGCCACGCTTCTAAGGGAGAAAGCATGGCTGTGATGCCAGACGGATCGATCTTCCCTTGCGGGCAAACTGCCGGGGATCCAAAGTTTTTTGCAGGAACAGTATGGAACTTTGATAGAGAAAAGCTTGGTTCTCTTGGTTCCTTTAGAGTTTCTGAAAGCGTGTGTAAAGACTGCTCACTGGAAAAAGTCTGTCCTGGTGATTGTCCAAGCCGTGTAACTTATAATGGGCAGGATGCGAATCTTATATGCAGCATATATCGGGTAATATCGGAAGTGATGTCCCAAAAAGGGAGTTTTAAATAGATGAAAAATGCATTGAGGATTGGCCTGATTCATCTTGCGGTGGCTCATAAACGATTTGAAAATAACTTTAACGATCTTATGAAGCTTATAGATCAAGCCATTAACCATGGTGCACAGATTGTTGTGACACCAGAACTTGCCCTTTCCGGGTATTCCTTCCGTAGCCGTAGCGATATACTACCTTATACTGAATCCGCAAATGGGCCGGTTATTTCGAAACTTTCTCAGGTGGCAAGGGGTTCTTCTGTATATATATGTATAGGTGTTGCAGAAAGAGATGATAAAACCGGAATAATTTATAACTCTGCTTTCGTGATCAATCCCAATGGTGAGGTTGTTTGTCGCTACAGAAAAATCAGCGCTGAAAGTAGATGGGCTTGTTCCGGGAGTCCTTATCAGGACAATGTGTTTGAAACTCCATGGGGACGAGTGGGAGTGTTAATTTGCGCAGATTCTTACTATGGCTTGATACCACGCTGCACTGTTCTAAGGGGAGCTGATTTGATCATAGTTCTTGCAAACTGGCCTCCATCTGGCATGGATCCAAGGGAATTGTGGCGTGCTAGAGCTATCGAAAACGGGATCTTCGTTGTTGCTTGTAACCGAAGTGGAATTGATCTCATAATGGACTGTTGTGAAGCCCCATCCTGTGCGTATGATCCCGTGGGAAGATCAATTTTTGAGGGAATCAGTAAGGATTCAACTGTTTTCTTGGTAGATCTTCCCCTTTCAGGAAATGGTCGCCTGGAGAACGGTTACCGAGAAGATCGTCTGAAGACCCGTTCTCTGGATTTATACAGAGAATGTGCGTTGAATCTATGGCCGGTTCGAGATCTTACTTCTTTTCTGGGACTTCCGGCTTGCGGAATGCTTTCCACTGTTTGTGTAGTGCCTGCCGAAAATGAACACCCTGTTGAGGCCCTGAATAGATTGATGAAGCATCAAGCAATACAGAAAGGAGCTTTATGCATTCTCCCGGCTTTCGAATCTAGCGATGTAATTCTGGAAGCCCTCAGGTCTGTAACCAAGGTTAGTCAAATCGGAATATTGTGGCGTGATGGGTATATTAGTGGAAATGGCTACATAATGATAAAAGATGGGGATGTCGTTAGATATGATGAGTTTCTGACAGGTGGAAGTGGAGAAAGAGCTCTACCAGAGTTTGATTTTGGCCCGGCAAGGATTGCAATTGCACCTTTTAAAGTTCTCGAGCATCCCGAAGTGGCTGTGGCGTTAGCCAAAAAGGGATGTGACATAGCAGTGTCATCAGAGTGGTTTCTTGAAGGGGAGTGGAGGATCATCGGAGGGGTGCGGACAGTTGAAAATATTGCAGTAGCAATATGTGGTTCGAATGGAGCTGGTATTTGGATTCCTCCGCATGGGCATGAACGATGGGGAGAAGTAATCGCTGGTAGAGGTGAATACTGTTTATTCAATGTTGATACTTCCCACACAAGGTGTAAACGCTTCCAGGATCGTGTGGATTTTGAACTTCTTCTAAGGGGCGAAAAACAATAAATAGTGCTAATTTTCGGACATCCTCTCCAAAGTGTAGGAGCGACTGGCCGGTCGCCCCAAAAAAACGGACAGCAAGGCTGCCGTCCCTCTCGAGACAGCGGTAGAAAATATTGAGAGGGTCGTCGTCCTCGGCGACCAATACACTTTTATCGGTGTATTTCTAGAACATGCTCCAAAAAGGTGAGGGTGTTCAAAAAGCGGGCGATATGTTCGTAGCACCGGCCATTCCACGATATAGGTTTATACGTGTAGAAGATATTGTAGGGGCGCACGGCCGTGTGCCCTACACTAAAACATCATTAAAGAAACACTGCCTACATAATTGGTCTCTCATTTTTGGGGAGCAGTTCACTGCTGCAAAGGGCTAATTGACACATTGCCCCAAAAACCCAAAACGCAGTTGGAGCACTTAATTTATGGAACATCCTCCAAAAAGGTTGACTTTCTGCCAAAAATACGTATAAAAAAGCCAAGCTTGTTAGCTGGAAGGCGCCCGTAGCTCAGCTGGACAGAGCGTCGGACTTCGAATCCGCAGGCCGCAGGTTCGAATCCTGCCGGGCGTACCATTGAAAAGTGGTTTATCTCCGATTTGGGCCGTTAGCTCAAAAGGTAGAGCAGCTGACTCTTAATCAGTTGGTTCGGGGTTCGAGTCCCTGACGGCCCACCAGTTTATTTAGATCTCGAAAAAATGGTGGCGAATCGAATCAGGAAAAATAAAGGCATCATGAGCCTTTTCAAAACAGATCATCTTCTGGAACCTAAATGTGATCAGCCGCAAGCCATCAAAAGGCTTGTTGAGGGACTTCAGAAGGGCCTTAAATTTCAGACTCTCCTTGGAGTAACCGGTTCGGGCAAAACTCTCACTATGGCTCATGTTATTGCTCAGATCCAGCGCCCAACCCTAATTATCGCTCCTAACAAAACCCTTGCGGCTCAGCTCTACGGAGAATTCAAAGCCTTTTTTCCTCACAACGCTGTTGAATACTTTGTGTCCTATTATGATTACTATCAGCCAGAAGCTTATATACCTCAAACCGATACATATATCGCCAAAGATGCTTCCATTAACGACACAATCGACAAGATGCGACATAGCGCTACCAGAGCCCTCCTCGAGCGGCGCGATGTAATTATTGTAAGTAGCGTTTCCTGTATTTATGGATTGGGAGAACCTGAAGAATATCGACAAATGCTTTTATGGCTGAAGGAAAATGAAACAGCTTCCAGAGAGGCTATCATAAAAAAGCTTGTAGAAATACAGTATCAGCGAAACGACACCGATTTTAAGCGAGGATGCTTTAGAGTTCGTGGTGATGTGATAGATGTTTTTCCATCTCATCAGGAAGATCTGGCGGTTAGAATCGAACTCTTTGGAAACTGGGTTGAAAGTATCCGCGAGTTTGATCCACTTACGGGAAAAACTATACGTAAGCTCACCGAAATAGCTATTTATCCTGCAACACACTATGTAACAAGTCGAGAAAAGCTGGAGCGGGCGGTTAAGTCTATCGAAGAAGAACTCGAAGAGCGGCTTAAGGAATTGCGAGCCCAGGGAAAACTCCTTGAAGCTCAGCGTCTTGAAGAAAGAACCAGACTGGATATAGAAATGCTCCTTGAACTTGGTTACTGTCAGGGGATCGAAAATTATTCACGCCATCTTACCGGTAGAAAACCGGGTGAACCTCCCCCAACTCTTATAGACTATTTCCCTCCTGACTGGCTTCTTTTTATTGACGAGAGTCATATCACAGTTCCACAACTTCAGGGTATGTATAGAGGAGACCGCTCTCGTAAGCAGACCCTTGTGGAATACGGCTTTCGCCTTCCTTCCGCTCTCGACAATCGCCCTCTATCTTTTGAAGAATTCATTGACCGCGTAAATCAGGTAATATTCGTATCGGCTACTCCGGGTCCTTATGAGTTGGAGGTTAGTGGTGATGCCGTGGTAGAACAAATCATTAGACCTACTGGTCTGGTGGATCCGGTTATAGAAGTAAGACCTGCTCGTAATCAGATTGATGATCTCATATCAGAGATAAGAAAGCGAGTTACCAGAGGACAGCGAGTGCTTGTTACAACTCTTACTAAGCGTATGGCAGAGGATCTCACGGAGTATCTGTCTGAATTAAAGATTCGAGTGCGTTATATGCATTCGGATGTGGACACGCTGGAACGGATTGAGCTTATTCGAGAACTCAGACTGGGAAGCTATGATGTCCTTGTGGGAATAAACCTTCTTCGGGAGGGGCTTGATATTCCGGAGGTGTCTCTTGTTGCGATACTTGACGCCGATAGTGAAGGTTTCCTTCGTTCAGAACGATCGTTGATACAAACTGCCGGAAGAGCCGCTCGAAATGTTGACGGAACAGTTATTCTTTACGCTGACCGAATTACCAGATCCATGGCTAAGGCTATTGAGGAAACAAATCGCCGAAGACAGATTCAGCTTGCTTACAATGAGGCTCATGGCATTATTCCAAAGACCATTGAAAAGGATGTCCACGATGTTTTGGCTCCTTACAGGGCTGGAATAGAGGAAAAAATAGGGATAAGTGATTCTGACGCGGCTGTTATGGAAGAACAAGCTGGTTGGAGCAGGGAAGACCTTGATGAACACATAAGAGAGATGGAACGGGCCATGCGTGAAGCTGCGGAGAGACTTGAGTTTGAGAAGGCGGCAGAACTACGGGACAAGATTAAAAAATTGAAATATCTTCAGCTTATGACCCAGAGCTAACTCTATTTTAGGTTGAAAAGTCTGTGCAAGAATCCAGGATTTCCGCCTCTACATCGTAATCGTGAGTTTTTGTAATCCGTGCCGGAACTATGGAACCAGGCTTAGCAGTGCCGGATGTTATAGTAACGATTCCATCGATTTGAGGTGCCTGAGAAGGAAGCCTTCCTGCCAAAAGCAAGTCTGAGTCCGGATGGGGACCATCAATTATTATAGGAAGTATTTTCCTTTTGTATTGTCTAAGCTTTCTTCGGGATATTTTTCTTTGTATTTTGTAGAGAGTTTTCAGTCGAGTGCGCTTAATTCTGTCGGGCACTTGATTTGGTAGTTTAGCAGCTCTGGTGCCCTGTTCTGGAGAAAAAGCAAATACACCAATATGATCTATTTCCATTTGTTCAACGAAATTCACTAGTTCCTCAAATTCTTTTTCTCCTTCTCCCGGGAATCCGACCATAAAGGTAGTGCGAAGGGTTATGTCAGGTATGAAAGATCTGATCATTTCTATAACTTCTGCAGGATGTTGAGCTATTCTTTTTCTTCCCATGGCTGCGAGCAGGGTAGGGGAAACGTGTTGAAAGGGTATATCTAGATAAGGCAAAATTTTTGAAGATGATTTTATAGTAGCAAGCAGTTTTTCAGTAATGTGTCCCGGGTATGTGTATAATAGCCTGATCCATCGAATAGATGTTAGAGTTTCAAGAGCTTCCAGGAGTTTTATTAATTGATCAGAACTTCCCCAATCTCGCCCGTAAGAAGCCACATCCTGTGCTATAAGAATAATTTCAGGAATTCCAAGTTCGTTTAGCATTCGTGCTTCCTGAAGGATGTCATTCAAAGGGCGGCTTCTCAGGGGACCTCTAATTTTGGGAATCATGCAGTAAGTGCAGACGTTACTGCAGCCTTCGGATATTTTAAGATAGGCGTAAGACTTATCAGTTGATACAGCGCGGAATAGAAAAGATTGATGGCTTACCTTATCGGGACGTGAAACTAGAAGGGAAGGGTGATTGGAATCTAAAACCAGAGCTATGTCCTCATAGTGGTTTGTTCCCAGGAATAGATCTACTTCGGGCATTAGAGTGGTTAACTTTTTGCCGTAGCGTTGAACCATGCAACCGGTTACCACAATTTTTTTACATCTTCCCTTATCTTTCCAGGTGGCTAAGGTAAAGATGTGATCGATAGCTTCTTCAACGGCTGATTCTATAAATCCACAGGTGTTGATAACAATGATATCAGCTTGAGCTGGATCGGTTACGGGTGATAATCCCGACCGGATGAGAATTCCCAGCATTCGCTCACTGTCAACAAGGTTTTTATCGCATCCAAGGCTGACTAAATAAACATTCATGGGAAATGAGTTTATGGGAGGGGATTGAATAAAAGTTAAAGGTGCCGCAAAGCGGCACCTTCTTGCTTAGGGAATTTTATTTTTGTTCTTCCGGTTTTACTAGCTCAATAAGGCACATTGGCGAACCATCTCCTCGCCTGAAACCCATTTTAACTATGCGAGTGTATCCACCCTGTCGCTGAGCATACCGAGGAGCGATTTCGGCAAAGAGCTTATGAACAACTTTTTTGCTTCGGACGAAGGCAAGAGCCTGTCGTCTGGCGTGAAGATCACCACGCTTGCCGAGAGTGATCATGTGCTCAGCAAATTTCCTTATTTCCTTTGCCTTTGGCACCGTGGTCACAATTCGCTCATGGTCGAGCAAAGACGTGACCATGTTTCTGAACATGGCAAGCCTGTGTTCTGTTTTTCTCCCCAGCTTTCTTCCGGCTACTCTATGACGCATAGCTTTCCTTTTCCCTCTCTCTTTCTTTTCGTTCTAACTCTTCTCTGCTTGGGAATCCCTCTAACTTCATCCCTAGCGACAGACCCATTTCCGCAAGGATTTCTTTGATCTCATTAAGAGACTTCCGACCAAAGTTTTTTGTTTTCAACATTTCGGCTTCGGTCTTCTGAACGAGTTCCCCTATATACTTAATGTCAGCATTTTTCAAGCAATTTGCTGATCTAACTGACAGTTCCAATTCGTCGACTCTGCGAAATAGGTTGTCGTTCCATACAACTTTTTCTTCCTTTGGTGGCTCTTCTTTAGGTATTTCCACATCCTCTTCAAAGTTTATGAAAACAGAAAACTGATCTTTAAGGATTTTTGCGGCATAGGCTAAGGCATCTTCCGGTGTGATGCTTCCATCGGTCCAAACTTCCATTGTGAGACGATCGTAATCTGTCATTTGTCCTACTCGAGCTTGGGTGACCGTATAAGTTACGCGATCAATAGGTGAAAAGATAGCATCTATTGGTATTGTTCCAATAGGCATGTTAGGTTCAGTGTTACGCTCTGCGGGAACATAGCCTTTGCCGGTTTTAACCTTGAGTTCCATTTTAATGTGGGCGTCTTTAGACAGAGTGCAAATGTAATGATCGGGGTTAAGCACTGTAACCAGGGAACTGCCATGAATATCTCCAGCTTTTACAACACCTTTCCCGGTTTTTTCTATACGAAGTGTAGCCGGTTCATCCGTTTTCGATTTGAAACGCACGCCCTTAAGGTTTAGCACTATGTCTGTTACGTCTTCAACCACTCCGGGGATGCTGGAAAATTCGTGAGCCACACCTTCGATCTTGACACTTGTGATAGCACAACCCCTAAGGGATGAAAGCAAAACCCTTCTTAGGGCGTTGCCCAAAGTTATTCCGAAACCTCTCTCAAGAGGTTCGCAAACAAACTTTGCATACCTGTTAGGATCGCCGGGCTTTTCAATTTTCAAACCCTTAGGTTTTATAAGTTCTTTCCAGTTCTTTGCTATATCCATGGTGTATCCTCGTCAATTCATCAACACCAAATTAGCCTCTTTTACTAGAGACAACAAAAACCGGCTTTTAAATCCCTTTGCTACCACATTTGAAGCATTAGGGACCCAACCGGTTTGTAACAGAAAAATCGAGGTGTAGCATTTACTTCGAGTAAAACTCTACGATCAACTGCTCCTGCACGGGTATGTCTATCTCTTCCCTTGTGGGGAAAGTTTTGAAAACTCCCTCGTATTGTTCTCTTTTAAGTTCGAGCCATGGAGACACGCCACGCCTCGGCAAAGCCTCAAGAGCTTCGTTAATTACCGCCAGGCTTCGGCTTTTTTCTCTAACTACGACTACATCTCCCGGCTTTAGAAGGTATGAGGGAATATCTACAGACTTTCCGTTTACCAGGAAATGCCCGTGTCGCACCATCTGTCTTGCTTGAGCTCGAGATTGAGCAAACCCAAGGCGATAGACCACGTTGTCAAGGCGACGTTCAAGCAGGATAAGGAAGTTAGTACCGGTTACACCTTTCTGCCGTTCGGCTTCTTTAAAATACTTTTTAAACTGAGTTTCAGTAAGGCCATAAATACGTCTCAACTTTTGCTTTTCTCTAAGTCGCAGTCCGTAATCCGAAAGCTTTGCTCGGATCTTTCCATGTTGACCGGGAGCGTAGTTCCTTCTTTCGTAAGCGCATTTATCGGAATAGCATCGGTCGCCTTTAAGATATAGTTTCATATTTTCACGACGGCACAACCGACAGGCAGGTCCAGTATATCGAGCCAAGGTTTTTCCTCCCTTCTAACTCATAGAATTTCTTTGCTCATACTCGCCGACGCTTCGGAGGGCGACAACCGTTATGGGGGATTGGGGTAACATCTTTAATAGCGGTGATATTCAACCCAACCGCCTGTAACGCCCTAAGAGCTGCTTCACGGCCAGATCCAGGTCCTTTGATGTGAACCTCAACATTTTGAAGTCCGTGCTCCATTGCTTTTTTTGCCGCAGATTCAGCAGCCATCTGAGCGGCAAAAGGAGTGCTTTTACGAGATCCCTTGAAGTTTTGAGTTCCTGCACTTGCCCAAGAGATCGTATTACCGCTCATGTCGGTTATGGTTACAATCGTATTGTTAAAGGTAGATTGAATATGAGCAATTCCGTTTTGGATGTTCTTTTTTTCTTTCTTTTTTCTAGGTCCTCTCTGCTTAGCCATTGTTCCTCCTGGTCATTTCTACTTTTTCTTCTTTCCGATGAGAGAGCCTCTCGGTCCCTTGCGAGTTCTGGCGTTAGAATGAGTTCTTTGTCCTCTTACTGGCAATCCACGGCGATGTCTGAGACCTCTGTAACACCCCATGTCCATGAGCCTTTTAATGTTCATTGCAACCTGAGTTCTCAGTTCTCCCTCGACCTTGTAGTTTGTATCGATAATCCGGCGTAAAGCAGCAATCTGTTCGTCCGTTAGGTTGTCAGTTCGAGTATTAGGATCTATTCCCGCCTCTTCGATGATTTTCTTAGCCGTGGAACGCCCTATACCGTAAATGTAAGTCAGGGCGATCTCAATACGCTTGTTTTTAGGCAAATCAACTCCTGCGATACGAGCCAACTTTTCTTACCTCCCGCTTATCCCGTTTATCCCTGGCGCTGTTTGTGTTTGGGATTTTCACAAATAACCCTTACGGACCCGTGACGTTTAATAATTCTGCACTTCTTACAAATCCTCTTGACCGACGCTCTAACCTTCATCTTCCCTGCTCCTTACTAATCCTTTACGATTTTGCTCTGTAGATGATGCGTCCTCGAGTCAAATCATACGGCGACAATTCCACTGTAACCTTGTCTCCCGGGAGAATTCTAATAAAATGCATCCGCATCTTCCCAGATATGTGGGCGAGCACTCGATGCCCATTAGGAAGTTCTACTCTAAACATGGCATTTGGAAGCGTTTCTACAACCGTTCCTTCCACTTCAATGGCATCCTCTTTTGGCATGCCTTTCACTTCTCCTTAACTTTGAATTTCCTTGCTTACAGGTTCCAAAAATTGAAATTTACACCCTATAATTGCTTTTGTCAAAGAAAACCGCTTCTTCATTCAGAGAAGAAAGAATTTCAGGTCCCCTGGGAGTAATAGCTATCGTATGTTCAAAATGCGCAGAAAGCCTTCTGTCCTTTGTAACCGCTGTCCAACCGTCGGGAAGAATTTCTATTTGATGGGTTCCTTCGTTGATCATTGGTTCTATGGCGAAAACCATACCAGCCTTAAGTCTTGGACCTCTTCCCGGCGGACCATAGTTTGGAATCTGAGGACCTTCATGCAAAGATCTTCCAATCCCATGTCCTACAAACTCTCTTACCACTGAAAAACCTTCCATTTCAGCGCGTACCTGGATAGCGTGAGAAATATCCGATAAGCGATTTCCAACCTTTGCTTCGGCAATTCCACAATATAGAGATTCCCTGGTAACTCTACAAAGTCTTTCCGCTCGCTCGCTTATCTTACCTACCGGAACCGTTATTGCCGCATCTCCATAAAACCCATCCACCACAACTCCAAAATCTAAGCTAATTATGTCCCCCTCCTTTAATACCCGCTTCTTAGAGGGCATCCCATGAACGATTTCTTCATTTATTGATGTGCAAAGGGCATAAGGATAACCCTTATACCCTTTGAAAGCTGGTGTCGCCTTTTTTTTTCTTGCAAGTTCTTCACTTAGCCGATTAAGATCCCACGTAGTAATTCCAGGTTTGACCTCTTCTTTCAACCTTTCCAACACTTCCGCTACTATGAGACATGCTCTACGGATCTTCTCTATTTCTTCTTGGCTCTTCAGAGTGATCAACGATGTCGATCCTTTCTTACCTTTATCCCAATACGGCTACGATGCGATTAAAGATTTCATCAATCGAGCCCAAACCATTGATCCTGCGAAGTTTGCCCTGTTTTTCGTAGTAGGCGATGAGTGGTTCAGTCTGATCTTTGTAAACTTTAAGTCTTGATGTCACAGTCTGAACATTATCATCGTCGCGCTGGTAGAGTTCTCCACCGCATTTGTCGCAGACGCCATCTTTTTTAGGAGGATCAAACATAACATGATAACCAGCTCCGCATTGACGGCAAGTTCTTCTACCTGTCAGTCTTTGAACGAGTTCATCTTCGGGAACTTCGATGCATACCACATGATCGATCTTTTGCCCTAGTTCACTCAGCATTTTATCTAGAGTTTCGGCCTGGCTCACGTTTCTAGGAAATCCATCAAGCATATAACCCTTTTTGCAATCATCTTTCTGGATGCGTTCTTTAACTAACCCGATTACAACACTATCCGGGACAAGTTGGCCTGCGTCCATGTATTTTTTAGCTTCCAGACCAAGGGGTGTTTTTTCTGCTACAGCCGCTCTTAGCATATCGCCTGTAGAAATTTGGGGGATTCCATACCTTTCTATAAGCCGCTTAGCCTGTGTGCCTTTGCCTGCTCCTGGAGGTCCCAACAGTATGATGTTCATTTCCCAATCCTCCTCGATTTTTACATTGTCTATATTGCTTCATAACAATTACGCCGAATTGCAAAATTATTCTCTATCGGCGTCCCACCACTCTTCCCTGTTTTAAGAAACCTTCGTAATGTCTGGTCAGCATGTGAGCTTCTATTTGAGCTACCGTATCTAGCGCAACGCCTATGACGATCAAGAGAGCAGTTCCGCCAAAGTAAAATGGAACATTGAATTTGGTGATAAGAATTTCGGGAAGAATACATACCGCGGAAACGTATATTGCTCCTCCAAGCGTTATCCGGCTCAAGACTTTGTCTATGTATTCTGCGGTCGCTTTGCCAGGTCTAATGCCGGGTATAAAACCACCGTATTTTTTCATATTTTCCGCAACGTCCTGGGTATTAAAAACGATAGCGGTGTAGAAAAAGCAGAAGAAGATTATAAAACCGACGTAAAATATAGTATGGAGCCAATGCCCCGGAGAAAGCCACATAGAGAGAGTCTTAAGGGCAGGATGAGGAACAAAGTTTGCTATAGTTGCAGGAAACATAATAAGGGAGGATGCGAAAATGGGTGGAATAACCCCTGAAGTGTTGATTTTCAAAGGGATGTGAGTGCTCTGTCCCCCGTATACTCTCCTTCCCACGACTCGCCGTGCATACTGCACTGGAACCCTTCTCTGTCCACGTTCCACAAATATAACAAATCCAACAACTAAGAGAATGAGGATTAGAATAATGAGCACCTTAAAGATGCTCATCTCACCTGTTTCTACCAGCCTTATAGTATTCCCTACGGCGGAGGGCATTCCTGCTACAATCCCGGCAAATATTATAAGCGATATACCATTTCCAATGCCCTTTTCGGTTATCTGTTCGCCAAGCCACATGATAAAAGCAGTTCCAGCCGTTAATGTAATGACCGTCATTAGGCGGAAACCCCAGCCAGGATGTATCACAACCGCTTCGCCCCCAGGTGCTGTCATGCCTTCAAGTCCAAAGGCGATGCCAAAACCCTGAATGAAACTGAGAATGACCGTTCCATAGCGGGTGTATTGAACAATTTTCTTCCTACCGGCTTCTCCCTCTTTTTTCAATTGTTCCAGATGAGGAATTACTACCGTGAGCAGTTGAAGAATAATTGACGAACTGATGTAAGGCATAATTCCCAGGGCGAAGATCGAAAGGCGCCTCATGGCGCCTCCAGAGAACATATCAAAAAAACCGAGCAATGTCCCCTGAGCTGCATTAAAAAAGGCGTTAAGTGCTTCGGCATTTATACCAGGGGTTGGCACATGAACGCCTATTCGATAGACTGCCAAAAAAAGAAGAGTTATGAGGATTCGCTTCTTTAGCTCGGGAATTTTCCCAATATTCTGAAAACTACCAATGTTAAACATTACTGAATCGCCTCACTTTGCTGCGATAGAAGTGTAATTTGCCCTCCGATAGCCTTAACTTTTTCAACAGCTACGGCACTGGCTTTATGAACCTTCAAGATGAGCGGATGTTTAAGTTCACCTTCGGCCAGCAATTTAATGCCCGATTTGGATTTTTTAACCAACCCGGCTTTTTTCAATTCTTCTGGACCAACTTCGCTGTTTGGTTCAAAACGATTTAGATCGCGCAGGTTAACAACTGCATATTCTTTTCTAAACTTATTGTAAAATCCTCGCTTGGGAGTTCTCCGAATAAGCGGCATCTGTCCGCCCTCAAACCAAGGAGGAATTTCAAGCCCAGTTCTGGCCTTTTGGCCTTTGTGTCCTTTACATGCCGTTTTTCCATGTCCTGAACCAGGACCTCTTCCGACTCTTTTCTTTTTATGTCTGGAACCAGGTGCTGGAGCAAGATCACTAAGTCTAAGTCCCATTGTCCTGTCCCTCTCTTGCTATTTTTATTCTTCGACTATTTCCAACTCCACAAAGTGAGCAACTTTGCGGATAGCGCCCAGAATAGCGGGATTTGGATAGAATTGTCGGGTTTTGTTAAGTTTAGTAAGTCCCAGGGCTCTCAAAATTCGCCTGTGCTTTTCAGGATGTCCTATAGAACTTCTCACAAGCTTTACTTTGATCATGCGAGCCATAAACTAATTTCCTCCTTTTGATCTTGAGAGCATTCTACGGGGAATCTCAACCTACGATCTCGTCCAGGTTTTTCCCTCTTAGCTTTGCCACTTCTTCTGGGCTTTTGAGCTTTTTAAGTCCATCGATTGTGGCTTTAACAACGTTATGGGGATTTCGAGATCCCAAACACTTCGTAAGAATATCGGTTACTCCAGCCGCTTCCATGATGGCTCTCACTACTCCACCCGCGATAACACCAGTTCCTTGAGAAGCGGGTTTTAATATAACTTTGGATGCTCCGAAATTTCCTTCTACTGTATGAGTTATCGTACCGTTGACGATAGGTATAGTAAGCATATTTTTTTGAGCCGCTTCCATGCCTTTACGAATGGCATCAGGCACCTCACGAGCCTTACCCAAAGCGTATCCGACACGCCCTTTTCCGTCGCCAACCACTACAAGGGCGCTGAAAGAAAACCTCCTACCGCCCTTTACAACTTTGGCTACACGGCTTATATGGACGACCTTATCAATAAGCTGGAGATCGTAGGAATCTTCCGTTGCTACATATCTTACCAAGATGTTGCCTCCCTTCTATCTAAAAATCTAAACCAGCTTCACGAGCCCCCTCTGCCAAAGCCTGAACACGCCCATGGTATAGATAACCGTTACGATCGAAAACCACTTTTTGAATTCCTTTTTCAAGAGCTTTTTTAGCTATAAGTGCTCCGACAAGCTTTGCTGCGTCAACCTTGCCTGAGGCAGACTCAAGCTTTCCCTTAAGTTCGGGTGAAAGTGTTGATGCAGCAACAATTGTTACGCCCCTTTCATCATCAATTACTTGAGCGTAAATGTGTTTAAGGCTTCTATAAACGCAAAGCCGCGGACGTAAAGCCGTCCCAAAAACTTTCTTCCGTATTCTTTTTTTCCGCCGCAGACGTGCCGCCACCCGCGGGTCAAGATTTGAACCCATGCTTCTATCCTCCTCCCATCAGGACTATTTCTTCGAACCAGTTTTGCCAGCTTTTCGGCGAACTTCTTCGTCCCCGTATCGAATTCCTTTTCCTTTGTATGGCTCTACGGGTCTCAGATCTCTTATCTTGGCCGCAGTTTGCCCAAGCAATTCTTTATCCGAGCTTTCGAGCTTGATTATAACTTGCTTATCAACGGTTGCCTTAATACCTTCTGGTAATTGGAATTCGACTGGATGGGAGTATCCCAGCGAAAGAACCAGGGCGTTTCCCTTTACATCAGCCCTATAACCGGTTCCGAAGATGTGAAGCTCCCTAGTAAACCCCTGGTGCACTCCAACAACCATATTGTTGATAAGAGTTCTGACAAGCCCGTGAATCGATCTCGCCTGGCGCGACTGATCCCTAGGGGTTACGACCACAGCTCCGTCTTTTAGCTCAATATTAACCTTATCAGGGAACTTCCGACTGAGCGTTCCTTTCGGTCCTTTTACCGTTACCTCTGTCCCTTGAATGGTAACGGTCACATCCTTTGGTATTTGCACGGGACGTTTCCCAATACGGGACATGACCCTTTCTCCTTTCTCCTATCATTCTTGGCGTTTCTGCTGCTACCACACAGCGCAGATAAGTTCCCCGCCAACCTTTTCCTTTCTTGCCTGTTTGTCAGTTAGAATTCCCTTTGATGTAGAGAGTATAGCAATTCCCAACCCATTTAGAATTTTAGGGATTTCTTCGTATCCCACATACACTCGCCGTCCAGGTTTGCTAACTCTTTTGACTCCAGCGATCGCTGCTTGCCTTTGTGAGTCATACTTTAACTGAATTCTCAAAATACCCTGGCGGTTGTCGTGGATAAACTTGTAGTGTTTGATATATCCCTCATCTTTGAGGATTCTCGCAATGTTTAGCTTTATCTTGGATGCGGGAATATCCACCTTATCCATCCGCACACGTTGAGCATTAACAATTCTGTTCAAAAAATCGGCGATCGGATCCGTCATCACCATAGAAGCTTGCTCCTCTTCTACCAACTTGCCTTCCTGACTCCCGGAAGTTCTCCACTAAGAGCCAGAGTTCTGAAACATATACGACACATGCCAAATTTGCGCAAATAGGCTCGAGATCGCCCGCAAAGCGGACATCGATTGTATGCTCGAACCTTAAACTTTGGCTTCCTCTGCGCTTTGATAATCAGAGACTTCTTTGCCAATGTTTATTCCCCCCTTTACTTTCTGAAAGGCATTCCAAACCCTTCGAGTAGGGCTCGAGCTTCCTCATCAGTTTTTGCCGTAGTCGTAATAGTTACATTCAGCCCTTTTATCTTATCCACTTTATCGTAGTCGATTTCTGGAAATATAATATGTTCACGAATTCCTATGGTGTAGTTTCCTCTTCCATCGAACGACTTTGGCGATACCCCTCTGAAGTCCCTTATTCTGGGCAGTGCCACGTGGATAAGCTTTTCCAGAAAGTCATACATCCTATCGCCTCTTAGGGTTACCATACAACCTATCGGCATACCCTTACGCAGTTTAAATGCAGCGATGCTTTTTCTAGCTCTAGTGATAACCGGTTTTTGCCCGCTGATAAGTTTTAAATCTTCAGAAGCTGTTTCCAGAATTTTCGCATTTTGAATAGCTTCACCTAATCCCATGTTTAAGACTATCTTTTCAATGCGTGGAACCTGCATTGGGCTTTTATAACCGAATCTCTCCTGGAGCATGGACCTGATTTCTTTTTCGTAAACTTCTCTAAGTCGCGCCATTAACTTCCTCCATCGTGGACGTTAGCCCTCGATAATTTCATTACATTTCTTGCAATATCGGACTTTTCGTCCGTCATCGAGGAACTTATAGCCCACCCGCGTTGGCTTTGTGCACTTAGGACACACAAGCATAACGTTAGAGATATGAATTGGTCCTTCCCGTTCCAATATGCCGCCTTCCTGACTGTATCTGCCTGGCCTAAGGTGCCTTTTAATCATGTTGATCTTTTCTACAATGACTCGATCTTTTTTCTTAAGAATTTTAAGCACCTTGCCAGTCTTGCCTTTTTCCTTGCCGGCGGTAACCATCACTATGTCGTTTTTCTTGATGCGAAACTTTTTTTCATACTTTGGTGTTGATGATGTTTTCACGGACGCCATAACTTTTTCTCCCTTCTACAATACTTCGGGAGCAAGCGATATTATTTTCATGAAATTCTTTGCTCGAAGCTCTCTAGCCACAGGACCGAATATACGAGTTCCTATTGGGTCTCCTGCGTTGTTGATAAGAACGGCGGAATTATCGTCAAACTTGATGTAAGAACCGTCGGGACGTCGCACTTCTTTTTTGGTTCTAACCACTACAGCTCTCATTACATCGCCTTTTTTTACTTTGGAATTAGGAAGTGCTTCTTTTACGGATACAACGATTACATCCCCGACAGTGGCATACCGCCGTTTGCTGCCCCCAAGCACTCGGATACAGTAGAGCTTCTTAGCTCCCGAGTTATCCGCTGCATTAAGTTGAGTTTCCTGCTGGATCATGGCTTCACTCCTTACGACTGCTCATCTACTGTATCTATTACGGGACCACTGGTATCCCTTTTTGCGGCACGCTCAAGTATGGTTACAACACGCCAACGCTTTGTTTTGCTTAGCGGTCTCGTTTCCTCTATCATAACCCGATCTCCCTCCCTACAGAGGTTTCGGGGATCGTGCGCTTTGAATTTCTTATATCTTTTTACATACTTATGATACATTGGGTGCTCAACGAGTCTTTCCACTCGCACAGTGATTGTCTTATCCATCTTATCACTTATAACAACGCCTACAAATCTCTTCCTGTTAGAAACCTTTTTGGCTTGCCCTTCCATAAACTTTTATCCTCGTTTACCTTTATCTTGTAGCCCTTTTTCTCCAAGAATGGTCAAGACTCGAGCAATTTCCCTTCGGGTTTTCTTCAATTGAGCAGTATTTTGGAGTTGCTCGCGAGAATGCTGGATCTTGAGGCTAAAAAGGGCCTCTTTGAGATCTTTCAATCTCGCCAGAAGTTCCTCTCTCGTCATGTTTCTAAGCTCTTCAGCATGCTTCTTCATAGCACATCCTGCCTTGATACAAATCTTGTTGCGATAGGAAGCTTATGAGATGCCAAACGCAGGGCTTCCTTTGCTACTTCTTCTGAAATTCCCTTGATTTCATATAGAATTCGCCCAGGTTTAACGACCGCAACCCAGCCTTCGGGAGAACCTTTTCCTTTACCCATACGAGTTTCAGCCGGTTTCTTCGTAATGGGTTTATCGGGAAAAACACGAATCCATACTTTCCCACCGCGCTTGACGTATCGTGTAATAGCTATTCGCGCTGCTTCAATCTGCTTTGAAGTCAACCATCCGCATTCGAGTGCTTTAAGACCGTAGTCTCCAAAGGCAAGACTATTGCCTCGGGTTGCCATACCCTTCATACGGCCCTTTTGCATTTTGCGGTATTTAACTCTTTTTGGAGCTAGCATTTTAAGGTCTCCTTGTCTCGTTCACCGCTTTTATGGGAGAACCTCTCCCTTAAAAATCCAGACTTTTATTCCGATTACTCCATAAGTTGTTTTGGCAATAGCTGTGCCGTAATCAATATCAGCTCTTAAGGTATGAAGGGGCACTCGTCCTTCTCTATACCATTCATATCTTGCCATTTCTGCTCCACCTAACCGACCTGAGCAGGCAACCTTTATACCTTTGGCTCCAGCCTTAAGTGCAGCAGTTACGGCTCGTTTCATTGCCCGCCTGAAGGCAACCCTTCTAAGGAGTTGCAAAGCGATGTTTTCTGCCACCAGGGTAGCATCAAGTTCCGGGCGTCGAACCTCTTTGGTATCTATTGTGAATTCTCGATTGAAACGTTGTTCTAGCTCTTTTCGTAGAGCTTCAATCTCAACGCCCTTTTTACCAATAACAATTCCGGGTCTAGCTGTATGAATAATCACTTTGACCTTGTTTCCGGCTCGCTCGATTTCAATCAAAGAAACCCCCGCATGGTAGAATTTCTCTTTTATGATTTTGCGAATGTTTCGATCTTCTACTGCCAACTTATTATATTCTTTCTCAGAAAACCACTTGGAATCCCAAGTTCTTATAACTCCGAGCCGAAAACCTTTTGGATGAACCTTTTGACCCAAGCTTCACCTCCACACCTTATTAAACTTTGACCGTCCTTTATTCGTCAGCCACTACTACCGTTATATGACTTAATCTCCGAACTATCGGTCTTACTCTTCCCATAGCCCTGGCTTTCCATCTTCTGAGCCTAGGTCCTTCATCAACATAAATCTTGCTTACATAGAGGTTATCCACATCCATCATTTTGGTTTCTTCCGCATTTGCCACGGCTGAAGCGAGAGTTTTATAGATTATGCGAGCGGCTTTTCTCGGGGTGTAGCGCAGGATGTGGTAAGCCTCGCTCACTTTTTTACCTCTAATTAGGTTGGCAACCAAACGAGCCTTTTGGGGAGAAACTCGCATGTATTTGGCAACAGCTTTTGCTTCCATCATTTCTTCCCTTTGACCTTGGATTTCTTATCCCCTGCGTGTCCATAAAAAGTTCTTGTGGGTGCAAATTCCCCTAGCTTATGCCCGATCATATTTTCGGTAATGTAAACAGGGATAAACTTTCTGCCATTATGCACGGCAATAGTCAACCCGACAAATTCGGGCACGATGGTGGACCGGCGAGACCAGGTTTTAATAACTTTTCGGTCGCCAGTCTCTCTCGCCTTAAGAACCTTTTTCATGAGATGATCATCTACAAAAGGTCCCTTTCTTAAGGAACGCGGCACGTTATCCTCCTTACTTAAACATATAGGCGCCTTCTACTTGCGCCGTCTTATTATGAACTTGTCGCTTGGCTTATCTGGTTTTCTCGTTTTATAACCCTTAGTAGGTACTCCCCAGGGTGTACAGGGATGGCGCCCACCTGAGCTTTTACCTTCACCACCACCCATGGGATGATCTATTGGGTTCATGGCCACGCCTCTCACGTGAGGACGACGGCCAAGCCATCGGTTCCTTCCGGCTTTGCCTATGGAAACGTTTATGTGATCAATGTTTCCAACTTGCCCGATTGTAGCCTTGCACTCCAGGAGCACCATTCGCATCTCACCTGAGGGAAGACGCAAAACGGCATAACGCCCTTCTTTTGCCATGACCTGTATTGCTGTCCCAGCAGATCTTCCTAATTGTCCACCTTTGCCGGGTTGAAGTTCCACGTTATGGACAATTGTTCCCACTGGGATTGCCTTCAACCTTAAGCAATTGCCAGGTTTAATATCGGCCTCATCACTGGTAATTACCTGATCACCAACTTTAAGGCCCATGGGAGCAATGATGTAACGCTTTTCACCATCAACGTAATGCAGCAGAGCTATGTTGGCAGATCTGTTAGGATCGTATTCTATGCTCGCAACTTTAGCGGGTATGCCCTCTTTATCACGTCTAAAGTCGATAATCCTGTAGAGTCTCTTATGCCCGCCGCCTCTATGCCATGCTGTTACACGACCGAAATTGTTTCTTCCCCCCGTTTTTTTTAGGGGTTCCACCAGGCTCTTTTCAGGTTCAGTTTTGGTAATTTCGTCAAAAGTCAAGTAGGTTTGAAATCTTCTGCCCGGCGATGTTGGCTTTACCTTTTTGATACCCATGGTCTTACCCTCATGTATGATTCTTCGCTACTGCAAAATATTTACTCACCGAGTTAGTTCGCTCCGCCTAGAGCCACCCAAAAAGGATTGTCGCAGACACAATGACCCTATTCCTAAACGCGCTCTACACACCCTCAAAAAGTTCTACTTTCTGTCCGGGTTTGATAGTTACAATTGCCTTTTTCCAATCGGGTCTTTTTGTAAAATATCGACCAATCCTTTTTTTCTTTCCTTTCATTCGTATTGTGTGGACATCTACAACGTCAACTTTGAAGATTAGTTCTACCGCCTTACGGATCTCTATCTTGTTAGCCTTTGGATCCACCTCGAAGGTGAGCTTGTTGTATAAGTTTTTTTGAAGCAGCGTTTTTTCCGTAAGGATCGGCCGTTTAATGACGCTATATGCCTTGATCAGGTCGTTGCTCATTTCCCCAAGAACTCCTCTATCTTTTGGACACTTTCCTGTGTAAGAACAAGGTGGTGATAGTTTAAAACATCATAGACGTTTAATCCGTCCCAACGGAGAATCTTCACTAAAGGAATGTTTCGTGCCGATTTTTCCACCACCTCATCATCTAAAGGCATCACAAAGAGCGTCTTTCCCAATTCAAACCTTTTCATAAAGCTGACAAATTCTTTAGTGCTGATCCGATCCATTTGCAGCTTATCGAGCACTGTGAGTTCGAAGTCTTTCAGCTTTTGAGAAAGAGCCATCTTTAACGCCAGACGCCTAACTTTTTTCGGCAATTTGAAGGCATATGATCGAGGCTTAGGACCATGAATGATCCCGCCGCCTCTCCACAAAGGAGAGCGAATGCTTCCTACTCGTGCTCGCCCCGTTCCTTTCTGGCGCCAAGGCTTCCTTCCACCACCGGATACTTCTGTTCTAGTCTTGGTTTTGGCTGTGCCCGCTCGACGCTTTGCCAGTTGATACAACACTACCTGATGAAGCACGGGAATTTTTACGGGGACGTTAAATATATCGTCCCGTAAATTTAGCTCTCCCACCATTTCTTTATTCATGTTGTAAACATACACTGTAGGCATGATAACCCTCGACGCTCCCTAACGTTACTTTTTTAACCGGTTGGTTTTGCGAATCAACACGATCCCGTTGCGTGATCCTGGAACAGCACCGCGCACTAGTATAACGTTGTCCTCTGGTCTTATATCCACGATAGCGAGGTTTAAAACTGTAACCCGCTCGCTACCATAATGTCCCGGCATTTTTTTTCCTTTGATGACTCGAGCAGGGAAGGTGGCGCACCCTGTGGAACCAGGCTCACGGATGTTTTTACATCCATGCGTCATGGGACCACGCTGAAATCCCCATCTTTTGATCGTGCCCGAAAAACCTCGCCCTTTTGTTATTCCGATTACATCAACTCGGTCTCCGATCGAAAAAACATCGCTTGCGACAATTTTGTGTCCGAGCTGGAAAGCGGAGGGATCATCAACTCTGAACTCCCTGAGTATTTTGGGGTATTGTTTGTCTTCGGTAAGTGATACCGATTTGTCTAGATGTCCCTTTAACGGACGAGTTAGATTTTTGGGTTTTGCCTGCCCAAACCCCAACTGGACGGCTCGGTATCCATCCTTTTCTTCTGTTTTTATCTGAGTCACTATGCATGGTCCGGTCTCAATAACAGTTACTGGCACCACCGTTCCATCTTCTGCAAATATCTGCGTCATCCCTATCTTGCGCCCGATAAGTCCCTTAATCATAGCTCCCACTCTCTTCTGACCCTTTATCCGCCATAAAATTTTCTATAACGCTTGCAAAGCAAGCAACTATTTTACATCATTCAAAAAAATTTGTTTCTTCAGGATGACAACCTAACTACTTTATCTCCACATCGATGCCTGCCGAAAGATCAAGTTTCATAAGTGCATCGACTGTCTGCTGTGTCGGGTCAATAATGTCAATAAGCCTCTTGTGCACTCTAATCTCGAACTGTTCTCTAGATTTCTTGTCTATGTGAGGCGACCGAAGCACGGTATAGCGATGAATTTTAGTAGGAAGTGGTATAGGTCCTGAAATACGGGCTCCGGTCTTGCTCACCGTTTCTACTATCTCTTTAACCGCCTGATCCAACAACCGATGATCATATGCTTTCAAGCGGATTCGTATTCTTTCGGTCTTTTCGTTCTTTTCGGTCGTAGCCATCGCTGTTCCTCTTCCCTAGCATGACGCTACTGTAAAATTTCCGTAATAACTCCTGCGCCGACGGTGCGGCCTCCTTCACGGATTGCGAAGCGGAGTTCCTTTTCGAGAGCGACCGGGGTAATGAGTTCCACTTCAATGTTTGTGTTATCCCCGGGCATTATCATTTCTACTCCATCGGGGAGTTTGATCGTTCCGGTAACGTCTGTTGTTCTGAAGTAGAATTGAGGTCTGTAGCCCGAGAAGAAAGGCGTATGTCTTCCACCTTCTTCTTTCTTTAGCACGTAAACTTCTGCCTTGAACTTAGTGTGAGGTGTTATGCTTCCCGGCTTTGCTACAACCATTCCTCTTTCTACTTCTTCCTTCTTAATACCTCTAAGGAGTATTCCTATATTGTCTCCTGCTCGTCCTTCATCCAGAATCTTTCTGAACATTTCAATACTTGTGCAAACCGTCTTCTGAGTAGGTCCAAAACCTACTATCTCAACTTCGTCTCCAACTTTTATTATACCTCGTTCTACTCTACCCGTTACTACTGTTCCTCGTCCACTTATGGAGAAGACGTCTTCTATAGGCATGAGAAATGGCTTGTCTACATCTCTTATAGGCTCGGGGATATAGTTATCTATAGCCTCCATAAGTTCAAAGATGCATTTTGCTTCAGGGCTGTTGGGATCGTTAGATTCCAGAGCCTTCAGAGCAGATCCCTTAACTACAGGCACTTCATCCCCGGGAAATCCGTAATTTGTAAGAAGTTCTCTTACTTCAAGTTCTACAAGTTCTATAAGCTCTGGATCATCAACCATATCGACCTTGTTAAGAAACACCACAATGTAGGGAACTCCTACCTGCCTTGCAAGAAGAATGTGTTCTCTAGTCTGTGGCATCGGTCCATCGTCTGCTGCCACCACCAGAATCGCTCCATCCATCTGCGCCGCACCGGTAATCATGTTCTTGATGTAGTCAGCGTGACCTGGGCAGTCCACATGGGCATAATGTCTCTTGTCGGTCTCATACTCCACATGTGCTGTCGCTATCGTAATGCCTCGTTCTCTCTCTTCCGGCGCTTTGTCAATCTGATCAAAGGGAACAAACTCCGCAGACCCCTTAAACGACAA